>CAZXOF010000063.1:0-6500 GCA_964642255.1 uncultured Eggerthellaceae bacterium | reverse complement strand
ACGAAATGGCGTATGTGTGCGTAGATAGAGGGCACCGATTCCCTTTGGGCCGCCAATCTTGTGTCCCGAAAAGGATGCCGCATCGACCCCCCAAGCTTCCATATCAACAGTAATCTTGCCAAGTGCTTGCGTTGCGTCTGTGTGAAACAGTGCTCCCGCTTCATGGGCAATCTGTGCAAGTGCAGCTATGTTTTGCAAGGATCCGATCTCGCTGTTTGCGGCCTGTACACTTACCAACACGGTTTGTTCATTTAAGGCTTGCATGAGAGCATTACAAGTAATGAAACCTTGTGCATCAGGCGCAATCTCTACAATATCGAAACCTTCGGCTGCAAGAGCAAGTGCAGCAGCGGTTACTGCATCATGTTCGATGGCCGATATTACGATTCGCGGATAATCAAGCACATAGCCTGTGTGTCGATGCGCTTCGACAGCAGCACGTGCTAGCCCTCCAATGGCCGCATTATCAGCTTCGGTTGCACCTGAAGTGAATGCAAGTTCACTAGGACGATGTGCACCCACGACACGTGCAATGGTTTTACGAGCATCTTCAAGTGCTTGAAAGGCGTTTCTTCCAAGTGTATGTACGGAGTTGGGATTTGCCTGCGTTTCGATAGCCGATCGTCCTGACGTCAAAAACGGCGCCATTGCCACAGCAGCTTCGTCACACAGCGGTGCGGTTGCGGCATAATCAAGATAGATATAAGCGTTTGCTTGGTGAGTTGTGATATTTAATGCCGTTTGTGTTGCATCTGCTGTGGTTGCAGTGTTTTCATACAGGTTTGTTGCGTTTGTAGGTGTGGCGCTTTCGCTTGCAGTATGTGTGGTGGTTACACCTGTGGCAGACGTATCGGTATCTGTAACGTTGTATGTGGCGCACACTTCGTCTTGTGTAGGCGAAGCTGAGTTGTGCGATGCTGTGTATGTCGTATGTAGTGCTCGAGTAGATGTGATGGCAGGGTCAGTACTGTTGACACTCGGTACGCTACGTATGGCAAGTGCATCTCTTTGCGCTGATTCTGCAATTTGTACAATTGTTTGTAGTGATTCCGCCGGGTCGGACGTCTCAAAGATGGCGCTTCCACACACCAACACATCAGCGCCTTGAGCTGCTACTAGTGCTGCTGTGTTTTGAGAGATGCCACCATCAATCTCAATCAGTGGAGTTGCATGTGATGCGCGAGCAAAGTCAACAAGTTGCGCAATGCGTTTATCGCTGCCGTCAATATAAGACTGTCCTGAAAAACCTGGCTCAACACTCATAATAAGCACCATGTCAAGCAGATCAATAATATCAGTAAGCACCTGAATAGGTGTTTGAGGTTTAAGTGCTATTGCCACACGAGCTTTAGCATGACGTACGAGTTCTATAGCATGCAGCATATTGTCAGGGTTTGCGAAAGCCTCAGCATGCATGGTAATAGAGTCAGCACCCGCATCAAGAAACCACGGTAATTTATCACCGGGATTTTCGATCATTAGATGTATGTCAAGAGGAAGTGATGTTACACGCTTTAGTTGACGCACCAGTGCAACACCCATAGTGAGATTTGGTGCAAAGCACCGATCCATAACATCAACATGAATAAAATGTGCACCTGCTTGTTCGATAAGGGCAACATCGCGTCCAAGGTGCATGAAGTCCGCTGACAGTATCGACGGGGCAATCCTAATCGGCTCAAACATGAAATAGGGCTCCTTCCCGGAAAACGAAGCCCATTCTATCGCAATACCATATGCTATCTGAAAGTAATAAAGTCTTGCTTACATGTTTTTTTCTGTGGTAAAGTTGTAAGGCTGTTTATATAAAGACAACCACGTACAACGGAGTTAGTAACGATGTCGAAGGTTTGCGAAATTTGTGGAAAAGCCCCAGCTGCAGGACGTAGTATTAGTCACTCACACCGCGTGACGAATCGCATGTTCCATCCGAATATTCAGCGGATTGGTATTAAGGATAGTAAGGGTCGCGTGCGTAAGGCCCGCGTGTGCACGAGCTGCATGAAGGCCGGCAAGGTCGAGCGTGCCTAGGGTCTTTTAGTTCACTTTGTCCTAGTAACGCTTTTCTAACACAATCCTATATTTAGGTAGATGTATGCTTGCTTAAAGTAACGTCAGTGTATATTTTTGCGTGTATACAAGGTTTACAGCTGTGCGTACACGTATTGTCTTTCTTAATCCTTGTGAGGCAAGTTTTATAGCAAAGCATGAGTTTTTATAAGGTAAGCATCAGCATTATGAACTCAGTGAGTGCATAATGCGTGCATATTTTGGGATTATTTACGTGTTGCATACAATATTGTGCAATGAATTATTGCGAATGCCTTGCTTGCAAGTAAGTGCTTATATGTGATGCCTTATTTTATACGGTGCGGTCTTGGGCTTATAGCCCCAGTCTTGTACTTGATATATGTAATGAGGGCGTATTGACAAATAAGGTCTGTTCGCAGAGAACCGTGGCACACCATAAGGACTGTTTGATGGCGAACAGCTATTGTGAGTGTCTCGCCATCAGTACCTAAGACATGTAAGATCTTGTGAAGCCATATATTCGGATATGAATAACAATAAGACGGAAAGAGTGAAGGCCCAATCGTTTTCACGTCGCACTTACACACGTGCACAAAAGTCAGCTGTCCAGCAAACCGTTACCTTTGATGCGGTAAAACCGCACGGGCATACATCCAAGACGCATGAGCCTACGGTGCGCTATTCTCAAGTAAGTATGCCCAAAGCACGCGAATGTGTATCACATACCTCCAAGACACTTCAATCTCACGTACATAATCAACGGACAGATATAGAAAATCATTTCGCGCTAACGCGCACGCCACGTCGTCACTACTCACCTACTACGCATTGCTCATCTAATACTAAAAAAGTGCTGCATTATATCAAGCACAATCGCAGCTTGCTTGACTCTATGCCAGGTATTGCGGTTAGTGTCGTGTTTGCTGCTATTGTGGGTGTGTGTATTTTTATAGGGATTAGCCAGCAGGATCAAGATGCATCAGTTGATATCGATACAAGCAGTCCTGCTATATTCGATGAGGTAAGTGATATTGATGCATCAGTAGACGAAGAAGAGGTGTGGGAGGTAACAGAGTTCATTCCAAGTGCTTTAGCACTCGATTCCATTTCAAGTGATGAGGGTGTTCAAGTATTCTCTCTTTCAGATCGTGATGCAATAGAACTCGATAATGCCCAAGTAGCAGTCATTATAGAGGCCATTGAGGCAATTGCGGCTGTAGGCAACGTGAGTTTTGTGTTTTATGACCTAGAATCGGGATACGGAATATCCTTTAATCCTGATACGGAAATATATGGTGCTAGCTCATTTAAAGCACTCTATGCACTATATGTATGTGAAACCTTAATTGATACAGATAGTTTGTCGCTTATGGATCGCTGCCCTGTAAGTACTGTGATAGATCGATCAGGCTCGTATAGTAGTACCGCACAAGGATCGTATCCAGTAGGTGAACTTATAGAAGCATCTATTGTTAACTCAAGTAATAACGCCTTTGCATATCTTCGTGCTGCTTACGATGCCGAAGGATTTTCTGAATGGATTACTGAGTTAGGGACAGATGATGTCATTACTGATAATGTATCCTCATGGTTTCCTACCTACAGTGTGCGCAGTTCTGCAAAATTGTGGACCGAGATGTATGAATATCTCAATTCCGAATCAGAAACGGCTGCATGGCTTGGTGATTTGCTTACCCAAACCGAGACGTCGTTTATTCGCTCTGCCCTAGAGAGTTCAGGTATCCAAGATCTTGTTGTGCGTAATAAGGCTGGATGGATTTCAAGTTCTACGCCTATTTATAATGCCATATGCGATGCTGGTATTATCGAAGCAGATGGGCATACCTATGTATTGTCTATTATGACCAGCATGTCATATAGTGATGCTCATGTTGAGTTATTTGAAGCCTTGACATCTGCTTTGTTTGATGTGCGTACATCACTAAATTTGCAGGAATAACATAGAAAGCAGTGGGTGAGCGTTACTTGGTTGATAACCCGTGCTACTTACTATGTATGTCAGTATGTTGTCGAGAGTTGAAAGGCATAGTCGATTTCACTTTCCCACACATCCTCATCGATCACCCATGAATCATCAATAAGGGTGACGTCAATCATGAGATAGCTGCTTTGTCCGTCATCCGATACTGAAGCAAGTGTCTCATAGAACAGTTGTCTAAGGGTAGCTGACACATCTGCTTCTGACATGCTGGATGCTTCTTCTGATGCAAGGAAGGCGACAGCTATACCACTAAATTCCAAGAGTGCGGCACTATAGTTATGCGTTTCAAGCCATACTCCTACGGTGCCCGAATTGATTGATGGGTAAAGATTTACATACGTTATTTCGTAACTTAAGTCGGTTGTATACCACAGGGCAACTTCGGTTGATTCGATACCTAAATCAGCAAATGAAAAGCCAATGAGTGAACTGAAGAGCGTGTCAAGTTCGGCGCCAATTTCAGCCAGCTCATCCTCTGATAAGGCGTTTAGTTCATCAAAGCGCTGCGCGACAAGGGTGGCGACATCATATTCCTCTTCCGATAAAACAGTTGAGTCTTCTAATAAATCAGTAAAGAGGCTATCTTCCGTCTCATATATTGAATACGCTGCTGCAAATACAAGTATTACGGCAAGCCAAAACACCAAGTTTGCTCCGATACCAATGCCGCCTGTGATCAGAGCGGCAAGTGCGCTTTTGTTCCGAGCGATTTTGGTCGCGCTTACTCCAAGTACACAGGCTACAATACCAAGCACAATACCAACAAATGGCATCCAAACAAGCACAATGGCGAAGATGCCGCACATAAGCGCACCAAGCGCTTTGCTTGTTGATGGAGGGGCTGACTGTTGCATATCTTGCACGAAACCACTTGATGTTGTTTGATACGTTTGGCTCGACCCGAAATCTGAACTATAAGAAAATATATTAGGAGCATTGTTCGTGAAGGGCTGTTGATAGGGTGAAGGTGTATATGGTGCTGTGGTGGTTTCAAGGTTGTCGTTAGAGGATAGGGAGTGCTCGCCAAATGAGATGTCAGAACTGCTCGTGTTGGTGTCAGTCATGGCACTCTTTCCTTTCGTAAAGCAAACAGGTCAGATAGTGTAAGCTATCTGACCTGCGATTTTTTATGGTGCCCCCAACGAGAATCGAACTCGTGTCTCAGCCTTGAAAGGGCCGCGTCCTAACCTCTAGACTATGGGGACCGCATGTGCCTCTTGGCACGGCCACGATAGTATGACAGAGCGCCGCTGCTTTTGCAAGGATGCGTTTTCAAGAAGAGTTCCCAAACTTGACATCACTGGACAGGCACTTATAATGAAGCGGCTGTGCGACAAGCGCGGCATTCAGATAAAACAATTCCGCTGCCAAAGACAGCAGGTACCGTAAAGGTTTAATCGCATCGTATGATGCGACCCGCCGAGGTGGTTGCTGAGCATGCTAATGTGCCGGCTCCCACTGATCTGGTGGGAGCCGTTTTGTTTGTGTGCGGTTCTACATGATGACGGAGCGGAATCCGAACTCATGTGAAGGAGGTGTATCTATGCCCAACATCAAAAATCAAGAAACACTTGTGCAAATCAAGTCCGATTTAGAGCAGGCCAGTGCTGTCTGGATTGTTGATTACTGCGGTTTGTCGGTGAAAGAAATCCAAGAACTTCGAGTCAGCATACGTGAAGCGGGCGCACATATGAAGGTATATAAAAACACCATTATGCGTCTTGCCTTACAAGCATCGGATCTTCCAACAATGGATGATCTGCTGAAAGGCCCAAGTGCGTTTGTGTTTGCAGGCGAGGACGTTGCAGCTGCAGCTAAGGTTGTCAAAGAGTTTGCCAAGGCAAACGAAACGCTTGAAATTAAAGGTGGCCTTATGGACGGCGCGATTCTGTCTGTTGCCGAGGTTGAGGCAATTGCTTCGCTGCCTACACGCGAAGAGCTTTACGCTCAGATTGCTGGTGCTGTTTCTGGTGTTGCTCGTGGTTTGGCTGTTGCTCTGGGTGGTGTTCCGCGTGGTCTTGCGCAGGCCACAAAAGCAGTGGCAGACCAAAAAGAAGCTGCATAGCGCACCTGCACCCTGCCTGTTCCTATGTAGGAGACACAAAAATAAAGGCATGGTGTGCTGGTAGTGAATAACGTGGGAGCACCTGTTTATGACATAAAAGCTGGCATACGTTGACTGAGGTGAAAGGAATAAAAACATGGCTATCACTCGTGAAGAAATTATCGAGGCTCTTAAAGAAATGACGCTTCTTGAGGCTTCTGAACTTGTAAAAGATATTGAAGAGACCTTTGGTGTATCTGCTGCTGCTCCGGTTGCGGTTGCTGCTGCTGTTCCTGCGGAGGCTGCTGCTGCCGAGGAGAAGAGCAGCTTCGACGTAGTGCTTGAGGGCTTTGGTGACAATAAAATTGCGGTTATTAAGGTGGTTCGTGAGGTTACTGGTCTTGGTCTTAAAGAGGCGAAGGC
>CAZXOF010000062.1:0-6661 GCA_964642255.1 uncultured Eggerthellaceae bacterium | reverse complement strand
AGGCTGTCTTTGACATTGGGATGCATGACCTTCACCCAGAACTTGTACGCACATTAGGGCGTCTATATTATCGAACCTCATATGGCCAAAACATTCTCAACCATTCGCTTGAGGTTGCCTATATTGCTGGCGTTATGGCATCTGAACTAGGACTTGACCCCGCTCCGGCAAAGCGTGCCGGATTACTGCACGATCTTGGCAAGGCGGTTGATCATGAGGTCGAAGGCAGTCATGCTGTCATCGGCGCAGATCTTGCTCGCCGTTTTGGAGAGCGACCTGAAATTGTGCACGCCATTGAAGCCCACCATAACGATATTGAACCTAATTGTGTGCTCGACGTGTTAATTCAAGCTTCCGATGCAGTATCGGCAGCTCGACCGGGTGCACGCAAGGAAACTATCGACACCTATGTAAAGCGCCTTGAAAAGCTTGAGGAGATTGCTAATTCCCACAAGGGCGTCGAGCGTACTTACGCAATTCAGGCGGGTCGCGAAGTGCGTGTTATGGTTGCACCTGAAGTTGTTGATGAGGCAACGACAGTTGTGCTTGCACATGACATTGCTCACCAAATTGAAAACGAGATGCAATATCCCGGGCAGGTAAAAGTGGTTGTCATCCGCGAAAGCCGCGCCGTTGACTACGCCAAATAAGCAGCAGTCTCAATCACCCTCGCTTGCCTCATTTATTGAGGCGACCCCGAGCGCACGTCATTTGCGTATCGAGGCCGACTTAGGAAATGGCTTTGTTCGCCTTCGTGTTGATGAAGCAGAACGTCGTCAAGCAATTCAAGACATTAGGTCAAGCGAGGATATCCTAGTAGAACTTCTGCGTAATTCCCGTGATGCCGAAGCACATCAGATCTTTGTAGCGCTATCACGAGAAGGAAATCGCCGACATATCGTGCTCATTGATGATGGCTGTGGTATTCCGCCCGCAGCACATGAGCTGGTATTTGAACCGCGCGTTACATCAAAGCTGGACACAATGCGCATGGATACCTGGGGAGTTCATGGACGCGGTATGGCGCTGTATTCCATCTCTCAGAATGCTTTAAAAGCGCGTATTTGCTCATCAAATACAGCCCTTGGTACTGCAGTTTCAGTCCTTACGGATACTGATCAGCTTGGCGAGCGCAAAGATCAGTCAAGCTTTCCATCCTTTATAGCATCCGAAGAGGGAATGGTTCGTATACGTGGTCCACGCAATTTGTTGCGTACCGCATGTGAATTTGCGCTTGAAAATCGACGAGCTGTTAGTGTCTATCTTGGTTCACCCGCAGAAATCGCAGCAACACTCTATAGCTTTGCTTGTGCAATTGTCGCACCGAGTATGCGTGCCTTTGCCGCAGACACAGATCATATTCCTGTATGTAAGCAACTTGCCTTTGCATTCGATGAGGCTGACTTTGTCGCACGAGCTGCTAACTTAGGTCTTTCACTATCTAATCGTACAGCACGTCGCATTCTTAACGGAACAATTGCAAGCACACCCCCCCTTCTTGAGCGCATAGAGCACGAAGGTTTTGTTATAGACACTACAAAAAAGGCTGCGAATATAAAACGGCAAGCAACCACGGTGCAAAGCGAACAAAATAGCCGACCAGAACGTCGTCCGCGCATTGACGCACATGATGTTGCCACCTTTGCTCAACGAGCAGCTGTTGCTTTTGAGGAGCTTGCTGAAGCATATTATCTTGACCGCGATGTCGAAGTATCGGCACGTATAGAAGGGGATCGGCTTGTTGTATCAGTTCCGCTTCGTCGTCAAGATCAAAGCTAAGCAAACTCTAGGGTACTTTGTTGTTCTTTTTTATGTTGCCAGAGATCGTACTCATTGAAAACGAACGTGGACAAGCATCTACTTATCTACGCGTAATCTGCCTGCGTAACTTACTCTCGTAGCCTACTCAGATAACCTACCCATATGCTTTCAGGGCAGATCGCATATCCCTGTTTCAAGCAGTGCATTGCGGCTTTAAGGGGGATTGGTTACAATGAGTCGCGCAAAGCATTTGATTGATACGAACAGCGATTGCTTAAAGAAGCATAGTAGCAGCTAAAACAAATCACGAACGAAATGAGCGTCTGTGTCCTCTATAAATGATAGTCAGACAGAAATCGGCCTCCTAAAGGTCTCGTCGAAATCTTCTCCGGCATCTGTTGCAGGAGCCATTGCTGGCATGATTAAAGATGGTTCTTTTGTTGAACTACAAGCGATTGGAGCCGGAGCGGTTAATCAAGCAGTTAAAGCAATTGCCATATCGCGTGGGTTTCTTTCACCGGTTGGTATTGAACTCATATGTGTTCCGGCTTTTGCCGACATTGTCATCGATGGAGAATACCGAACAGCTATTCGATTTGCCATTGAACCGCGTTCTTGTCGTACTTCTTTGAAGAGTCAAGAACAGGTCCATATCACTCAAGCACAGCCCATTTGTCATGAATGATTTAATCGGGTATACCTATGCCGTTCAAATATTTGGCTGTCAGATGAATCGCCACGATGCCGAGCGTGTGCAAGGCATGCTCGATGGACTCGGCGCTTTGCATGTCAAAAACTTTGATGAGGCAGATATTGTTGTATTCATGACCTGTTGTGTGCGTGAGGCTGCCGATGTTCGTTTGTATGGTCAGGCCGCTACCATGCGTACACTTCCTCTGCGGCAAAACTCACCTGTTACAAAGCGCATTATCGCGATAGGTGGCTGTATCGGTCAGCGTGATGGACAAAAACTTGCCGATGAGCTGCGCCATATCGACATTGTGTTTGGGACACAAAATCTTGCATCTCTTCCCAGCATGATAATGACGGTGCTTAAAAGCGGTGGACAGCAGGTTGAGGTGCTCAAAACCTCTGATTCTTTTGCAACAGACTTACCAACAACGCGTGAACATACGTGGGCCGCATGGCTTCCTATTACCACAGGCTGCAATAATTTTTGTACCTTTTGTATTGTTCCCTATGTGCGCGGACGTGAACGTTCGCGTGAGTTTGATGACATTGTTGCCGAGGCGCGTAGTTACGTTGAAGCTGGTGTAAAAGAAATCACTTTGCTTGGACAAAATGTCAACTCGTATGGTCGCGATCTGTATGGATCACCACGCTTTTCCGAGCTGTTAAAGCGCATTGATGAGACGGGAATTGAACGTCTTCGCTTTGTTACAAGTCATCCGAAAGATCTTGCAGATGAAGTAATTAAGAGCTTTAAGACGCTTCCTTCACTGATGCCTTCTCTTCATTTACCTGTTCAATCTGGTTCAAATGCCGTACTCAAACGCATGAATCGGCGCTATACCGCCGAACACTATCTTGAATTGGTAGATAAGTTACGTGATGCACGACCTGATATTGCGCTATCAACCGACATCATCGTTGGTTTTCCTACTGAGACACACGATGATTTCGAACAAACTTATGAACTTGTCAAACGTGTTGGCTATCACCAGGTATTTACCTTTATCTATTCGAAGCGTGATGGCACACCAGCGGCAAAGTTAGAAAATGTTTCAAGTCGCGAAAAGATTCAGCAGCGCTTTGATCGGCTTGTTGATGTGGTGCAAAAAAGTGCTTATAAGCAAAATCAAAAGGATCTTGACTCAGTTGTCGATGTCTTGATTGAAGGTCCCTCAAAACGCAATCCTGATCTGTTCTCTGGAAAAAGCCCTAAAGGTCAGGTGGTACATGCTTTGTGCCCACCACTACTTTCGCCTGATACTCTTGCCGGTCATATTGTGCAAGTACATGTTGAAAAGGCAAAAACGTGGTATCTGTTCGGCACCATGATTCATGAACAGACAATTGCCTCATAAAGCGGCAGAATATGCGCGCCCGATCGTGGTGATTGTTGGGCCAACTGCATCAGGAAAGTCAGCTGTTGGACAACTTGTTGCTAAACGTCTTGGTGGAGAAGTTGTAAGCGCTGACTCCATGCAGATCTATCGCGGTATGGATATAGGTACAGGCAAGCTGCCCAAACACAAACGTATTGTTGTTCATCATGGTCTTGACTTGATAGACCCTGGTGAGCCGTATTCAGCATCACAATACCAAACTTATGCTCGTTCCATCTTTAGGGATATTGCATCTCGCGATCAACTCCCTGTTCTTGTTGGTGGTACGGGATTTTATGTGCGAGCTGCCATTGACGCTTATGAGTTTCCTGCAGGTGAACAGGTGGGAAATAAGGTTCGCATTGAGGCTACAGCCTTTGCAGAAACGTATGGCGCACAAGCCTTATGGGAACACTTAAATAAACGCGATCCACAAAGTGCGGCGGTGCTGCACCCCAACAATGTACGACGTGTTGTACGAGCTTTTGAACTTCTTGAGAGTGGAACATCGTATGCTGAACGACTAAAGTACCTCTCTTCAATTGAGCCAGCAGTTCCCGCACTGTTATATGGTCTCTCTGTTGAACGCGATGTGTTATACAAGCGTATCGAACAACGTGCTGACCAGATGCTTGCTGCCGGACTGATAGCCGAAGTGGAAGGCCTTTTGCGAAATGGTTTTAGAGATGCCATGACGGCTGTGCAGGCGATAGGCTATAAAGAAATCGTGCGAGCTCTCGATGGCGAACAGTCGCTTGACGAGGCTTTAAGCGATATCAAACGCGCAACTCGGCGCTATGCAAAGCGTCAAGGTACATGGTTTAGAAAAGATCGGCGTATTACATGGATTGATGCAAATAAAGACGATGTTGATTATAGTGCGCATCTTATTTGTGCTGACTATGAGCGTCAAACAAGCACGTATGTAAAGTAAAGAGTATGACACGAAAGGCATATAGATTTATGCAACTTACCTTCACAAAACTACATGGGCTCGGCAATGATTTTGTTGTCATAGCTGATCCGAATTCTGCAATAGAGCTTTCTGCACATCAGATCATGCATATCTGCGATAGGCGCTTTGGTGTGGGGGCGGATGGTATCATTCTTGTTCGCCCATCAACGCGCCCTGAATGTGCGGCCTACATGCACTACATTAATGCTGATGGATCTCTAGCTCAGATGTGTGGTAACGGTGTACGCTGTTTCGCAAAATTTCTTGTTGATTCAAACATGGTGAGTAGCAACGCTGGCCATCTTGTTGCTGATACACTTGCTGGTCCTAAGCCTATATCGTTTAAGCAAGATACCGATGGCCTGCTTACAATGGCAACAGTTGATATGGGTAAACCAATTCTTGATCCCAAACTTATTCCGACTACTCTTATGCCCAACGCTATCTCACCTGATGGTGAGGCCTATGTTGCTGCTGCACCCATTGATTCTCCTTGGGGAAGTTTTTATTTCACCTGCGTGTCGATGGGTAATCCACATGCAGTTTGCTTCATTGATGATTGGACAGCGCTTCCCGAGAATGCTTTTCGGGGAACGAATGAGAAGTCGCTTGAAACTTTTGATGTTGATACTGTTGGAGAGTTTTTTGAGGCCTGCAACGCTTTTCCCGAGAAAACAAACGTGGAATTTGCTGAAGTGCACAATGATTCAATTGTAATGCGCGTCTTTGAACGAGGCTGCCGCGAAACGCTTGCCTGCGGTACAGGTGCGTGCGCAACATCGGTTGCCGCAACGCTAACAGGTCGCAGTCAACGTGCGAACGATATTATGCTATCGGGTGGTACACTTCATATCAGCTGGGAGAATGAAGGAAATGTGTTGATGACCGGACCGGCCACAAAAAGCTTTGAAGGAACTATCACGCTATAATACCTGCGTACTACATATCACAATCAGCCATTGATAGGAAATCGTATAAAGGAGTAGAGAAGCTTATATGCAAACAGCAGAGTCTTTGAATTGTCTTGCACCATATCTTTTTGCACAAATTGATGCCAAGCGCGATGCGCTCAAAGCACAAGGCATTGATGTTATATCGCTTGGTATAGGGGATCCCGATATGCCAACCCCCGACCACATTGTCGATGCGATGGCATGTGCTATCCGCAAATCGGTCTATCATCAGTATCCCGACTACGCCGGGTCACTAGAATATCGCACGGCATGTGCCGATTGGATGAAGCGCCGTTTTGGAGTTACCGTTGACCCAAAAACCGAAACACTTGCCCTGATCGGCAGTAAAGAGGGTATTGCACATTTACACACAGCCTTTGTAAACCCAGGTGACTATGTGCTTGCACCTTCCATTGGCTATCCGGTATATTCCGGTGGTGCAACGCTTATGCATGCTCAAACCTATTTCATGCCTATGCGTGAAGAAAACGGTTTTCTTGCTGACTTTGACCATATTTCACCTGAGATACTAGCTAAAGCCAAAATCATGTTTCTTGGATATCCAAACAATCCAACAGGAGCTTGTGCCACCGAAGAATATTTTGATCGGGCGATTGCATTTTGTCTTAAGCACGACATTCTACTTGCACATGACAATGCGTACTGCGATTTATGTTTTGACGGCTATCAAGCGCCATCCATTCTTGAAAGACCGCACGCAAAAGAATGCTGTATTGAGTTCTTTAGCCTGTCAAAGCCCTACAACATGACCGGTTGGCGCATTGCATTTGCTTGTGGTAATGAGCAGGCAGTACAAGCGCTTGGCACCGTAAAGAACAATCTTGATTCTGGTCAGTTTACAGCCATACAAGAGGCCGCTATTGCTGCGCTTTCAGGAGATCAGTGCTGTGTTTCTGATATGT
>CAZXOF010000061.1:0-6784 GCA_964642255.1 uncultured Eggerthellaceae bacterium | reverse complement strand
AAGATCTGTTGCTTTTTTTTCATCAGCAGCTCGCGCTGCAATAATTGCACACTCGCGCGGCTGTTTGTGTGCCGTTCCTGCAGCATGATTCTCGTGACCACTTTGTGCTTCATTGGTCATACCTACAATGGATCCTTTCTTATCACATACGATCGTTTGCTATTTTTTATACTCTATTGCCTTTTCAAGAACGCACCTCATGTGCGCTTGTCTTTCTGATGAATCATCCAGCTATTCCATATGTCAAGCGTATTTGGATGCAAGGTTAAACCCCGTTCAAGCATAAGCACCAACCAATGGCGATACACCTCAATAAACAAGGCTTCAAGCCCTAGCTTCCCTACTTGTGTCCGCAACATATCTACACGACTGCCCGAACGCGTAGGCTCAAGCGCGTCAGCAATATAGATAATCATATCAAGTGGATCCATTGGATACGCTGCGATCGTATGGCGATCAATAGCCTGAATAACATCATCGGGGATATTGGGAAACTCGCGCGCCAGTGCACAAGCTGCTGTCATGCCATGCAACACACGCGGCATATGCTGCGCGACGAAAGGATCGATGGTTAGACCAAGCTCATGTGCTCGCAAACGAATTGCTTCATCATCGTAACCTTTATCCCAATCATGAAGTAAGCCTGCCAAGCGTGCATGACGCTCATCATATCCATAGATTCGTGCTAGTCGCTGAGCCTCAGACGCAACACCTAACACGTGTTCATAACGCTTTTTGCCTACCCGACTACACAACTCTTGGCAACACGTTTCGTAAAATGTTATCCCTAAAACGTCCATTTATGATCTCGCGTTGTTATACAGACCTTGTGCCTCAATGTAGCGCCATACGGCATCCACAGTGAGATAGCGAATGGATTTGCCTGCCGCCACACGAGCACGTAACTCACTTGATGATACTGCAAGTGACGTTGCTTCAAGATAATCGACGGAAAAACCCTCCGGAGCACGCTCGAGATTATAACGCGCAGCATCTAAATCAAAACCGGGTCGCGTCACAGCAATAAAACGCACTAAACGGGCTAGTCGAGCGCTTTCCTTCCAAAACACAATGGAGCGCACGACATCTGCCCCAGTAATAAAAAATAGCTCCACATTATCGGGGTAATGCGCACGAAGTTGACAGAGTGTATCAACCGTATACGTGTCACCACCGCGATCAATTTCAATAGAGCTGACATCAAAAGCTGCATTGTTCTCAACAGCTAGTCGACACATAGCTAAGCGCTCGGAAGCCGCACTCACGTACTGATGTTTTTTGAATACCGGAATGCCAACGGGCATAAAGATGACAGCATCGAGCTGATATGCCTCGCGCGCCTGTTCAGCACAGGCAAGATGAGCAACATGAATAGGATCGAAAGTGCCTCCTATGATACCGAGACGCACAGGGGAGCCATCAGCACCTAAATGGTCAAAACGTTCACAAATGACCCAATGTGAAGGCGCATCATCACTTGAACCTGACACACTCGGCAGATCACGTGTACACCCGTTGGCTGTAGCAGCTATCGAAGTAGTAGCTGTGGTAGCACAGCAGGTACGCGTCATATCGTCGCTCTCTTCTCGGACGCTCATCTATGCACGAATCTGCCCCGTGCCGTGCAAAACATATTTATACGAAGTTAAAGCCTCAGCTGCAAAGGGACCACGTGCATGTAACTTCTGCGTCGAGATACCAATTTCTGCACCAAGTCCAAACTGACCACCGTCGGTGAATGCTGTTGAGGCATTCGCATACACCGCAGCTGCATCAACACGTGCAAGGAAGGTTTCAATAGCCGCTGCGCCATCCTGTGTCTGTGCGTTAGCAACAATTGCTTCTGAATGTTTGGTGCTGTAGCGGTTTACGTGCTCAATAGCTTCTTCAAGACCACTCACGCAACGAACGGCGATCTCAGGAGCAAGATACTCTGTTTCCCAGTCGCTTTCATCTGCAGCACAAAAGTCGCGATTTTGTAGCAGACCTATAGCCTGTGCGATCTTACACGTCTCAGCATCACCATGAATCAAAACATGTTTTTCTGCCAGAGCTCCAAGTAAATCGGGCAGCAATGCAGGTGCACATAAACGATCAATAA
Source organism: uncultured Eggerthellaceae bacterium (assembly GCA_964642255.1). Classification (GTDB taxonomy): domain Bacteria; phylum Actinomycetota; class Coriobacteriia; order Coriobacteriales; family Eggerthellaceae; genus CAZBEP01. The sequence goes on along the minus strand of CAZXOF010000061.1, from coordinate 4,683 downwards.
GCAGAGTTTCTGCTGCATTACAAACGCCATAGCGACGACATTTTGCATTGATAAGGATATCGCGTGCCATCTGAGGGTCAGCGCTTTCGTGCACGTAGATATGACAGTTACCCGTACCTGTTTCAATGACTGGAACTTTTGAATGCTGAATACAGTGTTGAATCAAACCAGCACCGCCTCGCGGTACCAAAACATCAATGAGTCCATACAGCTGCATAAGCACATCAGCCGAACGACGATCGGTAGATGCAATCGAAGTAATTGAACCTTGTGGCATGCCCGCATCAATGGCAGCTTGAGCAAGCACAGCCGTCATAGCAGCATTCGAACGAGTAGCAAGACTTCCCCCGCGCAGTACAGTGGCATTGCCCGCCTTCAAGCAAATACCCGCCGCATCGGCAGTAACATTCGGTCGTGCCTCATACACCACAGCAACCACACCAAGAGGCACGCTTATGCGTTCAAGCTTAATACCGTTGGGAAGCGTCCGTTCTTCAAGTATTTGACCAACCGGATCAGCCTGAGAAACAAGATCCTCAAGCGCTGCAGCCATATCCTCAATGCGCTCTGGTGTAAGCAATAAGCGATCAATAAGACTTTCTTTTGTGCCCGCTTCCTGAGCAATACACACATCAGCAGCGTTTGCTTCAAGCAAGACTGGCGTGTGCGTTCTTAAGGCCTGCGCCATCGCACGCAAAGCCTCATTTCGCTGAAAATCAGAGGTTAAAGCGATGCCACGCGATGCAACACGTGCAGCTTCAACAACACTGCGAACCTCATGCTCCAGCAGGTCTGTACATGCTGTTTGTTCGTTTAAGCTTGTATCCACGCAGGCCTCCGTTCATTACTTTGGCACGCGAAACCATCATAGCGCATCAACCATACAAGACAGGTAAAGGAAACAAAGCTGAATGTGTAAGTGGAGCAAAAAACAATGGCAAGCGTTCTGGCTAGTGCACACATGACTGTTTACACTGTTTTGGAGCGCCTTAATGACTCCTGTAAAGCTCGATAAACACCGAACAAAACACAAAGTTATCTAGTCGAACACGATCAGCTCATCACGATGGATAAGCGGCTTGTCAGCCAGAGGAGCAAGCAAGCGATTAACACGCAACTCATCACTGGTGCGCCCGCAGGCCAAGGTAATCGCATCACTTGACGCACATACGCGCCCCCGGGCAATCAAGTGGTTTGCTATATCTTGCACGTCAACAATGTCCCCTTCGCTAAAATTACCCTCAACGCGCACAACACCGACTACCAACAAGGAACTTCCGTGCGACATTAAAGCTTGCTGCGCACCTTCATCCACCACTAGTGCGCCTTTCACTACACTGCCAAGCGCAATCCAAAGCTTACGGGGTGTAATTTCATGCGCTTTTTGAGCAGCAACAAACAGTGTTCCGATAGGGCGATCCGCAACAGCATCAACCACTGCATTGGGAATGTGCCCGTTGCACACAATAAGCGGAATACCAGCTGCCATTAAAACGCGTGCTGCCTGCACTTTTGTCGTCATACCGCCCGAGCCAACTGTTGTTGTCGCAGCACCAGCAACCGACATGATGTGTTCATCAATACGCTCGACGCGTGAAATCAACCGGGCGTTATAGTCAAGATGCGGATTCGCAGTAAAAAGGCCATCGATATCGGAAAGGATAACTACCTTATCTGCCGTTACTAAAAACGCCACAAGAGCAGCAAGTGTGTCGTTATCTCCGAAACGTATCTGTTCAACTGAAACGGTATCATTTTCGTTGACAACAGGAACAACTCCCAAATCAAGCAGGCGACAGAGCGTATCACGTGCATGCAGATACGCAATGCGATCAGCGGTGTCGCGACGCGTCAGTAGTGCAGTTGATGTTGTAATGCCATGTTTCGCAAAAGCCCTGGTATAGGCCGCAGCAAGAAAGCTTTGTCCTACTGATGCTGCAGCTTGTAAGCTTGGCATATCATGTGTACGCTTTTCGATTCCAAGAGCCTCAAGCCCGCAGGCAATGGCTCCCGAAGTCACAATAACAACTTGCCAACCCATCGCTTTTATAGTTGCCACTTGATCAGCAATTGATTGAAGATAAGGAAAGTCTATGCGACTTTCTGAGTCGGTAAGCGTAGAAGACCCTATTTTCACCACAAGTGTTCGCACTGTCGAACAATCCATCCTGTTGTGTTTATCTGACATGGTGTTTTTACACCTCGAGTTCTCGATAGATATCATCGTGCATCCGTGATGACTCGTATTCAAAGGCATGCTCCATAACGCGCACCTCATCGCCATCACACACACCCGCCTGCTCTAGGGCAGCATCAACACCAATTTTTTTGAAGCGGTGCTGCAAAAACGCGATGGCTTCATCATTCTCCCAGTCCGTTTGTACCACCATACGTTCAACACGGCTTCCTTCAATACGAAAGACTCCTTCAGATAGTTTGCGCACCTCAAAGGCATCCTCACGCTGTTTGCGACGCAATTCCCATACGCGATCATAGGACATATGCTGCGCTTCTTCCTTACGCGCTGCCGTGCGAAGCTCATGCACTCGATGAGCGATCGCCGCCTTCAGAGAGTCAACCCCTTTTCCAGTAAGTGCACTAATGCAATAAAGCTTTGGGTCAATGGGACTTGAAGCGAACTCATCACCCCCTACTGCGGCAAGAGAATCCTCACGTACGCGCTTTTCAAGACGTCTGCAAGCCTCATCAGTACCAGATACATCAATTTTGTTCGCCACAACAATGCGCGGACGATGTGCCAAGTCATCTGCATATAATGCTAACTCTCGATTGATGGTCTCATAATCCTCTAAGGGATCACGTCCTTCCCAATCCCCTGTTAAATCAACAACATGCACAATCAGCGCTGTGCGTTCTATATGACGCAAAAACTCATGCCCTAAACCGCGTCCCTCATGCGCCCCTTCGATCAAACCCGGAACATCGGCTGCAACAAAGCTGTAATCGTCACTTGTCACAATGCCAAGATTCGGTACGAGAGTGGTAAACGGATAATCGGCAATCTTTGGACGAGCAGCACTGATCTTCGCTATAAGAGACGACTTTCCTGCTGATGGCATTCCCACAAGCGCCGCGTCAGCCATAAGCTTGACCTCAAGCTCAACCCAACATTCTTCAGGAGGCTCCCCTAGCTCAGCAAAAGCCGGAGCACGTCTCGTTGAAGTAACAAAATGAATATTACCGCGACCCCCTATGCCACCATGTGCCACAATGACGCGCTCATGATCGTGAGTAAGGTCGGCGATAATCTCACCCGATTCTTTTGCTATATCGTCATATTCTCGCACTAAGGTGCCAAGAGGAACTTTGAGTACCAGATCACTTCCCGTAGCACCGTGCATACGCGCACCCTTGCCATGTGTTCCCCGCTCGGCCTTGAAGTGGTGTTTGAAACGATAGTCAATAAGCGACGATACACTAGCATCAGCTTCAATGATCACATCACCGCCATTACCACCATCACCGCCATCGGGCCCGCCTTTAGGCACGTGTGCTTCACGACGAAAAGACATACAGCCCGCACCTCCCGGGCCGCCCATCACGTGAATACGCACCTTATCAATGAACATAGATTTCCTTAGTAAATACATCCCTTATATAAAACGAGCCCGGAGCGCATCTGCCCCAGGCTCGTTTATACAGCTTTGCCCTCAAAGCTTCAACGCAGCGCCTGTAACCCCTTAGACCTCAGCTTCTTTAAGGGGATGAACATGAATGCGACGTTTAACACCGTTCACAAACTCGAGGGTACCATCGCAGAGCGCAAACAGTGTGTCGTCTTTACCACGACCAACATTGATACCCGGATGGAAGTGGGTACCACGCTGACGCACAATAATATTGCCTGCCCTAACGTACTCACCAGCGAATTTTTTCACGCCGAGACGCTTCGCGTGGGAATCGCGGCCATTGCGAGTAGAACCTAAACCTTTCTTGTGTGCCATGAGTTTCCCTCCCTTGCCTTACTCGGCTTTATCAGTTGTTTCAGATTCTTCAGTTGCAGGCTTTGCTGCCTTCTTGACCTGAACCTTCTTGTTCGGTGCCTTATGAGAACCTATAGAGGCAATTTCAATGCGGGTTAATTGCTGACGATGACCGCGCAGCCTGTGATAGTTCTTGCGTTTCTTAAACTTAAACACCAACTTCTTAGTGTCTTTGAACTGCTCAAGGACAGTGGCGGTCACCGTAGTCTGAGCAGCTTTGATAGGATCAGCTTCAACCTGAGCGTCATCAACGATGCAGATTGCCTTCAGCTCAACCGTATCCCCAACCTGTGCATCAAGCTTCTCGATGGCAAGCACATCGCCAGGGGCAACCTTATATTGCTTTCCACCTGTTTTCACAATTGCGTACATGAGTGTCTCCTTGTTGTAATTCCCAAGGCGATAACTTAAACGCACCCGTCGCAAGTCGCGCAGGCGAGCCACTACATTTAGTGCCTTACGCGTTCAAATGCACGATCTGCGTGTACCATCGCACTCTTTTCTCGCTGCCTTTCAAGACAACCCGCAAAATGTTAGCAGAAAAACCCCTTGCAAGCGAGATGCTTAAGTGTCTTTTTTGTCAGAAATACAAAGGCCGAAGACATTACGCCCTCGGCCTCATAATTTCTGGTAGCTCCGACCGGATTCGAACCGGCGACCTCCGCCTTGAGAGGGCGGC
>CAZXOF010000060.1:0-7125 GCA_964642255.1 uncultured Eggerthellaceae bacterium | reverse complement strand
AGGAATACTTCTCGCACGTTTTTGGTGACAGCACTCTGCATTTTGATGAGACAACAGCAAAGTCTGCTGCTCATGTAGATGATGCAGATAAAGATGGTGCAGATAAAACCGATGTTATAGACGGCTTGCATACTGATGACGTGAATGACGAGACCGACAAGGTCACCAATGTAGCTAAATCAGATGTTACTCATGTCAGCACTCATGATGAGGTTTCGGCAGATGAAGCTACAAACAGCTCTAGCCTTGCTGATGGCATTGTAGATGATGCAAACGTTACAGATATTACGGATGCTGTAAGTACTAATAACAAATCCGCTCGGCAAGGCCTTGCCGACGGGCATACAGAGTTGAGTGAAACCTCCGTTACAAAACCTGTTGAGAGTAGCACTACAGATACTGCCAGTACCACTTCTACTGAAACCGATCCAACGCATTCTGGCATATCTTTTTCTACTGTTGATCTGGATTTTGAAACGATTATGAATGGTCTTGTCGAGAACAATTTCGATACTGTTGCTGACAGTGACTTTGATTCTGTTTTCGGTAAAAATTTGAATATCAACTTCGAGGAAGATCTCGACGAATACCTTACTAGTCAACACAACATAAAACCTGCACGTAACATTGAAAATAAGGCTCAAGTTGCCGAGGATAAAAATCTTGAGAATGTTCCCAGCGACGATGTCGATGATGCCGGCGATAAGCTTGAGAAAGACTCAAAAGAAGATCGCTCTTGTCTTGAGGATGACCTAGCGCCGGACTCGCTTGAGGGTGTGCCCGATCAGACTGAGGATAGCTTGACTGAAAATGTTGTTGCTCATGATGTCAATGAACCTGCGCGCTGCGACACATCAAAAATGTCTTTGATCTATGAAAGTCGAGATGGCAAGCTTTGTGGTTTCGAGGATGCTGCCGGGCATCTGATTGTTGTTTGTAGTAAGCGTTTTGCCTAAAATCTGCGTCCTATGTATTCAAACTTGGGCGTTGTGGTCGCTGTTGCTCAACGAAATAGATGTGATACCACATAAGAAACATGAAAATGATCCAGATTTTACGCGAGCGATCAGCCCCCGTTTTATGTTCGTCAAGTAGACGCATAAGCTTATCAGTATGAAAGAAGCGCTGCGCCGTCTCACCGCTAAACCAGGCTTTTAGCATTTCGTAGTAGTGCTCTTTGCGTAGCCAGGTTGCAACCGGTACGGGAAAACCAAGTTTTTCTTTTTGTGCCCAAGCATGTGGGATAACGTGTTCTGCTGCCATACGCAATGCTCGTTTTGTTTGGGAATCGCTGACTCTCATGTGTGTAGGTATGGTGGCAGATATGCGAAACACTTCTTTGTCAAGAAATGGTACACGAGACTCAAGGGAGTGCGCCATCGACATTTTGTCGGTCTTGAGCAAGATATCGCCTACAAGCCAGAAGAATAAATCGAGGTATTGCATACGCGTTGTTTCATCAAGCTCAGCTTTGCTTGCTTCAGCGTAAATTGGTGCAGTGAGCTGTTGTGGGGTACCGCCTGTTGGTATATGTTTGAGCAGGTGTTTAACCTCAGATGGCATAAAGGCGACACCGTTAGCATTCGTATAATACCAATCCTTAACTGTTTGACTTGCACGTTCAAGATAATTTGCTCCGCGTAAACCTACCGTACGCATGAGTTTCGCGGCGGTCTGTAGCAACCTATGTGGAACCCAAGCAAGCTTAGCGCCTGCAAGTGGTGTTTGATAGATACGATAGCCACCAAAAAGCTCATCGGCACCTTCGCCAGACAAAACTGCTTTCACCTCGCGTGCAGCAAGCATATCGACGAAATACAGTGCTACCGCACTTGGGTCAGCAGATGGCTCATCCATATGCCATTGAACGCTTGGTAATGCGTCCCAGTACTCAGCTTCAGAAATATGTTTATTGGTATTGGCAATGCCAAGCATGTTGGCAAGCTCACTGGCCCACGATATTTCATCCCGCTCACCTTTATATTCGGCAAATCCGACGGTAAAGGTTCGAATACGAGGGTTTTCTTGCGCCAAACATGCTGCGAGATAGCTGGAATCAATGCCGCTTGAGAGAAACGACCCTACTTCTACATCGGCAACATTGTGATAACGCACTGATTCACGCATTGTTGCATCAATAAGCTCAACCGTTGCTTCAAAAGAGCGGTTCGCATCAAAGGCATATGTTGGCTGCCAGTAACGCCGGATTTCAAGCGAACCGTCGGCATGAACAGTCATGCAGTGAGCAGGCGCTAGCTTAAAGATGCCCTTAAAAAAGGTTTCAGGTAGTACGGAAAACTGAAACATAAGATAGTATTCAAGCGCTTCTTCGTTGAGCTCTCGCGTGTAAGCAGGATGCTCAAGAATGCTTTTAATTTCGGAAGCGAACACAAATTGTTGTCCACGGACTCCTTTGATGAGAGCATAATAAAATGGCTTAATTCCGAAAAAATCTCGTGCGCAAAATAGACTTTTATTGATGCGATTCCAAATGGCAAAGGCGAACATGCCGCGTACACGTTCAAGCACGTTTTCGCCCCATGCAAGATAACCGATGAGCAACACCTCGGTATCAGAGTTCGTTGTAAAGTGCCAGCCATCTGATTCAAGTTCGGAGCGCAGCTCGCGAAAGTTATAGATCTCGCCATTAAAAACAATCGCGTAATCCCCTGTGTCAAGAGTTGTACTACTAGTTTCGCATGATATGCCATGAGAGCTTTGTTCGGGTGATAAGACTTGTGCTGTGTGTTCACCTGTGGTGCGCACCATGGGTTGGTTACCCCCTGTAAGATCGATGAGCGAGAGGCGCCGGTGTCCCAGTGCTATGCCGTCACTTAAGTAGCGACCTTCGCCATCTGGTCCGCGGTGCGCCATGACATCACACATGGCTTTCAGTGTGTTTGCGTCGGTGGGTTGTGCACCCGTGAAACCGCAGATGCCGCACATGGTGTTATATGCCTCTCGATCAAAGAACTACAACTGTATTGCGCCGTGCGAAAGGGCGAGGTGTAAGGCGCCCTCGGTATCATAATGGACTTTGCAAGAAGTAGATACGCAAGCCTAGCTACCTATGATGTCAATATGGCAACTCTCCATTGTTTGCAAAGCACTTTCGTGAGCTTGCGGTGTGGTGCCAGCGCAGCAGCGCGCATCAACAGCAAGGGGGACCTCTGGCATGAAAGCTTTCAATAAAAGTGCGTTTGATACAACACAGATATCGGTACACAGCCCAACCAATTCGATGCGCTCAATGGGATTCGATGCATGTTCACAGACAAGGTCGTGCGCAAGATCAAGTGAGCCAAAGCTTTCCTTTTTATAAATAGTGGCGCTACGTTTGCGACATAAGGTTGCAAGGCGCTCTTCTAGTTGCCAACCCGGCGTGTCTTTAATGCAGTGTGGAATGGGAAGTCGCTTGCCTTCCTGTGTCGTAAGATAGTGTGATGTATGCGTATCCTGCGTAAATACAACAGTATCGGAAAAATCTTGCACCTTCTGAATAACGGCTTCAACAATACTTTGTGCTTCGGGTGTACCAAGGGCTCCATCAATGAAGTCTCGTTGCATATCAACAACGACAAGATAGGTGTGTGCCATGTATGCTCCTTGTAGGCGATGCGTGCGTGATGTGTGGGTTTGCATGTATACGATACGTGCAATGTTTTCCTTGTCTTTCTCAGGGTGAAGGTCGCATAACCTTTCTACGGGCGATAGGACTATGATTAAGTATAAAGTTTTCTTTACTAATGCGTTGCCATGGTAGCGCGCACATGGGTGCTAAGCGTTTATAAAGGTGGCTTAGCTCGGTAAACACAAAAGATATGAACGTGGAGCAGTTGAGCTGTTGTAGTAAGCATGTTTTTTGGTCTATAGCCCTGTTTTTAGCTACCTTGTTAGATACATAGCGATTCTGTACGTGGGTATGGATTACCCATCATGCAAAGGAACCAATTGGCAAGTGTTTCGGGTTCGCACGGTGTTTTATGTTCGAACCACCACACGACTGTTTGACCAAAGGCACTCACTAACATTTGGCTTGCAAGTTCACGTGGCATACCGTTTGGGATGCGTGGCATTTCTAACTCAAAAACTTGAGTGAGACGGGTACTGAAATAGGTGGTAAAAATAGGTTCACCCTCTTTGAGTAGTTTGCCACAGATGCTGCCATATGCATCACGCAGATGGTATAGCAAATGAGCAAGTTTGCCCTTCATGTCTAGGGCCTGTAAGTGGCGGTGCGTAATACAATGGGCATTAACTCCTTCAAAGATGTGATCAAACATTTCGGTGCACATATCACTTAAAAGTTTGTCTTTCGTTTCAAAGTGAGCGTAAAAAGTACTGCGCCCTATGTTGGCGCGCTCAATGATCTGCGCTACAGTGATTGACCCATAAGGTTCTTGCTCAACAAGCTCTTCGAAGGCTTTATAGATTGCCTGTCGGGTTTTTTTCTGCCTGCGATCCATTATTGTGTACTCCTCACAGAGCTATGGCGATATGATGCGCGCAGTAGCCAGCGCAGCAATCAAGACAAAGCGCACATACAACCACATCATATACTCCTTAGCTAGCTGGAGTGGTGTTTTATGGGCTGAACAAATAACTTCTTACTATAGCTTTGCTCATGTTGTAACGGCGGCGATATTCTTGAAGAGTCCGTTTTGTGCTGCGCATAAGCTATGTTCTTACTGCCGAATAAGAGCTAGCTTTCTGTACCGTAACTGTCAAATAATGGGTGCGCTGTCCCGTAGTGTTCAGAAGGCGATAATTGCTTCTTCAATTATCGAACGCTTTGCATTATACCGTACATAAGGTTCGATAATGGATGGAGCGTTAAGTATGGCATCACAGTTCAAGCGTGTAATCGAACAAGTGGAGGAAGCCCTTGATTGGGGCGGCATGAAAAAAGACATTGCATTTCTGATATTTGGTGGTTTTGGGATTGCGGCAAGCATTATTGCAGATGGTAAGCTCGTGATAGACCCAGCATGGATTGCTATTGTGTTTTGTGGCTTACCTATTGTGGTAGGTGCGATATGCGCGCTTGTTCTTTCTTTTGACGTAAAAGCCGACATGCTGGTGTCAATTGCCTTGATAGCGTCCATAGTGATTGGCGAATATTCTGCTGCGGCAATAGTTGCTTTCATCATGCAAATTGGCGGTTTTTTGGAAGAATTGACCGTTACGCGAGCGCGCGCTGGTATTGAGCGACTGGTAAAACTCACTCCACATAGTGCGCGCATTGTCGAGGACGGCAGCGAACGTAGCGTTACTGCTGAAGAAGTGCGTGTGGGGGACGTGGTGCGCGTCCTGCCAGGTGAAACAGTACCAGTTGATGGTGTTATTGAAGTAGGGGAGACCTCAATTGACCAAAGTATTATGACTGGTGAGTCTTTGCCGGTTGATAAGCTTATGGGTGACGAGGTGTTTTCGGGCACTATTAATTGTTTCGGCGCCTTTGATATGAGAGCAACGCGAGTTGGTGAAGACAGCTCAATTGCGCGTATGGTGCGCTTGGTACAGTCGGCCGATGCAGGTAAAGCTACAGTAGTGCGCACAGCTGATAGGTGGGCCACATGGATTGTGGTTATGGCATTGTTAGCTTCTCTTGCAGCTTGGGTCGTAACGGGGGAAGTGATTCGTGCGGTCACGGTGCTTGTTGTGTTTTGCCCCTGCGCATTGGTGCTTGCGACTCCTACAGCCATTATGGCCGCTATAGGTAACGCAAGCAAACATTCGGCACTTGTCCGTGAAGGAGATGCAATTGAGCGGCTTGCAAAGGTAACGCATGTTGCCTTCGACAAGACAGGTACACTTACCTGTGGTCAGCCGCAATTGGTGGATGTCTCGCTAGTCTCAGAAGATGTGTCTTGGACTACAGCGGAAGTATTGCGCATGGCGGCGGCTGCCGAATTGCGTAGTGAACATCCGCTTGGTAAGGCAATCGTTGCGGGGTATCGTGCACAGATGAGCGCTATGGATAATAGTACAGATATCACGATGAAAGACGTAATAGATGACGCAATAGAGATAACAGCTGATGTGCAAAATTTCGAACTCGTACTTGGATGCGGTGTGCGCTGTATGGTTGAGGGGCGTGAAGTTGCAATATTGAATGCGCGAGGTCTTACAGACTGCAATATTGCTATACCGCCTAAATTGCTGTCGCGAGTGTCGCACTTGAAATCCGACGGAGCAAGCATCAGTTTCGTGGTGATTGACGGTGCGCTAGTAGGCTCGCTTGCTTTAGCGGACACACTGCGTGCAGATAGTCTTGAGGCGGTGTCGCGTCTTAAAGCACAGGGTATTGTACCTGTTTTGCTCACCGGGGACAGCGCCGATGTTGCTTGCGCAATAGCGAGTACTGTGCACATCGATGAAGTCCATGCAGAGTGTTTGCCCGAAGAAAAGCTGAGCGTTATCGAGACGTGCGAGAGTACTGGTGGGCGCGTTTGTATGGTAGGAGACGGGGTGAATGATGCTCCAGCGCTGCGCCGTGCTTTTGCCGGTATCGCGATGGGTGGTGCGGGTAGCGACATTGCTGTTGATGCCGCCGATATTGCCCTGATTAACGACGGTATTGGTGACTTGCCGCATCTTTTTGCACTGTCGCGACGTACCCTTACTACCATCAAACTTAATATTACCTTTGCAATGTCTTTGAATATTCTTGCAAGTGTTGGGGCAACGCTTGGTCTTTTAGGGCCTGTTGCAGGTGCGCTTGTGCACAATATTGGTTCGGTAATCGTTATTGGAAACTCAGCTTTGCTTCTCGGTTGGAAAACGAAAAAGAAGTAGTAGTGCGTCTGCGTCGAAATATGATTGCTGTAGTGCTGCATGATGGCTCTAGTACTCTGTTCTTCGTGAGTAAAGCACGACCTTCGTATTGCAGCAAGTTTGTGCTTACGCTGCAACTTGCTGGTTGTAGTTGGTTGTAGTGTCACGATGAACTTGTATTTCATGCTCATCGTGATAGAATGCTTTGGTTTCTAATCACACATGCTCGTGCGATCAACGCCGCGAGTGGCCACCGAAAAAGGCTGCGGTTTGTTGAGATGACCACGAGCAGAGGACTAACGAATGGAGTGTAAGACATGAAAGTCGATATTTCTGCGCTGCTTGAAG
>CAZXOF010000059.1:0-7291 GCA_964642255.1 uncultured Eggerthellaceae bacterium | reverse complement strand
CCCGCTGTCAGGTGCACTAGAGACTCATCACCTATAAGAAAACGTGCCATACTTGACACGTAAGATAAGGGGCACGCCTACTTCTACAGACGCACCCCTTGTACACGCTACTCGCTCTCACACACAGAACTTACACCCGTGCGCGAATCTTGCAGTTGCCCGTTTATGTCTATCGCTTTGACATAAGGCAAAACTCCCGTAGCACAAAGATCTACGCAACACTTTCCACTTAGACCAACAGAGCTCTTGAGGGAGCAGCTAGTCTACTGTGTTGTGTAGGTTTCATCGTCGTCTTCCCCCAAAGTCACTTCAAAATCTAAGACCGTGCCGTTGCGGTTCACCGTTACCGTCACCACGTCTCCTGGATCATGAGAGCGAATGGCAAGTTGCAAATCGGAAGCACCGGTGATCGCTTCGCCATCAACTGCCGTAATAATATCACCTACCTCAATGCCAGCAGCCTCTGCGCCAGAGCCCGATGCAACGGCTGTGACATAGGCACCTTCACTTGCAGAGAAGCCATAGCGTTGCGCAGACTGAGTATCAATTGTGGTCATTGTCACACCAAGCGAGGCATGTGTAGGCGTTTCACCATTGATAAGTTGCTCGGCAACGCTAATTGCGTAATTGGAAGGAATAGCAAAACCAACACCGGAATAACTTTCCGAAGAAGAGATAATGAGCGTGTTGATGCCAATAAGTTGTCCATCGGAATTCACCAAGGCACCACCAGAGTTACCCGGATTGATAGCTGCATCGGTTTGCACAAGGTTGGTGTATACCGTTGTGGAGCCATCGGTGCTTGAACTCAACACTTGTGAGCGACTCGTAGCTGACACAATACCTGTTGCTACTGATTGTTCAAGGCCAAAAGGCGAACCGATAGTCATGACCCACTCACCTACAGTTATTTCATCAGAGTCAGCAATTTCAATTGGAGTGAGATCACTTGCATTAACACATTTCAATACCGCAATGTCACCACTTGAATCATAGCCAACAAGCTCGGCTTCATAGGTTTGACCATCAACCGTTACCTCAAAGGCAGAACCACCTTCAATAACATGATAGTTCGTAATAATGTAGCCATCTGACGTCAGGACAACTCCGCTTCCCTGCGAATATTCAACCAATTCTGTTGAGTCACTGCTGTCGTCGTAGCCATAGTTATAACCGTAACCGTAAGAAAACAAGTCATAATACATTGACGAGCTGGTACTTTGTTCTGCATATACTGTAATAGCTGCTACAGAGGGGAGTGCTTTTGCAGCTACCTGTTCGGCAAGCGAGGCATCTTCATCGGATGCAGTAATTTGGGTCGATGTGGTTGCACCAAGTGTTACCGTTGTGGAAAACACACCGGTACCTACGGCAATAGCAATTATAACTATACAGGCAAGTGCCGCTCCCGCAAAGGCTAAAGCGAAGGTTTTAACACCTTTATTCCCACCAGATGAATGCCTAGGGTCGGGTGTTGGCGCAACAAAGCTTGAAGCCCCACCAACTCCTGAGCTGCCTGAAGCTCCTGCGCTACCTTGTCCGGCAGTGTAGGCAGCCCCCATACTTGATGCTGCATGCATACCCATCTGAGGCATCGGTTGTGTTGTCTGCTGCTGAACAAAACTTGCCTGCTGTTGTCCAGCACTTGCCTGCTGCGACCCAAACTCATAACTTTGCTGAGTTTGAGCGTCGCTTGCTTGCGTATAGCTATACGCTCCCTGCATCTGAGTACTGCCTGTTGATGTGTGCCCATAACTTACCGGTGCCTGACTGACAATATCAGATTGACTTTGTGATGCTGATGCCGCCTGTTCTACTTGTGTGCGACTATCTACTGGTACGTCAGAGAACACAGTGGCAACAGAAGAGTCTTGCTGTGATACAGCTTCTTGTTTATCAGCGCGAACCCAATTGGGTTGATAGTCTGTCTGCTGTGACGACTGCGAGGATCGCTGTGCAGGTGATCCCTCATTCGAAGTGGACATTCCTGTAGTCGGCTCATCTGCCATCGTCGCACGCTCCTTTCATCTCACACATGGTCGCACTACCGTGCAATGGTTAGGTTTTACACCTTTGACCAAGCCATCTTGACACCAATGCGACCTTTGTTGCTTTCGGTTCTGTCGCATTATTGCTGAGCCATGCGGCGAAACATTTATTTATCGAGGAAATAAGCGAAACCGTCACCTTCAACCCTTGCTTCCTTCACCTTGCCATCATCGAATGTTCACAGATTAGCTCCAGCACATTGCTTACATAGCGCAAACATCACCTGAAGGGCATTCAATGTGCCACCCATACAGTAAAATCCCATGCAAAACCCCCTAAAACCACTTGAGACGTTTGAGTAGCACGAGCAACACCACAAGAGCAATAGCGGTTGCACCAGTTACAATAGCAAAACCAAACGGGGACTCTGCAAGTGGTATACCCTCAAGATTCATACCAAACAGTCCTCCAACCACTGTCGGTATACACAATACCAAAGTGATGGTTGCAACTAGTTGCATCGTACGATTCAAGTCGGAGTTCATAATGAGCCCGAAATGGTCAATGGTTGAGTCAAGGATGTCCGAATAAATACGCGCAGTTTCAAGTGCCTGACGATTTTCTATAATGACATCGTCAAACGCCTCGCGCACCTCTTCGGGAAATGAAAGTGTCATTGTTCGGCGATAACGTTCAAACATCGTGTCATTTGTTGCAAGCGAGGTTGTTAAATACACCAATGAGGCATCAAGCGCATACAGCTCCTCAAGATCCTTGCGAGAAGGATTATTTGTTACAGCAGACAGTTCAGTACGGCGACGGTTTAAGGAGCGCAACAGCGAGAAATAGGCGCGCGACGACGCAAGCAATACATCGCTTGCAAAGCCCACAATATCACTTGTGTCATGTAAACCACGCCGCGCCTTCAGGGCAGCAATAATGGGAATACGGTAAAACGAGCACACCGAAATAATGTGATTTTCGGTTACAAACATGCCTATTGGAATAGTTTTATAGGCATGTTCACCCATTGCTTCATCACGAATCGGTGTGTCAGTGATAAACATGGTATATCCATCGCCCACTTCAACGCGCGAGACCTCTTCAAGGTCAAGCGGCGCACGCAGGTCGTCTTCATCAATTGCAAAACGGTGCGCAATGTCTGCCAATTCTTCTGCGCTTGGCTCAAACAGCGCGATCCAACATCCCGGTTCTTCTATGTTCAGCTTTTCGAGCGTGCGGCTTGACCCGCCTGTACGAAAATGCTCAATCATCGCCGCTCGCCCCCTTTTTTTATCTCTCATACGACAAAAACAACCGCAGCTCGTCAGTACTTACCATATGGCCATACGGTAAGCATATATCTAGTATGCGTAGCTGTTGTGATACACATCTCAAACCAGCACAGCAAATTGCAAAAACAGGGATATGATACGCGAAATGCCAGCATACTGACCAAAAGAGTGAACAAAATCGCTCATTTGCCCGACAAACTTCAGGCTAGGGTTTATATACCCTTATAAATTAATGTTGTCGAAGCTCTGCAGGGAGAATTGGGATCGCGAGCTTCGACAATGCCAGACATGATAGCGACACTATCTGAAAGCGGTCTGAAAGATTCATGCAGTTCATGCATCCTTCACGTATCTTTCAGTCTTGATTCAGCACTTTCGGTAAAATACGTATAAAAGAGTTGTTAGATCTTAATTCGCGTTCTTCACGCACATACATACCTACATGACCACTCATAGAAAGGATACGTCATGCAAGTTCTCGTTGTGGAGGACGATCTTCGTTTGAGCGCCGCCCTTGTACAGACTCTCACAGAAAACGGCTACACGGTTGACGCTGCCACCGATGGGGAGAGTGGCCTTGCCTATGGTAGCGAGGGTTCCTATGATGCCATCATTCTTGACATCATGCTGCCAAAAATGAATGGCTGCGACGTTGTTACCGAATTACGCCGAAGAAAAGTAGCTACTCCGGTGCTTATCTTGACTGCACGCGATAACATCACCGACAAGATAACCGGCCTTGATGCAGGGGCAGATGACTACATGACAAAACCGTTTTCGCCTGCCGAACTCCTCGCTCACTTGCGTGCACTTACCCGTCGCCAAGGTGAAGTTATTTTTGAGACGCTGACTGCAGGTGATTTAGTACTCAATCTTGATAATGGGGATCTTGTTTGCGGCAATATGTCAATACATCTAAGCTATAAAGAGTTTGCTATCGCAAAAATTCTGATGTGCAATCCTAGTCAAGCTATATCCAAACAAGCTCTTATCGAAAAAGTTTGGGGTGTTGAATCTAGTGCGGCCGACAACAATGTTGAGGCTTATATTTCGTTTCTACGTAAAAAAATTGCACATGTTGGGGCACATGTGCGCATCGAAACCCTCCGTAAAATTGGGTATCGCATTGTTCCTGATACCGATTACACATCATAGGGAATTACATGCTCAAACGGCTGAGAATCAAGTTCATCGTTCTTACTATAGCGATGATCGCAGTGGTTCTCGCCTGTGTGTCAATCACTCTGTGTGTCATTGACTATCAGCACTCCGTTAAAGGCATTTATCGCTCACTTGACGCCTCAATCGCCTATGCTGAAGATCAACAAGCCTCAGAAGACGCCTTGGACAACACAATGACAAGCGAAGACAGTAGTCTCGATACCAAAAACAACAGCTCAAACGAACTGGAAAGCACTATCAGTAGCAACGAGTTATCTGACAGTGATGAGTCAGCCTCAGATAAACGACAGCCGGAAATCGGAACACTTGCGGGCTATCCAGATGAAAACGTTATCCCTATTGCAGTGTATAGACAAAACGCTGATGGTTCCTTTGAAACGGTTGCCGCAGAAACAACAGCTTTTATTAATGATGCCGTTCTTACTGTAGCTCTTCAGTATGTTAATACTCAACCTGATGGACATGGAATCCTTAATGATATTAGTCTGTTCTACACCAAAAAAACCCTTGATGACGACACGATTCTTCTTGCCTTTGTTGACACATCACCTGCCTCTCGATGGCAATCGCTTGCCCTTTTGTGTATCGCTATTGATTTGGTAGCCCTCGTTATATTTTTTATTTTGTCGTGGCACTTTTCAAAATGGGCACTGCACCCAACCGAGCTTGCCTTAATACAGCAACGACAATTCATTGACAATGCATCACACGAATTAAAAACACCGCTTTCTGTTATCCTTGCAAATGTCTCTCTTCTGCTTCAACACCCTGAGCATAGTATTGCAAGCCAAAGCCGGTGGATCGAAAGCACGCAAACTGAAGCGCAACACTTAAAGTCACTGGTAGAAGACATGCTTGCACTTGCCGTTCTTGATGAATACTCCGGCGTGCAGCGACTATCGCGAAAAGACTTCACGCTTATTGATATATCTGACTTACTCAAAACCAATTTGCTTCAGTTTGAAGCTTTGGCTTTCGAAACTTCCATCGAGCTTGCAGACACAATTGAACCAAACGTACAGGTTTATGGCGAACGCAAGGGGCTTGAACGCATTATGTCAACACTAATAGATAATGCGTTGAAATATTCCGATAGCGGCGGAGTGGTTACGGCAACTTTGAGCACCAGCGCTCATATTGCACACTTGTCTATTCATAATAATGGCACACCCATTCCACCCGAAGATGTATCCCATGTGTTTGATCGCTTCTATCGTGCTGATAAGGCTCGTACGCGCAGCATTGGTGGGTACGGTCTTGGACTAGCCATTGCAAGAGAAACAGCACGCCTCTTCGGTGGCGACATTGTTGTTGCCAGCGCAGAAGGCGACGGTACAACTTTTACCGTTACTCTTCCCAAAGCCTAATATAATCTCTCTCGACGTTTCTGGGGGCTTTCCGCTATACTTGAACAGTGTGCCCGAGTGGCGGAACGGCAGACGCGTCGGTCTCAAAAACCGATATCGAAAGGTGTGCGGGTTCAAATCCCGCCTCGGGCACCATAAACAAGTAGTAATCTAAAACAACATAAGAAGAGTTACTACAAACACACTAACTGTAAGAAAACATCCGATTCCAATCCAAACGCTTACGTGAGCAAAATTGATTGTCCAACCAATGCCGAATCGTTTGGGCAAAAACACACTTGCATCATCGTGATTGCAATAAAAAATACCTAGTTTCCAGTGCTCATCGTCATCGTCAGGCATTATGTCGCTGCTCTGTATACACCCGAACAGACGTGATCCGCTTTGGCCATAAACGCGCACTAATGCCACTGTGCTCACACCTATAAGAGCTACCATAATAAGTACTGCTGCTCCTAATTGTTCAAGTGTGAGTATATTTGCTGCTGACAATAGAAAGCCAAGCCCAATGCAACTTACGCTACCAATACCACTGATAAGTAGGTAAACACTTTTTGCACGAGCAAACATTCCGTAAGCAAGTGCGGAGGTAGCAGGTACATTTGCATTAGTCGGTCGTTTCGAATGGATGATGACCGCATGGCACCCGAAACATGAAAGTCCTATTATAGTCTCGATAAGCAAGGGAAACCCAAACACAAGGGCAACTGATTTTTCCGCCCAACGACTAACCGCACCAGACAAGGTGACTTGCATAGGAATAAGCTCGGGTACGACAGGATAGAGCGCAATGCCAAGTGCAAGAGTAAATAACACTACCACAACATAGAGAAGATTCCATGCAAGCGCGATAGGTTTTGGAATATCCTCTTCCCCAACAACGGCAGCTCGTTTGCTTCCTTGCGCAACCCAGCCCTCTGCCTGCTTAATAGCAAGAACACTACGACGACCTCGAAGCATGAGAATAAACGACACAAAGCTTAATCCAAAAATCGCCGCACACTCCAAGCTAACACCAACAATACTTATCATTTCGTCGGTACCATCCATAGCAATAAGGCAACCGGCAGCAATAGTAATAACAACACAGATTATTGTGACGACCGTCATAGCACGTGCATAGCACCGCTTACACGCAACAATATGCGGGTTATTATGAGCAGAAGTAGGTACAGTAACGGCAAAGCACTCATTTTGACGCATAAAATAGGGCATAAACGCAAGCAAAAGGCCTAGGGCAAGCGTTGTTACTGCAAAGATACCTGTGGTTAAAGCGGCATACATACACATCACGCTCCAAATGACGCATTTGAGGCGCCCGTCTGTACCGAAGTCGCTGAATACTGCGCTGCATTATGTGTTGTAGTACACCGATTTCCGTTTGCATCAATTCCCAGTATGCCTATATCACGACGCACTCCTACCACACTCGGGTCGGTGAACACGCGCGCAGCTTGA
>CAZXOF010000058.1:0-8027 GCA_964642255.1 uncultured Eggerthellaceae bacterium | reverse complement strand
AGGAGCAACAGGAAAAGGCGCCTCTTATCGAGATTCAGGACAGCTTTAAGAAGATCGTGCTTGTGCGCGACGTGGTAAAGCCCCTCTATGACGAGCACGGGATTCTCACCATGAGCATATACGACTTCCTGCTTGACCCTAACAGCTTGGCCTAGGCGAAAGAAAAGTCAGCACCCAGCGCGGCGAGGATGCCAAACCTTCTATTCAGAGCGTCTATGAGATCACAGGGGCCAAAGAGCAAAGAGAAACATATTGCAGGATACCAGCGATTCGCTCGCCGAAGTGCGAAGGAAACGTCACCAATTGCATCAGCTATATTTTTAGCGTCAGCATTTAAAAGGCTACTTGCGTATGTTTGGTACGCAGTGCATTCTGAATTGTAACAATAGCGTTAGAACAATCTGTGTTGCACACGGCTACCCTACTATCAGTTTTAGTATTTTCCAAGCACATATGCCTCATGTGATAAATCCGCAGTTGCCCCTTCATGCGCTATAGGCCAAAATGCAACAACCAACACAAAATTAAGAGCCACCGATGAAAGAGCATGCATGTGAGTATTGACACCGCCACCGGAACAGAGGCACCAGCATATCTGTCAGAACAGCGCGTAAGACATATCTTTTCATCCCTTGCTCCAGATTACGAACGCTTCAACGCTCTTTCGAGCTTCGGTGCGTATCGCATGTGGCTAAATCGCATGATTGAGAAGGCTGATATTGAGCCAGACGATGTTGTGCTTGATGTCGCAAGCGGCACAGGAGATGTTTGTTTTGCTCTTGCACAAAAGAAACGACCTGCTCGCATTGTTTGTAGCGATCTTGTATCCGAGATGCTGGAAATAGCCCGCACACATGAAGCCACCGGTGCAAGCCATGGTGTTCCTATTAATTTCGAAGTGATAAACGCACAATCTATTCCCTACCCTGACGAAAGCTTTGATGCGGTAACCGTGGCCTATGGTATACGCAATATGCCCGAGCGTGAACAAGCGCTTTCTGAGATGTATCGCATCCTGCGTCCCGGCGGCTCATTCACCTGCCTTGAGTTTTCAACACCCCCCCATCCACTATGGAGGGCGCTTTACCACTTCTACTTACGATTCTGTATTCCGCTATGGGGATGGCTTATCACGAAAGATCGCGATAGTTTTGTCTACCTTGCACAATCAATTCACGCCTTCCCTGATCAGAAGGCCTTTGCACACATGCTTACCGATGCCGGTTTTTCCGATGTGAAATGGGTCAATTGCACAGGAGGCATTGCCGTTGTGCATACCGCACACAAGCCTATCAATCCGAACGCAAGCACAAATGCTACGAAAAACTAGATGCATAGAAAGACACCGGCACAAGCATAAGTATGTAAGTTATGGAGCATCAATGCGAAAAGACGCAGGCACTAACTCAAGTGCAGATGTATTCTAATAAGGATCGTCAAGACATGTATGCGCACAAGCATCGGCATCAAGACCAAAAAAACGACCTGCACGATACCGATCAAGAGCAGCAAGTGCAATCATGCCGGCATTATCACCGCACGACGACAGAGGTGGCAGCACCAGGCGAACCCCTCGATTGGCACACAGTTGCTCATACGCCTCGCGCAAAGCAGGATTTGCCGCCACGCCACCACCAAGACACAAAGTTGGCGCACCTGTTTCATCCAGTGCCTTTTGTGCCTTTGCAATTTGTACATCAATAACTGCCTGCTGAAAGCTTGCAGCAACATCGGCAAGATTCAGTGCTCGCTTAGCCATACGTTCCTGCTCGATATAGATATTAACAGCGGTTTTTAACCCTGAGAGCGAAAATCGCAAATCGCCTGAATGCAACATGGCCCGCGGAAAAGCAATGGCATCGGAATTACCTTGAGCCGCAAGTTTTGAAATAATCGGACCACCCGGATACCCAAGCCCTAAAGCCTTGGCAACTTTGTCGAAGGCTTCACCAACTGCATCGTCAATTGTTGCCCCCAGCGTTGTATAGTCGCCCCAGGCACGCATGTACACAAGCATGGTATTGCCGCCCGATACAAGCGAGACAAGAGCAGGAGGGGTAAAATCGGGAGACCCAATTTTATTTGCATATAAGTGTCCTTCAAGGTGGTTCACACCAATAAAAGGCACATCAAGTGCCCAGGATACCCCTTTGGCGAAAGCAAGCCCCACAACAAGCGCCCCTACAAGACCAGGAGCATATGTTGCCGCAACGGCATCAATATCTGTCCATGTAAACCTAGGGTGCCCAAGCGAAAACGCAGCCGCCTCAAGACACTCATCGCATACACCACATATTGCCTCAATGTGCTTGCGACTTGCTATTTCGGGAACAACACCCCCAAAGCGCGCATGAAAATCAACTTGAGAAGCCACTACATCGGCATGGAGAACACCGGAGCCATCAACAAGAGCCGCTGCCGTTTCATCACAAGACGTCTCAATGGCAAGTATGAGCGGTCGAATTAAGGGTTGTGCCGAAGCTGCACGAACTGCATGCTTATCAGTTATGGCGTGATCTTCAAGCTCCATACCAGCCACACCATGTCGAGCAATTGGCAAAGAACCCTTCATGATAAGTGCGTCTTCGCGATCAGAATAGTAATGCGGACGAATACCACACGGCACAAGGCCAAGACTCTTATAGCAAGCTTGCGCCCCAGTATTACTTATACGCACCTCAAGTGAACAGGTCTGCGCTCCTAAATCTCGTGCGTCTAAAGCGATATGACTTACAAGCCTGCGCGCAATACCGCAGCGCCGCCATGCAGGATCAACACCAAGTTTGAGTATCTGCATATCACCATCAACGACCCAGCCTCCCGCATATCCAACCAAGATCGCATCACCTTGAGTAATAGCAATACGAGGTGCGCGTCGATCATTGGAGTCAAGTGCATATGCTGCCCACCACGTGCGGTCGCTACGAGCCAGATCGTCAATAATTAGATGTTTATTCCAAGCATCGCTACCCATGATGCGCGATTCAAGTGCAGCGACAGCGCTTGCATGAGCAGCATCAAGCGGCTGTAAGCTTATGTTCGTATGAGCGGATGCAAGGCCAACACAGTTATTACTGTCTTCCCCAACTTTATCTGACTTATGTGCTGTGCCTGCATCGGCATCACCCTGCACACCCGTTACAAGGTCGCGTGCCTGAGTATGCGCAAGACGACTACGTTCCCCCTCTTCAGCATCAGAGAGCCGTGTGTATATTGGTAAAACAAAGGCAGGATTGTGTCGCTGCGTATCAAAAGGATCGGTTTCACCTGCACGCCATGCCGCTTCAAGTGCGCACAGAAGCCCTTCCCCGGTGGGAGTCCACAAAGCTTCCGACACGATACTTCCACATGATTCGAAAAGCCCTCGATAGATATACAAGGCATCTCCCGTTAGAAAGAGACTACCTGCATTGCTATTTATATTGCTACTTGCACTGCCTTCTGCGCCGACCAGCTCTTCACCTTGAGCTTGAGCAGTACCAAGAAACTCCACTGCCTTATCAAGCTTCATCACCGCATCAGGATCAAGACGCACTACACCATCATCAGATACAGCAAAACGCGCTGGATAGACCTCTTTGCGCATAGCATTTGCAACAACGGCAACAGTACCACGCACCCCGCTGCGCTGTGCACCCCATACAACGCTCTCAGCAGTCGAGATACCTATAAGCCCAACACTCAGTGCCGACGCAATACCTTTTGCGGTCGCCATTGCTATGCGCACGCCCGTAAACGATCCCGGCCCGCGTCCGCAAGCCACACATGCAAGCACACTACGTGTTAAGCCAACATCTGCAAGCATGGCATCAATATGTGGAAGTAATTGCGTATTTGAAGCTCGATGTGCTTTAAGCTTTACCGACGTCACTACATCAATTGCACACCTTTGAGCATCAAGGTGCCCCAAGCCTAATGCAATCACCTCATTTGACGTATCAAAGGCAAGCACCATCTGCTTTGCATTCATCTCACCTTGCAAAGAATCAAGCATTGCGCCTTACCTTCTTATTCGTGTTGCATTTCATTGCTTAGTGCTGCCTGATATCCCACAGGCAAGCGCACATCATGCGCCCACCGGGTGAGCAACGCGCGACTTGAACTGCCACACGAACGAATACTTACCCGGCGTTGTTCCGTAGAAATTGCATGCAAAGAAATATATAAATAGTCATATGGCATTGCTTCGAGAAACTTATCGCCCCATTCAACAAAGGATACTCCCCCCGCTTCAAGGGTTTCGAAATATGCAATGTCATCAAGCTGCAAGGCGTCGTCAAGACGATAGAGGTCGAAGTGAAATACTGGAAGCAGCCCGCCGCGATATTCAAGTAGCAAAGCGAAGCTTGGACTTGTTACTTCCGTCTGCACACCAAGCTCTTTAGCCACACCCTGCACAAACTGTGTTTTACCAGCCCCTAAATCACCGGCCAATACAATAACGTCGTTTGCCCTCACATGAGCAGCCAGCGTTGCAGCAAGGCGCTTTGTATCATCAGGCGAGCTTGTGATGCACTCGCACACAAGATCGCCTGATTCATCGCCATAGCCACTACTAATATACACGTTCGACACGAAAATAGTGTCCTTAACTCCGCGCTGCCACCTGGGCTTCTGCCGCAGCAACCACATGTTGCATCGTGACACTTGTCGTAACCGAACCAATACCACCTGGAACCGGAGTAATGGCTCCCACAATTGGCTCAACTGCATCGAAATCAACATCACCACAGAGTTTGCCATCATTATCAAAATTAATGCCAACATCTAGCACCGTCTGACCGGCAGAGAAATATTCCGCTCCAAACGAGCGTGCACGTCCCGTAGCACAAATAACAATATCTGCCTGCCGCACCATTGCAGGTAAATCATTGGTTTTGCTGTGACACATTGTCACACTTGCATTACGCTCAAGTAGCAGCATCGATACCGGTTTACCTATCACCAAGCTGCGACCAACTACAACTACATGCTTACCAGTAATTGGCACCTGATAAAAGTCAAGCATTTCAAGGCAGGCTGCTGCCGTGCTGGGCGGAAAACCTTTATTCGTTCCAGCGAATACCGATGCAAGCGCAGCCATTGAAATGCCGTCAATATCTTTGCTGGTTGCTAACAGGTCACAAGCCGCCTGTTCATCAATATGCTTTGGCAGTGGACGAAACATCAAACAACCATGTATACCCGCATCATCATTGATGGATTGCAGCACTTCTGCAAGTGCTTCCTGTGATGCATCGGCATCAAGCTCATAGGGTCTAGTGGCAATCCCAAGACCTTCAGCTCGCTTTGTTGCCGTGCGCTCGTAAGATATGTCATCCGAGCGCTGTCCCATGCGCACAAAGGCAAGCGTTGGTACAGTGTTTTGTTCTGCAAGCTTGCTTATACGTCCCTGTAGGTTTTCGGCAATATGTGCAACAACCTCTTTTCCGGTCAACAATTTTGCCACGATGTTTCTCCTTTCTCACAATCTTATCTTTATGCCTATCTTACTCACCAGCGCACCATCACGGCCTATACAGTACAAGCGCCTCTTGCTTTGCCATAAGCGGTACGCCAGCTTTCCAACACAAACACCACTACCCTCAAAGTACTGTCAGATTCATTTATAGCGCAAGCCGATAAATAGCACGCGCATCATCCATCGTAAGCTTTTTGAAGCTACCAAACGGTTCACCTTTGTTCACCTTAAGCGTCGGTATCATCTTTTCAATGTCATCTTCTTCAATACCAAGTTCAGCCAAAGTTGTTGGCATACCAAGTGAAGCGAAAAAGGCGCGTGTCTCATCAATGGCAGAGCGCGCATCAGCACAAACATCTCCTGTTGTCGTAAGGCCAAAAAGCTCGCGCCCATACAAAGCAAAACGCTCGGGGTTGTCCTGATACACATATTCCATCCACGCAGGAAACATGACTGCAAGACCCGCCCCATGCGTAATTGAAGTATTGAGTGCAGACAATTCATGTTCAAGACCATGTGTTGCCCAGTCTTCATGTCTGCCTACTCCGGCAATACCCTGATGGCACATGGTAGCTGCCCACATGATATTGGCGCGCGCATCGTAGTTTTCTGGTTCAGTCAATACACAGGGTGCAGTGGTACGCACTGTTTTCATAAGCGAAATATTAAGATTGTCAGTCACCGGCACAGCTCCCACATCGTCAAAAAAGCGCTCAAGCAAATGACAAAACATATCCACAATACCCGCCGCCGTTTGATAGGCCGGAAGCGTAAAGGTAAGCTCTGGATTCAAAAACGCCAGCTGAGGGCGTTGAGCATCATTGCCATAGCCGGACTTTAGGCCTAGTTCATCATTTGAGATAACCGTAGTTTTTGATGCCTCGCTTCCTGCGGCAGGAATGGTAAGCACTACAGCAAGAGGCAACACATATGGATTATGCCGCCCGGTCTCAAAGAGGGTCCACACATCCTCGTCAATACAGGCGCCGTTGGCAATCGCCTTCGCTGAGTCAATAACACTACCTCCACCAACCGCAACCACCCAGTCAATTTCATTGTTTTTGCACAACGCTACGCCTTCACGTACTAAGCCTATTTCTGGATTTGGACGCACACCGCCCAACTCTCTATGTTCAATGCCTGCCGCATCAAGAGACATCTTTATTCGATCAAGCAAACCGCTACGCTCTACACTGCCTCTGCCATAATGAATCAATGCGCGCTTGGCCTTGCGCTCGGCAAGTTTTTCACCAAGACGCACCTCGGCAGCACGTCCGAACACAAACTGCGTTGGGGATATGTATTCAAAATCTTTCATGCCACACCTCTTATATCATCTTGTAAAGACATGTTTGAAAATTCAACTTGCCTTGCTATTCCCAATCAATCATCATATGCACCAATCATACAAAATGCATTCTCTCTCACAAGTCACTTGTTTATATACGAAATATTCAGTTTGTTATAGTATGCGTTTTTGTTGATAAAAACCATTACAAAGTATCGAAAGAGGCCAAGCTTGTGGACACACCCTTAACACCAAATATGGCGAATACACCATCCGGATCACCCATGCCACCTACGTCAAACCTTACCTTCGAGATGAGAATTGTGCGTGGCCTGAGTATTGCGAACATCGTTATAGCTTCTCTTGCTCTGCTCTTTTGGCTTGCGATGGCAGCACTCTATAGTTTTGCGTCATCATATCTCGATGACGCCCTTGTCATGAGTGCTGTAGTTCTTGATCTTGAGTCGCAATATGAAGAGCTGTACGGATATGGGTATAGTTATGACACGGAGTCTCTTGAATCCATCGTACAATTTGGAGTGATTGCTCTTATCGGCATAGCAATTTGGTTCATCATTGTCTCGCTCATTGGCCTTATTGCCGGCATTCTTGGCGTACGTAATGCTGGGAAACCACATAAGTTAGGTTTTGTATTTGGTTGGTCAATAGCGGGGGCAATCGCCTCGTTTTTTGGCGGGTCATTTGCATGGATTAGCACTGTACTCTTTGTCATCACCGCTATATATGCTAGGCGCATCCAGACTACAGCGTATCAAGGCAACATTCCTGTTGGTGGCGCTGTCCAGGGCGCACAAGCAATGCCGCAGCAACCATACGGCGGATACCAACAACAAGCCCCTACTAACAATCACCCGCCCTATAGCTATAGCGCGTCGAATAATCCCTACACTCAGCCCCTTAATCAACAGCAAACTTATGGGCAACAGCCACAGTCCTACGAACAGCAATCACAGCCATATGGGCAGCCATATGGGCAAAACTACCCGCAAGGATACCCAAACGGACAGCAACCACAGCAGCCTGCGGGAAATCAAGCTGATGCCCTTTCATATAATCAAGAAGCATCTGGAACCGAAAACACATCGGATGGTGCCGCACGTGAGCCAAATAATACACGGCACTTTTGATACTGAAAAGCATTCGGCTATAGGCTAAGCATTCATACAAACTCATGCATACTACATGTTAAGCCTGCATACGGTAACGCATTGACTTTGATGACATCATTTCATGTGTTTCGATGTCCATGTAAATGAA
>CAZXOF010000057.1:0-8362 GCA_964642255.1 uncultured Eggerthellaceae bacterium | reverse complement strand
ATCATGTACAGTAGCTACAAGCTCATTTGTTACCGAATCAACGGGTGGTTCGCTAAAGACAATAGGAATGCAGGCGCGAAATACTTCTTCAGATATTCCTTCAACATCATAGCGATTCACCAGACGTAGTTTATCGAGACCGACAATGCCAAGAACTTCGCGCAGTTCGCGTTCAAGATGGCGTGCCTCTACGTCAAAGCCAGGCTTTTTTTCAACAAATACACGAAACACCGTTGACATACAAAACTCCTTGCCCTGAACTGACACACCACAACGCTGTCACATTTCAGGCTTACGCGTGAATAAATCTACGGTAAGCGCAGTGCTGTGCCATCGCTGAGTTGTACCGCCGCAGTATTGAAGCGAGCGCTGTCTCACACGTCTACCGCACACATCACAGCTTGTGAAACTTCGTTGCTCCATGATACGGCATGCTGCTTGATTGGGGCATCGACGTTGCAAATACCTGATGCCAACCCTGGAAAGCATGTCTTTTGATTGTTTGCGTTGTGATTTTTCACGCGCAATGCTTGACATAAAGTTAGCTTAAAATCGCAAGATATATGGAGCATGAATAAGTACCATTAGTAAGAAAGGATCCTCATGCTTGGTAATTTTACCTATTGCAATCCCACAAAACTTATCTTTGGCACAGATGCCCTCGATGCACTTGCCGATGAGCTGGCTCTTTAT
This sequence comes from uncultured Eggerthellaceae bacterium, assembly GCA_964642255.1. Lineage (GTDB taxonomy): Bacteria > Actinomycetota > Coriobacteriia > Coriobacteriales > Eggerthellaceae > CAZBEP01. The sequence goes on along the minus strand of CAZXOF010000057.1, from coordinate 7,669 downwards.
GGCTCACGCGTCATGCTGTCTTACGGTGGCGGCTCCATCAAAAAGACCGGCCTCTACGACAAAGTGATCGCCGCCCTCAAAAGTGCCAACAAAGAAGTGTTCGAGGATCCCGGTGTCATGCCGAATCCAACCGTTGAAAAGCTCAATGAGGGTGTGCAAATTGCTCGCAACAACAAGGTTGATTTTATCTTGGCGGTTGGAGGCGGATCGGTCATCGATTACGCAAAGGCAGTGTCGGTGTCGATCAACTGCAATGAGGATCCTTGGGAGAAATACTACGTACACATGGATGAGCCCACCTGCGAAATCGTACCTGTTGGCTGCGTACTAACGATGGTTGGAACTGGATCTGAGATGAACGGGGGCGCCGTCATCACTAACCACGACGCAAAGCTTAAAATCGGGCACGTATTCGCAAATCCCAAGGTGTTCCCGCGCTTCACCATTTTGAATCCTGAGCTTACCTATACAGTACCGCAGTATCAAATGGTTTCCGGTATCTATGACATCATGTCACATATCATGGAACAGTATTTCTCCAATGAGGACGACAACACTTCCGACTACATCATGGAAGGTCTCATGCGCTCCCTGGTGCACAGTTCACGCATCGCCGTTGCGAACCCGCAAGACTACGAGGCGCGAAGCAACATCATGTGGACGGCGACTTGGGCACTTAATACTTTTATCGCCAAGGGCAAAATAACCGACTGGGAAGTTCACATGCTCGGCCAGGCTGTGGCTGCCTACACCGATGCAACCCACGGCATGACGCTTGCTGCCGTATCGATGCCCTACTATCGCCTCATCATGGAGGCTGGACTACCTAAGTTCGTTCGCTTTGCCAAAACGATCTGGGAAATCCCAAGTGAAGGACGCAGCGATAAAGAGATCGCCTCGGCCGGCCTTGATGCGCTTGAAGCATGGATGCACGAAATTGGGCTTGTCATGAACATCACCGACCTTGGTGCAAACGAGGACATGATTGAGGGTATTGCGGATGCAACTTTCATCCTCGAGGGCGGCTACAAAAAACTCACCCGCGATGAAGTTGTTGCAATTCTAAGAGAAAGCCTTTAGGCCATCTTTCATTTGGGATAACTATAGGCGCCTACCCCTGATGCACACACCGTGCTCTTTACACAAGCACACACCACTCACCTCGAGTTTTCATGAAAGGTCGGCACAGCACGTTCGACTTGCTTATTATGAGAATTCGCAGAAAACAGGGGTAGGCGCATCGTCGCGCGCTCAGACAAGAAACAGGAGCATGCCAACATGTGCGGATTCGTAGGATTTACGACCGTTGATTTCGATGAAGCAAGCAACCGCGCCATTGTCAAGGACATGGCTGATCGCATTGCACACCGCGGCCCTGATGATGAGGGCTTTTTTGTTGATGACCGTATGGCGATGGGCTTTCGACGCCTGTCAATCATTGACCTTGCAATGAGCCACCAACCCATGAGCAGCGCCGATGGACAAATCACCGTCACCTTCAATGGCGAGATTTATAACTTTCGAGAGCTGCGCTCTAAACTGCAAGCCGCTGGTTATACCTTTACTACCAATGGCGACACCGAAACCATCGTACACGGCTATGAGGCATGGGGCACCAATGTTTTTGAACGACTGCGTGGCATGTTTGCAATTGCCATCTGGGATGCTCGTGCTGGCAAGCTCATTTTGGCACGCGACCTCTTTGGCATTAAACCGCTGTATTATCACCATGACGGCAAACGCTTTCTTTACGGTTCAGAGATCAAGGCTTTTTTCGCTCACCCTTGCTTTCATGCAGTCATGAATCGTGCAATGCTGCCGCAATACCTCTGCTTTGAATATCTCAATGACAGCCAAACTATGTTTCAACATGTTCATAAGATGTTACCCGGGCACTTCCTTGTGCTTGACGTAGCAAGTAGTACAACACATACTGAATGTTTTTATCACATTGAATATCACATTGATGAAGGTCTTACTCTTGATAAAGCGGCGTGTCTCATTGAGCAAACCTTTGATGAATCAGTGGCGGCGCACGAAATAGCCGACGTGGAAATTGGCAGCTTTCTTTCCGGAGGTATTGATTCCTCACTGGCTGCATATTGCATGGGACAGCACGCCGAGGCTGTCAAAACCTTTTCGGTGGGCTATACCATTGGGTGCAAAGATAAGCTAGACGAAATAAACGCCCAACCCGATCTTGACATTAAGCTTGATGAGTTGGCAGATTCACGCGCCTTTGCGGCCTGGGCACAGCTACCCAACTTTGAAACACAGGTGAGTGCACAACAGTTTCTTGACATCGTAGCAACCGAACAATACCACATGGATGAGCCGCTTGGAGCACCCAGTGCTATACCATTGTATTTTGTATCGGAACTTGCACGCAAACACGTCAAAGTGGTGCAGTCGGGAGAAGGAGCAGATGAACTCTTTGGTGGGTATTGGATTTATCATGATCAGTACGAATTTGAAAAATATTTTCGCCTACCACGCCCCCTGCGTGCCCTTGCCGGTGCCATTGCCGAAACACTACCACCCTTTCATGGACGGCGCTTTGCAATGCGCGGTTCAGGAGGGCCGGAAAAAAGTTATCAACGCACGTCAATGAACTATATGTGGGATGAGATTCCCGCAATCTTAAAAGGCTACGAAGGCTCCTGCCGCGCCTGGGAGTGGGCGCGCCCGCACTTCGAGGAGGCCGCAAAACAGGGAATCGACATCATCACCCAAACCCAATACGTTGACATGGTGAGCTACCTGCCCTTCGACATCTGCCTTAAGGCCGATAAGATGTCGATGGCTCACTCGCTTGAGCTGCGTGTGCCCTTCCTTGATAAGAAGGTGCTTGACCTTGCTTTGCAATTACCGACGGTTTGTCGCGTAGATGATACCCATTCAAAGTACGCTCTGCGCGTTGCCGCACGCAAACTTGGTTTTCAAAAACAAGTTGCTGAGATGCCCAAACAGCCCTTTATTACGCCACTGACGGTATGGCTGCAAACCGATTTATACTACGAACGCATTAGGGAGGCTTTCACAAGCGAGACAGCACGCGAATTCTTTAACATTGCCTACCTGGTTAAAATGCTTGATGATCACCGAAGTGCCGATTTTGCAACACCTGAGGGTCGTAGCAAACTTAAGATGATGCGCATTTGGAATATCTACTGCTTTCTTATGTGGCACGAGGTGTTTTTTGGGAAAGCAAGCTTACGCTTAGCCCCCAAAACATCTATTACACGCACATAGCGCATCTTTTATCTTGTTCCTCGCATTACTCAGAACATGCGATGCGCTTGATTTGGGCTAATCCTTCACCCGAATGAGACTGGGTTCTCCACATACAATGTCGCCGAGTTGAGTAATACCTTCAAGCACAGCACGCACACTTTTCTCACGCGACACATGCGTCACATAAGCAAGATCAACCACTTCTCTGCTTTTTCTCCCGCGCTGCATGACGGAAAATACCGACACACTATGCTTAGCAAACTCGCTCGCCATAGCTGCCAGTACACCTGATCGATCGACAACCGAGAAACGAATGTAGTATTTCGACTTGATGTCTTCTATGGGCACAATGGGAAGATTGTCAGTACACGTACAGCCCACCGAAGGGGCGATGCCCTTTTCGATGTGTCTTGCTACTTCAAGCACATCTCCCATAACGGCACTTGCAGCAGGACCTGACCCTGCTCCTGCACCAGAAAACATTGTTTCACCAACCGAGTCGCCCACCACATAGATAGCATTCATGACTCCATTGACTGTTGCAAGCTGATGGTTTAGCGGAATCATGGTTGGATGTACCCGTACATCAATGCCTTCACTTCCGCGATGTGCAAGTGCAAGCAGTTTTACGCAGTAGCCCATTTCGCGCGCTGCTTCAAGGTCTCCTGCCGTAATATTGCGAATACCTTCAGCATAGACATCGTTAAGAGTTACGCGAGAGTTAAATGCAATCGATGCAAGAATAGCTATCTTGGCAGCAGCATCAAGACCATTGATGTCGCTAGTAGGATCGGCCTCAGCAAAACCTTTCTCCTGCGCCTCAGCCAGTGCTATGTCATAGCTCATTCCATCCTCAGCCATGCGTGTAAGTATGTAGTTCGTTGTGCCATTCACAATGCCCATGACTTCAGACACTTCATTAGCAATCAGTGAATGTTTAAGCGTCTCAATAATGGGAATGCCTCCACCAACAGCAGCCTCAAAAGCAATTTCAGCATTGTGTTTAGCCGCCAGTCCCATAAGTTCCTCGCCAAACGTAGCCATCAGTGCCTTGTTTGCTGTCACCACATGTTTGCCTGCAGCAAGCGAGTCACACACCACGTTTTTTGCAACACGAGTACCACCAACAAGCTCAATCACAAGCTGAATATCGGGATCATTAACGATATCGCGATAGTCCTGCGTGAAAATATCTTCGACACCATAGAAAATAGCTTGCTCGGGATTGCGTGAACATACGCGCACAAATTCGATATCAAGTCCGTAGTGATGCTTGAAGTCATCGCGGTGCTTGTTGATGATATCGAGACAACCGCCTCCCACCGTTCCTGTTCCTACCAAACCAACCTTCACCGTCATGGCTGATCACGATCACCTTTCCTGACACGCCTTGCATTCACACACGCACTCTTTATTTCACTGTATAGTATATTCCTTTGGCACTTTCAGATGCGTTTACTTAAGGTTACACGTCTCGTGCGTATAAATCCTCATAGCTCTCTCGACGTGTTGTAACACGCGCTACACCGTCCTTCACGAACACAACGGCAGGACGAGGCTGACCATTGTAATTGCTTGCCATTGTCTGACAATAAGCCCCCGTGCCAAAGACGCACACAATATCACCAAGTTCAGCTTTTTGCAGCGATCCGTCAAGCACCACTGCATCGCCGCTTTCACAGTGTTTACCACACAGGGTTACAATTTCTGTGCGAGGTTCACCTGCTTTATTTGCAATGCTTGCCTCGTAGGCAGCATGATAGAGCGCTGTGCGAATGTTATCCGACATACCACCATCAATAGCCACGTATTTACGCACATTCGGTAGGGTTTTCAAAATGCCCACCGTATAGAGTGTCACACCTGCATTTGCCACGATGCTGCGGCCAGGCTCCACCAGCAGACGCGGCAGCGGGATATCGCATTCGGTACAGCACGTACACACAGCATCGGTAATGTGGGTGGCAAAATCCTCAATTGACGAGGGCTTATCGTCCGCACAATACGCAATACCAAGACCGCCGCCAAGATCAAGTTCTTCAATCACGTACTCATATTCGTTTTTAATGCGCGCCATAAACTCAATCATGACTCGCACTGCTTCACGGAAAGAATGGAGCGCAAAAATCTGTGAACCAATATGACAATGCAGACCTGCAAGTCGTACATGTGGTGTTGCAAGCACATCCTTTACACAACGAAATGCAAAGTCTTCAAGCATGGTAAAACCAAACTTGGAATCCTCGCAGCCCGTACGAATATATTCATGGGTATCAGCCTCAACACCAGGAGTAACGCGCATATAAATGTCTTGCGTTTTACCAAGACGACCTGCGATATCAGAGATACGTGCCAGCTCTATACGGCTGTCTATTACAATGCGTCCCACGCCAGCAGAAATAGCTTCTTCAAGCTCATAGGGAGTTTTGTTATTGCCATGAACGAATATGCGCTCCATAGGAAACCCAGCCGCACGCGCACACGCAAGCTCGCCACCACCCGATACATCCAGACATAAACCCTTTTCGTGTACGATACGCACCATTTCTTTGTTAAGAAAAGCCTTCGACGCATACAACACATCAGCGTTTTTATAACGAGAACGAAAAGCAGCAAGATAGGCATCCATGCGATATCGTATGTCTGCTTCGTCAAACACGTAGAGCGCAGTACCTTGCTCGCGTGCCAGTTCTGTCATATCGACACCGCCAATGAATAGACGATTGTTGCGCACCTCAGCAGTACGGGGCAACACCGCTCCAAGATCCATGGTGCTCCGCTGATCAGGTTCTTTACTAGTATCTGAAGCTGGTAAAGACATACGGTTCCTTTCAAACAAATGTGATACATGCATGCGGCTCCTTGTGCGCCCATGCGCGTAATTGAACCGTATCAGGATACCACCTGAAGCAAGATCCGTAGCATGCTATACGGCAAACTGCTTGTGTACGGCATATGAGGCCTACAAAGGCTTACCAATATTTCTGAACCGATGTGGCTTTTAGCATTGTTCGCCAATGCATCACCTTGATAACACCTACTTTGTTTACAAAACCCTCGGTCTGAAACCCGACGTAGATGCTTAATGCAGCTTTGGGGGCGCAGGAATCTCACCTGGTTCTTGTGCCTTTTCAAGAGGCGTGATGCGAGTAGACTGGAAGAGTTCTCCTATAGCACCAGTTGCCGACGCAATGCCTGAAAGCTCAACCGGCATAAAGATTTTGGTGGCATTACCATCCGCAATGGACTTTAAGCTTTCCACATACCTCACGGCAATGTAGGTTTCGGTGTCCTCCTCATGCAATTCGGCAACCACATTTTTCACAGCCTGCGCCTCACCTTCAGATAAAAGTACGCGCTGCGCTTTTTCGGCGTCTGCAACCTCTCGAATAGCCTGCGCCTTACCCTCGGCCTCAAGAATAGACGAACGTTTAATACCTTCAGCTCTTTCAATTGCAGCTTGACGTTCGCCTTCAGCCTCAAGAATGACAGCGCGCTTCTCGCGCTCGGCCTTCATTTGACGATGCATTGCCTGTGTTACATCGGCAGGAGGCTCGATACGTTGCAGCTCAACGCGAACAATCTCTACACCCCATTCGACAGTAGCACCATAGAGAATATCGCGTAGCTGGGTGTTAATAGTCTCGCGGCTTGTGAGCGACTCATCTAAAGTCAACTCGCCAATGACGTTACGAAGATTGGTCTGTGCAAGTTTTGTTGCAGCTAAATAGAAGTTCGTTACGTTATAAATCAGCTTTACGGCGTCTAACGCACGATAGTACACAACAGCATCAACGGTTACGGCTACATTATCTTTTGTGATAACCTCCATTGGCGGCACGTCAACAACATTCTCGCGCATATCAACTTTTGTCATACGGTCAACAAAAGGGATGATCCAGCGAAGACCTGACTCCGCTGTGCGCAAGTAGCGGCCAAATCGTTCAACCACACCTCGTTGATACGGCCGCACAATACGCACACCTAACACGAACAAGGCAAGTACAACACCAATAACAACAACTACCGCAATCATGATGATCCTCTCTGTCTCTCATGCAGCCCTTTGAATCGCACGGGGCGTGTGAACAGCTCGACTGTTTATTACTTCATGCCACCCATACTCATTCCGCCCATACCTGCGCCATTACCCATACCGCTACCACTCATACCTCCGGCCCCTATGCCACCCCCACCGCCGCCATCAAAAAGTTTGCCAAGAGCGCCGGTAAGCTTGCCAAGGCCGTTGATAAATGTATCGAACCTCGTCTCTTTCACCGTACCATCAACATTGACCTCACGACCATTGATGCGCGCCACACGTTCCTCACTACTGCGACCACGTCTTCTACCGCTCTGATCCATGCCAGGTACATGAGTTGTCAGCTTCTGATAGCGCGATTGTTCAGCTAAATTACGAGCGCGCATTTCGACA
>CAZXOF010000056.1:0-8846 GCA_964642255.1 uncultured Eggerthellaceae bacterium | reverse complement strand
ACCTGCTGCCGTGTCAATTGGCGTAGTTCTGTTGTCCTTTGTCACCTGTGCTATGAGTTCCCAAAGCGTTGGACAAACAGGTATAGACCCCATGGAGATCTTTGGACTCATTGTGCTACTTGTGATTGCAGCGGCATCAGATATCGCGCAGGTGCAGTTGTGCTACATTGCTGCAGTTATTGCTGTTGCCTGTGGGCTTGCCGGAGATGTGATGAATGATTTCCGTGCAGGATATGTGCTTGGAACGAACCATCAAGCTCAGTGGATCGGGCAAGCCATCGGTGGCGTTGTGGGTGCATGCGTCTCGGTTGGTGTCATGTTAGGACTACTTGGCGCCTATGGACCAGATGCCTTCGGCTTGGGAGGGGATTTTCTTGCAAGCCAAGCATCGGTTATTGCAACCATGATGTCAGGTATTCCCTGTCCACCGGCATTTGTGATCGGATGCATTATTGGTGCGGCTTTGTATGCATTACGTATTCCATCAATGATGCTTGGCCTTGGGTTATATCTGCCCTTTTACATGTCCGCAGCCGCTGTTGTAGGTACCCTTGTTCGCGTAATAGCAAGCCACCTGCATCGATACAAGTCCCATACAGAAGATGACAATGATGGCATTGTGATTGCATCAGGCGCGCTTGGTGGTGAGACCATTGTGAGCTTGATTACAGCTTTCACCTCTATTGTGCTTTCCTAAGCACCGTGCTTATGAACAGTAATCTAACAGGATACGTTATGTCGCCAAGATAGTGCGCACGTTTTCTAAAAACGTCGATCCTCGCGCGTGCGCGGGCCAAAGGGACTACGTCCACTGCCACCTGACCCGAATTTATTGTTGCGATAGGTGTGCTCGTAACTGCCTCGATTATTACGTCCATCACGTTCGCTATAACCTGAGTTACGACTTTTACCACCATAGCCTAAACCGCCAAAGCTGCGCCCTTGCCCACCAAAACCATCGCGACGTCCACTACGATTATCGCGATCAAAATCGCGCCCCTTACGTTTATCCTGATACACATGACGCCCGCTCGGGGTATTTCGACCAAAATCATGGTCACCGCGCTTGTTGCGCGCGTCAAAACCTTGCTTTCCACCACGAGGACCACGATCATCGTCAAGACCCATGGCGACAAGCGGGTTGATCAGCTTATCAAACTGCGCAATGAGCATACGGGCATCATCGGCAGAAAGTTGTGGAACGAGTTTTTTGCGCTTTTGTCCTTGAGCGCGAGCAAGCTCTACCGCATCATCGCTTGCATAGACAATCACTTTGCGCATATCAGGCTCATTAGGTTCAATGCGCGCTACAATATCTGCCGCTTCAGCCTGCGCCATCATGGCATCAAGTTTGCGCAGCGGCATTCCCAAAAGCTCCGACATTTCCTTTTGTTCCATCCGAGGCTTTAAGTCAAGCAACTTGAGTGCACGCACCAAATCCTTAATTTTTTCGGCTTCTGCTTCGGCATCAGCCATCAAGACATTGCGACGATTGCGCAACAAACGTGCCGCACGATTCGCTTTATCAAATAACACCTCGTCAAGATCTTCAATCGTAAGCTCTTCGTCTACAGCACAAGCGCTTGCATCATCTTCGCTCACACAATTTGCGCCTACTTGACTTTCACGGGTGCCATCACTTGTAGCACTGGCATCGCAAGTGTCGTTTATGTCTATCGACCCGTCCTCAGTTTCATGAGCAGTGCTCGCAAGCGTATCTTCGGTTGCACCTTTGATGCCTACAAGCTCATCCATATGGTCAGTTACAACTGACTCGCTTTGGTTGCTTACCTGATCGTTGTGTTCAAACTCAAACATGTGATCCTCCTGCACCATTTGATACAAGTGTGTTTACATTTACTAATTAAACTTGAATACCTTGCGTGCAAGGTGGTAAGCGCCAATGCCAAGACCCCGACCAAGTGACGTAGGAAGGTTCATCCAGATATTGAGTACGGTATGACGAACACGCTTACTTAACTGAGGGTTTTTCTGTTCAAGATAGACCCACAACTCTTCACGCTTGTGTTCCGCCTCACTTGTTCCAATCATGCGCAAGAACAGCGAGCTAATACACATCATCATAGAAAGGTAATTTTTCATATACCCTTCTAATTTGCTACTTTCAACAGCATCGGGTAGATACACCGCATCAATAAGGTAACGCGTAACAAGCAGCTGATGGTCAATGCGGCTCATCATAATGTTTTCGTTAACCGATTGTCCTTCACGACCAATGAAATAACGGTAGAGATCTACGTCAAGATAGTAAATTGATCGAACATACGGTAAGGGCACGTATACAAATACGTTATCAACATAAAAGCAGTGTTCGGGAAGTGTAAGCTTTGCTTCTCGCAGTAACTCCGTGCGATAGACAACCGAATGCATGAGTAGATACTGACTTTGCTTAAAGTGCCCAATATCCTCCCAAGTGAACTCGCATTCAACTGGTAACACATTACGATACCCCATAACAACGCAGGCGTTTTCGTGAACCTTCTCGTACACATAGTTCGCAACAACTAAGTCAGTAGGATGTTCGAGCTCGCACTGACGGCGCAAATAAGCCATAACTTCGCGCGCGGCGTCTGCATTGAGCCAATCGTCGGAGTCTACCACCTTAAAATAATGACCGGTCGCCTCTTTAAGCCCTAGATTGATTGCCGAGCCGTGTCCACCGTTTTGCTTATGGAGTGCCCTGATTATCCCGGGCTTTTTTGCCTCCCACTCAAAAGCCTTCTCTGCCGTGTTGTCTGCGTCTGAGCCGTCGTCAACAATAAGAATCTCGATATCATCTCCGCAGCTCAAAATCGATTCAATGCACGTATCCATGTACGCAGCCGAGTTATAACACGGCACCACAAACGAGACAGTTCTTGCTCTTGCCACGTCCGCTCCTTATATCCTTCCAGAACGGTTTGCTATGGTCTTGCTGATAAGATCCGTGCGCATCCGACAAATAACCATTGTGCATGTCAAACAGCAATCGCTCATTCTAGCGCCACCTGTCCTGTTCGTTGAGAGGGAAATTGCACAAACATGATATTTTTGTTTTCAGTCTCCTTTGTAGCGTTTGACGCAGTGGTGCGTCTCAGGTATGATTCGTGAGCTTACCGGTGCTTATAAAGTTTGCTACATGTCCGACCACATGGCATATACTGGGTAACACATACTGCACCGGACGTTATGAGCAGCTTGCATGCGGTATTCGCTTCTCATTGGGCCGTCGTCCAACGGCAGGACTCTGGATTTTGGTTCCAGCTATCCAGGTTCGAATCCTGGCGGCCCAGCCACACTATATGAATCCTCTTGATCAGATTGTGAAGATAATTGGACAAGCAAACCAGTTCTGCAAACTTTATTGTTTTAGCTTACTTGACCTAAAAGAGCTAAATATGCAGCATAATCCTGCGCGCTTTCCGGTAGCTCAAACGTGACAGTTTGCCCATACGCACTTACCGTCACATAACTTGTATCGTCATAAAGCGTTAGTGACCCATCAATGCCAAGTGACGAGCCGTCAATAACCGAAACAGCGCTTACTGTGCTTGGAAGACTTGTTGCTGTCCAGCTTTCTATATCAAGATTTGCAACAATGGTGCTTGCCTCATTCAACGACACACCCAGAACCGAAGCTATAGTGCCAATATTTGACTCTAGTGCTTCTTGCACCGTAGTTTTTGCTCCGCTTGCATCAAGTGCAGCATTTATCACACTTGCTTGCGCCTCAGATACCAGTTGACTCACCGGGTGTGATTCGGGTAAATACAACGCAGCAGCATATAAACCACAACCCGAAACAAGAACAACACCAACCAAAACAGTTACAATCTTAAGCATATAATCTCCTTGAACGTCAAAAAATATATGTTCGGTGCTTCGTATTACGCATGCTCTATTCCACCGTTACTGATTTTGCAAGATTACGTGGCTGATCAACGTCGCAACCGCGTAGCACCGCAATTGAACGCGCAAGCAACTGTAAGGGCACACTTGCCGTAATGGCAGAAAAGCAGTCCCGTACCTTTGGGATATAGATTACATGATCAACATAGGTACAAATATCCTCATCGCCCTCGGTCGCTATTGCAACAAGCATCGCTCCACGCGCCTTAGCCTCTTGTATGTTTGAAAGCACTTTGTCATATGCAGGACTCTGCGTCGCAATAGCAATGACAGGAAAGTCTTCGTCGATAAGTGCAATAGGACCATGTTTCATTTCACCCGCCGGATATGCCTCGGCGTGCAAGTAGCTGATCTCCTTGAGCTTAAGTGCTCCTTCTTGACTGATGACCGATCCCATACCTCGTCCAATGAATAGAGCGCTGTTCGCATCCTTGCATGCCTGCGCTGCTTTTTCAATTGCACGCGTATCAGACAAAATAGCATCAACCTGCTCGGCAGTGTCAGCAAGTTCTCGAAAGAACAGCCGTATCTGATTCGTACGTAACGTCCCCTTAGCTTGAGCAAGCAAAAGCGCAAGCAAAGTCAGACTGGTCACCTGCCCCAAGAAAGACTTGGTAGAAGCAACAGCAATTTCTTTGTTTGCCTTCGTATAGATAACGCCATCGGACTCATGCGCCACAGGTGATCCAACAACATTGGTGATACCAAAAACCTTCGCACCTTTTACCCGTGCATCGCGAATAGCAGCAAGAGTATCTGCCGTTTCGCCTGATTGTGATACCGCAACAACAAGTGTTGTGGGTGTGATAATGGGATTGCGATAACGAAACTCGCTTGCAACCTCCACCTCGCATGGTATGCGTGCCCATGCTTCAATAAGCTGTCGCGCAATAAGACCGGCATGATAGCTTGTTCCACACGCAATAACCGAAACGCGATCGATTAAATTGAGTTCTTCGGGCGACAAATCAAGCTCATCAATAGATACCACACCATTTACCAAACGACCCGCCAAGGTATCGCGAATAACACGTGGCTGTTCGTGAATCTCTTTCAGCATGAAATCGGGATACCCCCCTTTTTCAGCTGTATCTAAATTCCAGTCTATGTGGGTGATTTGAGGATTGATGAGCCTACCCGTTGCATCAAAGTAGCTTGCGTCGTGAGGTGTCAATCGCGCAATTTGAGCATCTCCCAAAATGGCCACATCGCGTGTTGCATCTAGGAGCGCAATAACGTCTGAAGCAAGGTAGTATCCGTCCGATCCATGCCCCACAATCAAAGGTGAATCTTTGCGTGTTGCAACAAGAACACCCGGTTCATCAGCACTCATGACTGCAAGCCCATACGAACCCACAAGCACACTACAGGCATCACGCACTGCAGCTACTAGGTTATTCGTTTCTTGGTATGCTTCTTCAATCAGATGCGCAATAACTTCGCTGTCGGTGGCGCTTGCAAAAGCGTGTCCGCGTGCCTCAAGAGCCTCACGCAGCTCAAGAAAATTTTCGATAATACCATTGTGAACTACCGCAATACGTGCGTTACACGACACGTGTGGATGCGCATTTGCCTCCGAAGGTCTCCCGTGTGTTGCCCAGCGAGTATGCCCTATGCCACACCTTGCTGTAAAGTGAAAATGCTCGACCGTATGCGCAAGGCTTGCTACTTTACCCTTGCGACGTACAACAGTTATATCTTCACGTTCTGCAACTGCTATGCCAGCAGAATCGTATCCGCGATATTCAAGGCGCTCAAGCCCATCAAGTAAGATACCTGATGCTTGTCTAGTGCCGGTATAACCGACGATGCCGCACATGACCAGCCTTCTCCTTTTTGTCAAGTATGTTAGATGCAGTGCACCCACAAAATTGTAGCGACCGTCATGTGCGCACGCCAATTGCCATGAAAGCTCCACCGAACGCCCGCAAGAATACCTCTGAACACTAATGTGCCCCGGAATCTAAGCGATTTCGGGGCATAGTTCACGAACTAGATATGGATGAAGACAAGCCTAGTTTCCGGTGTTGCGGGACTCCTTATAGGCTTCAACAAGTTTTTTTGTCACATCGGCTGGTGCCTCTTCATAACCTTCAACCACAATAGAATACGAGCCACTACCACGCGTAATAGAGCGTAACTCCTTAGTGTATGACACTACTTCTGCGTACGGAACACGCACCATGATGACGGTTTCGCCCGCATCGTTAGAGTCAGTGCCAACAATGCGCCCGCGTCGAGTAGAGATGTCTCCCATAACAGTACCGGCATATTCTTCGCCTACCGTAATATTCAAAGATGCCATAGGTTCAAGCAGTACCGGGCTTGCTTTTTCGCACGCTGCCCGAAAGCCAATGCGCGCCGCAGTCTTGAAGGCCATTTCATTTGAGTCTACTGAGTGATAACTACCGTCAAACACCGTGCACTTAATATCAACCATGGGGTATCCCGCAAGGAAGCCCTCGGCCATTGCGTCTTGAACACCCTTGTCAACAGCAGGAATAAGACCGTTAGGAATTGCACCGCCTTTGATTTCATCAACAAACTCATATCCTGCATCTAAATTCGGCTCAAGTCGCAGCCAGCAGTCGCCAAACTGTCCAGCACCACCCGTTTGCTTTTTATGGCGTCCTTGTGCTTCAGCTTTTTTGCGGATGGTTTCGCGATACGGAATACGCACCGCAACAAGTTTTGCCGCAATACCCACCTGCTCTTTCAAGCGCGCAAGCAAGGTGTCAACTTGCGTATCTCCCATGGCATGCACAATGGTTTGGTGCGTCTCCTCATCCCGCACGATATTGATTGTTGGATCAATTTCAGCCTGACGTGCAAGGAAAGTGCCTAGTTTATCCTCGTCCGTTTTGTTTTCGGCCTCAATAGCAACAGGATACTGCGGCACCGGTAAAGGCAACGGATTCACTGCAATTTCACCTGTTTGTGACAAGGTGTCGCCCGAGCGCGTTTCAGCAAGTTTCGGTACAACAATAATGTCGCCTGCCTTAGCACTTTTCACATCTGAGGTTTCCTTACCCATCATGATGTATAGATGCCCTAGACGCTCTTTCTTTCCCGTGCGCGCATTAACAAGCTCCATACCAGGCTCAAGCACACCAGCAATTACCTTCAAAAAGCTGAGGCGACCCACAAAGGGGTCTGACACTGTTTTGAACACAAAGGCAGCTGGACGTTTCGATTCGTCAACGCGAATGGTTTCCCCACCAGCCATTTGGTAGCGACCATGAGATGCCGGATGCGGGAAGTAAGTGATAACGTCATCCATAACACCTTGCACACCCTGCATGATGATGGTTGATCCAACAAAGACTGGAATGAAGAGTTCCTGCGCAATTGCCTTATCAAGCAGGGATTCAAGTTCTTCTTGTGTCAGCTGTTCTTCTCCATCAAGGTATTTCATCATGAGGTCGTCATCAGCTTCTGCCACTAAATCGCATAGCTTGTCACGAGCAGCTTCGGCGGCATCGCGATATTCGGCAGGAATTTCTTCAACGCGCTCAGGAGCATCACTTGCATCATGATAGCGAGCAACCATGCGCAACACATCAATAACTCCTTTGAAGTCTTGATCAACACCCATGGGGATGGTCACCGGAGCAAGGCGTGAACCAAATCTCGCGTGCAACAATGCCATAGACGTGTCAAAGTTAGCATTTTCGCGATCAATATGATTGATATAAACAGCGCGCGACAAACGCATGTTTTCGGCCTCACGCCACAGCTTTGTGGTCATAACCTGCGGTCCAGCAACGGCATCAACCACAAATACAGCCATCTCGGCTGCTGACATGGTAAGAAGTGTATCTCCGATAAAGTCAGGATGTCCCGAGGTGTCAAGTACATTGATCTTGAAGTCTTTATACGGAACGGGCGCTATGGATGTAGATAGGGTGAAATGGCGGCGAATTTCCTCGTCGTCATAGTCAAGATAGGATTTGCCATCGTGTGTTGTACCCATACGGGGTGTACGACCGGAAACATAAAGCATTGCTTCGGCAAGCGATGTTTTCCCGGCTCCGTCTTGACCAACGAGAACGATATTGCGTACATGCTCGGTAGCAGGAGCTGCCATAAGTGACCACCACCATTCGTGTTGTGTGGCCATGCCTTCGCCTTCAGATGCTCACAACGTTGCAGGAAGGCACAAACCACCTGACCTATACCTCACGTCCATCCAAAGCGCTTGAAGTCGCTTTGAGCTAGTGTATCGCAAGTCGGCGCTGTTCTAAGGAGAATCACAGACGGAACAGCGCAAAGTTGGCAGAGATTGCCCTCTCTATCCGCTTCTGCCTTGCTACACTCCCCGACCTTTTCTACCCTCCCTTGTTTCTTTCTCCGCGAGAGCAATATACTCAAATCATATCTGACCTGCTGATAAAACCCCTTCGCTTCTTCCTTTGGTTTAAGAGATAAGCGGGTTGGCTTCGGCTGAACATCGGCGTTTTGGTTATGGCACGAAAGGCTGCAGCACACAACGCAAGCACCCGATGTATCATTGCGAGCGAGATGGCATCAGGAAGCGAAAGCATATACTTTATTGTAGTAAAGCATTGACACCTAGGCTGTAAGCACGCATAAGAAAGGAAATGTTATGCAAGCACTTGTCACATCAATACGGGCGGCCTTTTTGTCCGTATTGGCCATCACCCTCGTCGTAGGGCTGTCGCCCACCTCGGCGATAGCTTACGCCACATCTGACGAGACCGAAGTGATCGAAACCTCAGTGATAGGAGATGCTGCAACCCTTGACGCATTTGGCATGCTCAATACTGAAAACAACGAGACCTACCCCTTGTATCTCGTAGAAGACTGGGCAAGCACCACCTCATCTAGCACGTCCGAATCATCCGGCACACTGAGTATTACAGGAACCGAGCTGTACGACTATGCCTACCAGGTGCTCGATATTGTGAACGAGGAGC
>CAZXOF010000055.1:0-9000 GCA_964642255.1 uncultured Eggerthellaceae bacterium | reverse complement strand
ATTTTAACCCACGTTTTCCTTACCAAGATTGATGCACTAAAAGCGACACGGTATGCAGATGAAAAGCAGCAGTACCCCCATAACAAGAGCTATCGCAGTTTGAAAGGTGATAAAAACTATATGGACGTAGAAATATTCACTGACGGCTCGGCGCGAGGGAATCCCGGACCTGGTGGTTATGGTGTGCTTTTGCGCTATGTGGATAGAAACGGTATTGCTCACGAGCGCGAACTATCGCAAGGTTTTCGCCTTACAACGAACAATCGCATGGAGCTACTAGCTGCTATTGTGGCTCTTGAAGCATTGAAATGTCCTTGTAAGGTGACCTTGTACTCCGATTCACAGTATCTTATAAAAGCCTTTAATGAGCACTGGGTTGAAGGATGGCTTCGGCGTGGGTGGAAAAATGCGAAGAAAGAACCGGTGAAAAACCTTGATTTATGGAAGCGTCTACTTGCAGCAAAACAATCACATGAGGTGAGTTTTGTGTGGGTGCGTGGACATGCAGGACATGCTGAAAATGAACGCTGTGATTTGCTTGCTACCACCGCTGCAGATAGCAGGAATTTGCTTGTTGATGAGGGTTTTGTATCTGATGATAAACTTTCCATTGTCTAACATCGAGAGAAAGCGCCTAGTAGCAAGGTTGCTCTCGAGCTTGTGCAGGCAAGCTAGTAGGGGAGGAGTACAATAGCTACGATAGGTACGCAAACAAAAACGTATTATATCGAGATGATCTCATGTAGGCACAGGGATACATTGCGCTCTATGAGCTGCAACGGTGGTATACAAAGGAGGATTTATGAGTGAAGTTATTGCATCTGCTGATTTTCAATCAAGGGTACTTGATTCATCGAAGCCGGTATTGGTTGATTTTTTTGCAACATGGTGTGGGCCATGCAAGACGCTGGCTCCGGTTCTTGATGAGGTGGCAGCAGAGCTTAAAGATACGGTTGATGTGGTCAAGGTTGATATTGATCAAAGCCCCGATCTTGCCACGCGTTATGGTGTTATGAGCGTTCCAACACTGGCTATTTTCGAAAAGGGTGAATTATTGCGTCAGGTGGTTGGTGTGCAACCGAAGCAAGCCATCTTGCAATTGATTGGGCAATAAGACAAATACTACTTTATATATACGCGAAGAAGGGAGATTAAGGCGTATGAGCGCTGAGCCAACGGCTGATGAGCAGGGTGAACATTCAATATACGATCTTGTCATCATAGGCGCAGGGCCGGCGGGGCTTGCGGCAGGTATCTACGGTTCAAGAGCGGGTTTGTCCACCATGTTGTTAGAGCGTATCTCGCCCGGAGGGCAGCTGGCACGAACCGATCATCTTGAGAACTACCCGGGCTTTCCCAAAGAGACGAGCGGTTTTGATCTTGCGTGGGCAATGCGCGAACAAGCAGAGCGTTTTGGGGCGGTTATTGAGTCTGGGGAAGTAACCGCACTTGGGCTTGATGTGAATCCCAAACGCATTGTCACCCCTTTTGGCCAGTATTATGCTCACGCACTTATCCTTGCAACGGGAGCTCATCCTCGCAAGCTTGGTCTTGCAAACGAACAGGAGCTTACTGGGGCAGGTGTGTCATACTGCGCAACCTGTGATGGTCCTTTCTTTCGGGATCGCAATGTTGTCGTTGTTGGTGGTGGTAATACAGCAGTGGCTGATGCTCTATATCTCGCACGTATCTGTCGGCGCGTCTTTCTGGTACATCGACGCGATACACTGCGAGCAACTGCTATTTATCGCGAGCAACTTGAGGCTGCTGAAAACGTAGAGCTTGTGTGGAACTCAACAATAGAGCAGCTGCATTCTTGCGATAGCAAGCTTTCCGGCATACGTATTCGCAATGTTGAGACACAAGAGGCACGTGAGATTGAGTGTCAGGGTCTGTTTGTGGCTGTTGGTATAGAACCAAATACCGATTTTCTTGCCAGTAGCGTAGCCTTAAACGAGGCAGGTTATGTGTGTGCCGATGAAAGCTGCGTTACCGATATTGCCGGAGTATTTGCAGCTGGCGATGTGCGCACAAAGCCCTTGCGTCAAGTGGTAACGGCGGTTGCTGATGGAGCTGTTGCTGCTGAACAGGCGGCAGAGTGGCTGTCAATGCAAGTGCGCCCACAATGCCGAAAGGGACAATAAAATGCAGGGAACAACAATGCGCGAAAAGCTTGCGAAAATCATTGAGGCTTATGAAGAGCTTCAGGTAAAAATGGGTGATGAGGCGATACTTGCCGATCAAAAGGAATATAGCAGCTTAGCAAAGGAATATGCCGATCAAGGGCCGCTCGCTGCACGGGCACGCGAATATCTGCAAGCATGCAATGATATTGATGATGCCAAAGAGCTACTTGATGATCCTGATATGCGCGAGTTTGCGCAGGAGACCATTGCCGCAGCAGAAGCGAGATTGCCCGAGCTTGAGGATGACATCAAGATCATGCTGATCCCTGTTGACCCGGCTGATGAGAAAAATATTATCGTTGAGATCCGTGCGGCAGCAGGCGGAGATGAGGCTGCTATCTTTGCAGGTGATCTTTACAAGATGTATACACGTTTTTGCGACTCACACAAATGGAAGATAGAGACTATGGATATCTCACCTTCCGAGGCAGGTGGCTACAAAGAGGTTCAGTTTAAGGTCAAGGGTGACAAAGTTTATTCCGTTATGAAGTTTGAGTCAGGTGTACATCGTGTGCAGCGTGTTCCCAAAACGGAAAGCCAAGGACGCATTCATACTTCGACGGCAACAGTTGCAGTATTGCCTGAAGCCGATGATATTGATGTTGAGATTAATGAAAATGATTTACGCATTGATGTATATCGTGCTGGAGGACCAGGCGGACAGTGCGTGAACACAACAGATTCAGCTGTACGCATCACTCATATTCCCAGTGGTTTGGTGGTACAGTCGCAAGATCAAAAATCACAGCTTCAAAACAAGATTGCAGCTATGGCAGTGCTTCGTGCACGCTTATATGAAAAAATGCTTGCCGAACAGCAGGCAGCAGAAGGAGCAGAGCGTCTTGCTCAGATTGGATCGGGGGATCGCTCCGAAAAGATTCGCACCTACAACGGTCCACAAGATCGCGTGACCGATCATCGCATTGGTTATAACGCCACCTATAACGGAGTCCTGCTTGGCGATGGGTTAGGTGATGTGATCGTTGCGTTACAGGCTGCCGATCGCGCACGTAAATTGGAGAGTGCGGTTGACTAATTGCTTCATAGATTACAAACATATCCAAGATAAAGTTAATATGACCGCTGATACTGTAGAAGATGTTTGGACGATTAAGGCAGCACTTGACTGGACGGCTGACTATCTCGCTCGCAAGGGTGATCAGGTAGCACTTCGTTCGTCACAATGGCTTATTTCTGAAGCAACAGGGCTTTCTCGCGTCGAGCTGTATGCAAATTTCGATCGACCGCTTTCAATGCATGAGCGCGATGTATTGCGCTCATATGTAAAGCGTCGAGCTTATGGGGAGCCACTGCAATACATTACTGGTGAAGTGGGTTTTCGCCATGTGAGTGTGAAAGTACGCCCTGGTGTACTTATCCCACGTCCTGAAACCGAGGTTTTGGTAAGTGAGGCACTGGCACTTTTACCACCGCGTCTGCGACCCGATGAAGAGGGTCCATCCCCAAGGCTTCATGTTATTGATCTATGCACAGGAACGGGTTGTGTTGCTTGTGCTATAGCCTCTGAAGATCTACGGACTCATATTGTAGCGACTGACTGTGCTCCTGAAGCGGTGGCGCTTGCTCGCGAAAATAGTGAGATACTAGGAATTGCTGATCGCATAAGCGTGATCGAATGCGATCTTGGTGCAGGAATGCCAGAGTCACAGCTTGGCTCATTTGATCTTGTTGTTGCAAATCCACCCTATGTTCCGCATGAGCTTATGGTGCAGCTGTCACGTGAGGTCGTTGCTTTTGAACCGAAGCTTGCGCTTGATGGTGGAGATGATGGACTGAGTATTTTCCGACGTATCTTACCCTTTGCTCTTCGTGCACTTACTTGTGGTGGAGGGCTTGCTGTTGAATTACATGAGGAATCTTTAGATCAAGCATGCGAGTTAGCACGCAAGACAGGTTTTGTTGATGTTCGCGTTGTCGCTGATCTTACTGGTAGATCGCGTGTGTTAACGGCGCGTACAATGAGAAAAGAGACAAAATAGTAGTTTCGACTGAAAACTTATATCACACAACATGAAAGTATATCTATAGGTGACTACCGCGAATTGAAGGAGGATGCGTGTCCGTCTCATTATCAATTCGAGGCAAAACGCTCAAAGAAAAGCTAAACGACTCTGCCGAAGTGCTACGTAGAGCACTTGTCGGGCGAAAGCCACGGGTCGGCATTGTGCTTGGATCAGGCTTAGGTTCGTTTGCTGAACGCATTGAAGACGCTGCATATATAGCTTTCGGAGACGTTCCCTATATGAAGACTCCAACGGCTATTTCACATGTAGGCCGTTTTGTTGTTGGGACACTTGCAGGCAAACAGGTCATGGTAATGCAGGGACGCCTACACGGATATGAGGGAAACGAGCCATATGAGGTTGCCTACCCAATTTGGCTCATGCATGAAATTGGTATCGACATACTTATCACCACAAACGCTGCTGGGGCAATCAATGAGAGCTATCGTGTTGGTGACTTTTGCATTATAAGCGACCACATTAACTTTACGGGACGCAACCCTATTGTTGGAATCGAGCCGGATGACCTTGCGTTTCGATTCTTTTCAATGTATGAGGCATATGATCCAGCATTGCGTCTGCTTGCAAGAGCGGTTGCAAAAGATTGGGGCATTCGTATCCAGGAAGGCGTGTATTTGGGATTGCTTGGGCCAAGTTTTGAGACCCCGGCGGAAATTCGCGCTTTTCGCACTTGGGGTGCCGACACGGTTGCCATGAGCGTGTGTGAGGAAGTTATCGCAGCACGACATGTGGGTATACGTGTATTAGGTCTGTCTTTGATAACAAACATGGCTTGTGGTATTGATAAGGCAAGTCCAAACGATACCGAGGTTCTTGAGGTGGCATACCAGCGTGAAGCTGATTTTTGTACGCTTATGTGTGGCATCGTTGAGAAACTTTAAGTGAAAAATCCGGCAGTACACTAAACTAAATTGAGCTCGATTTTTTGTGGCATACCGTTGCTACACAGATGCTCTAGCTTGTTTGCTGATGTGCATCAAGTGATGCTTTTAGTGTATCAACTGCGCTGCGGAGTGCAGCACGATCGACATCGGTTTCTTTTTTCTCGTTTTTTGCAAGACGTGTGCGAACGGCGGCAATTTCTGACTTGATGCGCTTTTTCGTTTCCTTATCGACTGACGCATTTTTATTGTTGATTAGCTGTTCTGCATCACTGAGTAATCCTTGCGCTTCGCTACGTAAGTTCATTGCCGCGCGTTTTGCCTCATCTTCAGCGGCATAGCGCTCGGCATCGCGGATGGCTTCTTGAATTTCTTCGGCAGACATACGCTCTGAATCAGTAATAGTAATTGATTGTTCATTTCCGGTGCCAAGATCTTTTGCGGAAACGGTCAAAATGCCGTCTGCTCCAATATCAAAGCTTACTTCAATCTGGGGAACCCCAGCAGGTGCACGCTTGATACCTTTAAGCTGAAATTTGCCAATAGTTTTATTATCAGCGGCTAAGGGGCGTTCTCCCTGGAGTACATGAACCTCAACGCGTGTTTGAAATGCCGCTGCTGTTGTGAACACCTGTGAATAGTGCACGGGTAGTGTTGTATTGCGTTCGATAACGCGGGTTGCCACACCACCAACCGTCTCAATTGCAAGGCTTATGGGAATAACATCAAGCAACAATAACTCGTTATCGCGACGGGCGAGTGTATTCGTTGATGCAGAAAGTGTTTCACCTTGAATGGCGGCACCTTGCGCTACGCATTCATCGGGGTTTATGGAAGATGAAGGTTGTTTACCTGTAATAGCACGTACATGATCTTGAACAGCAGGAATACGCGTTGAGCCACCAACAAGCAAGACACGATCAAGTTCGGAGGCAGCAATGCCAGCATCATAGAGTGCCTGCTCAACAGCATCAGTTGTGCGTGTTACTAGATCTTCGGTGAGTGCATTAAATCGCGCACGAGTTACTGTTGTTTCAAGGTGCAGTGGCCCTGTTGTATTTTGTGCAAGAAAAGGAAGATTAACGCGTGTTGACTCGGCAGCAGATAGCTCTTTTTTTGCCTGTTGGGCAGCTTCGCGTACGCGTTGCCATGCCGCCCGATCTCGTCGAACATCTACGCCTGTTTCACGCTGAAAATCATCAGCAATGAGTGTTGCAATACGTTCATCGAAGTCATCACCACCAAGATGGTTATCGCCGGCGGTTGCAAGTACTTCAATAACACCCTCGCCGATCTCAATGATGGATACATCAAAGGTGCCGCCCCCTAAGTCGTAAACCAAAACTTTGTGTGCTTGCCCATTGTCAAGCCCATAGGCAAGTGCAGCTGAGGTTGGTTCGTTGATAATGCGCTTAACATTAAGTCCAGCGATAGCGCCGGCATCTTTGGTTGCCTGTCGTTGCATGTCATTGAAATAGGCCGGTACGGTGATGACGGCATCGGTAACCTCGTGTCCCAAATAGGCTTCGGCATCGCGGCGCAACTTGCGCAAGATCATGGCTGAAAGTTCTTGTGGGGTGAAGACCTTGCCGTCAATATGTGCACGCCAGTCGGTTCCCATATGACGTTTGACTGAGGCAAAAGTTCTATCGGGATTCATTGCGCTTTGTCGTAGTGCAACTGTTCCTATTAAGCGGTCTCCCTCTTTCGAGAAGGCAACAACTGAAGGGGTAGTGCGCTCTCCTTCTGCGTTAGGAATAATAACGGGCTTTCCACCTTCAACCACCGCCACGCAGCTATTTGTTGTTCCAAGATCGATACCAATTGTTGTCATTGTGTCTCTACATCCTTTCCGTGTGTGCGTACTGTGTGTTTGGTGGTTTGCTGCTGTATGACTTCATGGGGGTCGTTACTTCTTTGGATATACGACTTTTATTTAGTGAAAGCCAATAAAACAAAGTCGTTGCATAAGTGCTTGCACAGCCATACAACCACAACATAAAAGCATGGGGTTTGCAACCCCTACTGAAAAACCTTGTTCATTCATTTCCTGTTGATACATCCTGCTTTGCAGACTGAAATGACGCTCAGCTTGTCGATAATCGGGGTTGTTGGGATCCATTTGAACTGCACGATGTATTTGATCAAAGGCAAGTGCGGTATTGCCTGCTCCATTGCTTGCAAGTGCAGCGAGGTAATACCAACGCGCAGTACGTTTAGTCGATATAACGGTATTAAGAATTTGTGTTGCTTCACGATAGTGTCCGGCGTTGATATTACTGATGGCTAAACGAAATTCAGCGCTGTCAGTTGCCGCTGCTTCGGGGTGAATAGAAGTAGTGGCACTTGTGCCAAAGAAATCATCAAATCCAAAACCATCACCCCACCAGACATAGGTGCCACCCGGTCCGTATGCTCCTTGTCCACCCTGTTGATACCCACCAGTATTCGTTTTACCGGTATACGTATAAGGGTTGGTAGTGTACGTTTGTTGCGCAGCGCTTGTGCGAGTTTGCTGCCGAGCGTATTTCTCGGGATTCATCAAACGATCATAGGCCTCGTTAATCTCATTCATGCGAGTCGAGGCGTTGGGATCGTTTGGATTGAGATCAGGATGGCATTCGCGTGCTTTTTTACGGTAGGCCTTCTTTATTTCATCAGGCGTTGCTGTTTCGCTTACGCCAAGAATCTCATAAGGGGTGCCGCTCATTGTTGTCCTTTATCATACGTAGTGGTCACCCTGTTGTTATCCTTTACTTGTGAGTTTATGTCAGGATACTTTGCATAGAACTGTTGCCATACACCCGCATACAACACACTGCGCATAAGGTGCAGGTCACGCTCAAGAGGAAGCCGCTCGAATTCGTCGACAGCTTCCCCAATCAAATGCATGAGCAAGATATGTTGATGCTCAACATCAAGAGCCAAGTATCTAAGAGGATTGTAGTTGTTGCGCCGGATGTCATCGTCAAGATCAACGGCTGCGTCCATAAAATAGATAAAACGACCAAGTTTCGCACCGAGTCTCCACAATGATGATACCCATTGATCACCCTCATCAAAGGCAAACACTGCTCCAAGTACTGTACCGAAGCTTCGTGCTGCTTCATCAAAACTCTCGTGACTGTCGTTGTCGGGGATTTGCGCTGATCTTTGCGACGATGCAGTTCTAGGTCTTGGATTATATGCTGAGCATTCAAGTTCATTAATGTAAGTGAGGCCGTCTTCAATAGCATGACACTGTTTTGGCCAGCGCTTTGCCGCATGATGATAGGGTTTATCTAAAAGCCGCACCATTTGATGTGCTGTAATCTTGCGCTCGTCATTCCAGTCATCAAGACACTTGTGATAGGTCAGTACAAGTGCCATATCAGCTGCGTATGCGGTGTGCTGACTTATCAAAGCTTCGCGCTGTTTTAAGGGGTTGGTGGGACAAGGAATGGTTAGAGACTTTTCTAACGGTTCGTAAAGTGAGTTAAGGAGCAGAACTAAAAAAGTGAGGTCATAGGAAAGACACAGTCTACTCATGGTGCCTGAGCGCTCTTTGAGCATATGGCATAAACCACAATACGCAGCCTTATAGCGAGTACGTTCTTCTTCAGATAAATCAACGGCATTAATTGTTATAAACCCAAACATACAGTAACTTTCGAGTAAGGTGCAGATGCTGATAAAACGCTCTTCCTCATAGATCTAGGTAGTGTGTAAAGTTTTCTCGTGGCAATGAGGACACACAACACGCAGTTTGCCCTTACCCTTGGGAACCGAATAAACGCTGCCACAATGTTTGCAAGTGAAATAACAGGTTGTGGCGCGATTCCGCCAGCGGCGAATCTGTAGCGACATCCATGCGATGGGTTGGGCAGTGAGATTTTGAAAGGCAGTATA
>CAZXOF010000054.1:2701-9278 GCA_964642255.1 uncultured Eggerthellaceae bacterium | reverse complement strand
TCACTTGAAACATCAACTTCGTTTCCCTCTTCATCTGTAGCTGCTGTGATACTTGCACTACTCCAGCTACTAGCTGCAAGCAGCTCAATTCCCGGATCTGAACTATAGGACCACTATTTGAAATATAACCTCGTATTGCAGTTGTTCTGACTCTTTGTTCACACTTTGTAGCTCATCATAGACAAAAACTGCCCGTCTTGATTCTGGAACCAAGGCGGGCACAGCCGAAGAATGCGAAGGCACACATTAGGGGGGCAGTGACCCTCGCTAAGACAAGAGGAGAAGAGTCAAGCTCTTCAGAACATACTCAGTATACTCAATTGATCTTTTTTGAGAATAATGTTGAGCTTGATTTTCTTCATATTCATCATTTCTCCTTAATTCGACTCTCTCTTCCGCAATGGTTCAAACACACTAGCAATTGTGAAGTGTCTTAGCGACTTACCAAATAGACGCGCTCTTCAGGAATACGCACCCACAGTGCCTCACCCTCAACAGGAAGTTTGTCGTTTAGCATACTCAGCTTATCGACACGCCAAAACAGATGTTGATGCAGATATGCCATTTCGTCCTCGTGGCGATTGGCAATGGTTGGTACATTCTGTTCAAAACGATCAAGAAAACCGAGTAATACCGAGCGCTCAAAACGTGAATCACTCACACGATCAACACGCACACGATAGCAATTGCGTCCCGGACCATCAGTGCGCTCAACAAAACGAGCCCGAATACCTAAGTGCGATGTATCCGAAGGTACCTCATGATTCAAAATAACCTCAATTCCCCATTTTGGCAGTCGCACGGTGTGTGGCCCCACTACTTTAACCGGCGTTACGTTTTTACAACCCGACAGCTTAAGGCCTGCCACTGATTGGGGGCGATGTACTAAATCATCTCCGCTTGCCTCTTCCATAATGTGACCATCTTCGACAACCGCAATACGATCACAAAAACGAAGCGCTTCATCAATATCATGACTTACGTAAAGCACCGTACCCGAATACGCCTCAAACAAACCAACAAGATTTTGCTCAAGCACGCTCTTCAGATGAGAATCGAGTGCAGAAAAAGGTTCATCTAGCATAAGAATGCCTGGTTGTGCCGCAAGCATACGCGCAAGCGCAACGCGCTGTTGTTGACCACCCGAGAGTTGCGAAGGGTAGCGTTGCTCAAAGGCTTCAAGTCCAAAGCGCTTGAGTTCACGCTCCACAATAGTATCGCGATCAGCCTTTGATACATCTTTACCAATACCAGCTGCAACATTTTGCACAACAGTCAAGTTCGGAAACAGCATATAGTTTTGAAACAATAGTGCTGTCTTACGTCTCTGTGGTGATAAATTAATGTTTGCAGCAGAGTCGAAAAACACTTCATCATTCACCACAATACGACCTTCATCAGGCTTTTCAATGCCTGCAATACAGCGCATAGTAAGGCTTTTTCCACAGCCTGATTCCCCTAAAAATCCCAGTGTTTCCGAGTTAGCACAAAAGGAAACCTCAAGTGAAAAGGAGGGGAACTTCTTTATAATGTCAACTTTTAAGCTCATAAGCCTACCTGCATTATTCCGCAAGCTTTCGGCGATATTTTGTTGTACGCCGACTCCAAATATTGATAAACAAAATGACAACAAAACTAAAAATAATTACCACGACCGCCCAGAACAGGGCTTCTTCGCGATTGCCACTCATCCACTCAAAATAAATGGCAATAGGAATGGTTCGCGTAATGCCTTCGTAGTTGCCAGCTACAAATAGTGTTGCACCAAATTCTCCTAATGCACGCGCAAAAGCTAGCACTGTCCCCGCTGCTATTGAGCTCCATGACAGCGGCAGCATAAGCTTCATAAAGATGCGTTGATTCGACCAACCCAAGGTGCGCGCTGCATCAAGCATGTTAGGATCAAGCCCTTCAAAAGCGCCACGGGCACTACGATACATCAGCGGAAAGGCAACAACCACAGCTGCAATCACCGTTGCAGGCCAACTAAACACCAAGCGGCATCCTATTTCATCAAACCAGCGACCAAGAGGAGAGTTGCTACCCAACGCAAGGAGCAACAAAAAGCCACACACCGTAGGAGGCAAAACCATAGGGATGGTAAAGATAGCATCAGCTATATCTTGCGCGCGCTTTGGAATACGCAAGCTGAAATAAGCTGCCAAAAGTCCTAATACAAATACGAAAATGATAGCTACACTTGTGGTACGTAACGTTACCCACAGAGGAGATAGGTCAACTCCTGCCAAAAATTCAATAAAAGCAGCAAAGCCTGTTGCAGCTACAACAATTTCAACGGAATCAGCTTTGGTAATGGTTAAAAAGTCAACATGTGTTGGCCGAAGTGATAAGTCCTGTGACACAACATCAGAGCCATCAGATCCACAAACAGTTACGTAGTAGCTGTCTTCGGATACCTCAACCCCGAAGGAATATACAATATTGTCAATCTCATACACAGTCTCACTGGTGTAATACCACTCCACATCATCAGTCATCACAATGCCAGCATTATTCGACGCTTCGTCAAGTGCAATCAGATAACGCTGAAGCAGCTGCTGTGTTTCAGAATTAGAGATATCAGCAAGATCGGCGAAGGCTTCGGGAACATACACAAGCACGAACGCGTTCGTCGCAAGAGCAACTACCTTATCGGATGATGAACCCATATAGTAGCTATATCCCAGATAGAGCCCGTTCAGTTCGCGATTTGAACCTCTCTGTGCACGCGAAAAGTCACTTACCGCAAAAGATGCGCCATCGAGGGTGGCTGATTCCCCTTCAGCAGAAACAGAAATTTCACTGTCGTCGGCATACGCGATTACCGGCATAAACAGCCCAAGGACAAATACACACGTCATAAGGCGAATCGCGATGCGTCCGAACATAGCACTCCTTCATACAGACAACAGGGATGAGGAAGCACTTCCTCATCCCTGCATCTTGTCATTCAGTTCTTTTCTAGCTGCTACTACAACACAGTACTATATGCGTTAAGATAGTGCACTCGCCTGCGATGTGCCTGACATACTTACGAAGCAAGCTCAAATCCCCACTCTTGCCAAATTGCAATCGCATCCTCATCAGTGAACGCCCACTCAAGGAAGGCCTGTGCTGCCTCCGAATAGTTGGAATTCGCACAAATGGCTGCCGGATAAATGATGTTGCGATGCGTATCAGCATCAATCTCACCAACAATCTTGACACCACCAATGCGATAAACATCAGAGGTGTAGACAATGGCCAGATCAACTTCGCCTGTGCTTGCATAATTGCACACATTGCCCACCGAGGAACCTTCAACCACTAAGCCCTCAAGCGGCGTACCCTCAAAGGTCCCCTCTTGACCGTCAGAGTCAGAACCTGTTGTTCCATCGGAGTCAATCCAGCAAGCAATAGTTGAGAGTGCCTGCTTGGCGTAATTACCAGCCGGTACGTTATCGTCGCCAACAGCAAGCGTGTAAGCGCCTGTTGCAAGATCTTCAAGCGTTATGCTTTCAATGTCAGAATCCTCAGCAGCAACAATTACCAACTCGTTCGTAAACATATCAAAACGCGTGGTCTCATCAACATAACCCTCTTCAACTGCTGTATTCATGGTTCCACTTGATGCAGTGATAAGAATGTCAGCATAGGCGCCAGCACCTAGCATCTCATTGAGCGTACCTGAAGCTTCATACTGCGTATCTGCAAAAGTGATCTCAGGATTTTGCGAAGTATAGAGTTCCTGCACCTCTTCAAGTGCTTTCGATAGTGAGTTTGCCGCAAAAATCTGCAGCTCAATCTCCTCGACAACCTCACTTGTAGAAGAACTGTCATCAGTGATGTCATCTGTTGATGACGTACTTGCGCTAGAGCACCCTGTTAGTGCAAGTACACCAGCAAGCGCAAACGAACACGCTGTTGTGAACAGCCCCTTCTGTCGTATCTTTGTCTGATTTTTCATAGGTATTCCTCCTACAATTACCCGTCTTGAACGCAGATATGAGTGACCACTATGTATACAGTCACTCATATCGACGTCTTCCATTGTTACATGTTATACGCTCCCAAGAATAGCGTCAACCGCGCATTATTTTCAAACTAGATGATATGAAGTATCTCCGACAAAATATATGAAATGCGCGCATATGCTGCCTATCTTAGCCAAATTGCAAGGCTCTTTGATTTAAGCTCTAGGCTGAACATGTATACACATTGCGATGATTTTTGTAGTTTAAAACACTAATCGTAACGTACCGCCCAGCTAGCCTGCACGTCAGAGAGTGCTTGAGCCAAGTTCACAAAAAGCTCTTGATATTCAGTTTGTATTCGCGAGTCATAATCGGCATTCGACATGATAACTAGCAAGTAATTCCCTGATGAACTTTCGATAATGCCTGCATCATGAAGAGCACCTTTATCGTTTTCTGTGTCGTACCACATATTTGAATCAAAGCCGGGTTTTGATAATACGGTTGCCTTATCACCAAGAGCAGTGCGTAAAAAGGAATATCCCGACTGCTTGTATAAAGAAGTAAGCCATGCTGCCGAACTATCGTCACTTCCAAGGTAGCGACCAATACCAATCCATAATTTGGCAAGTTCACGCACAGAAAGCGACGGATATTCGGCACCATCCCACGATGATGCGTCAACTCCGCATGTTGCTGCCCATGCCGCAAAACCACTCCCGCCATAAAGACGCCACAACATGCGATAAGCCGTATTGTCAGAATACAAAATGGCATTCGCCATAACATCGCTTAAGGCATAGATTGATACGTCATCAGTATACATAATACCTGTTCCACCGATGATTTCCTGTTCTTCAAGCAATTCATCAAAGCTCGCAAGCGCACCACCTACCACACTTTCTGTTAGATAGGTTACAAATGGTCCTTTAATAGTGCTTGCACAGTAATAACTGTAATCAAGATTGTAGGCAAGTGCGCATGATGTCTCAAAGTCATACAGCACAAAACTTGCTTGATATCCCAACTCAGCAAAGGCACTCAAAGCGTGTGCCACCTCGGAGTAGATTTCTAGAACTTCTGTTGTGGCTATACCATCTGCGGTGAGGACGGCATATGATAATCCGTCTTCTGCTTCAGTTAACGCATCAAGAAAAGCCAGAATACTACTTGCCGATTCACTACTCAGTGGATAAACAGCTTTTGTAACTTCCGCGTTCTCTTCAGCTTCATTAGCCTCTTCTACCGCGTCAACATTGTTATCTGTTTCGTCGCTGTCATCAATATCCCAGCTTACGTATGTCACAAACATGGTGGCAAAGGTACTTGCTACTGCCTCATCAATGCTCACGCTAGTATGCACTTCCGTATGCGAATTGAACACTTCATCAAAGACTTCTTGACCATATGCCAGATAAACTGACACCCCAACACATACTATGACCCCAACTGCCACAACTCCAAAAAAGCGCTTAATTCGCGAGCGGCGCAGCAACATGTGGTACATACATAACGTCCTCTCGACTTGACACCAGACTACACATCTTCATGCCGGTAGAGGGGAATACTACTATCGCCTTATCTTCTCCAAAGCATTCATATACACAATGCAAGCTGTTTTCATCCATATGTAGTAAACAGCGGCGCTTGTGATAATCTTTATTCCTGTACTGGAAGCTGATTTGTTTCAAGCATGAACAAAAAAGCATCTTCATCCATAACAGGTACACCAAGCGAAAGTGCTTTGTCATATTTTGAACCCGCAGCTTCGCCCGCAATAACAAAGTTGGTCTTTTTCGAAACGCTCCCTACTACCTTTGCACCTCGTGCCTTTAAGTGAGCACCTGCCTCATCGCGCGTCATACCACTTTTTACAAGCGTTCCGGTCAATACAAAGCTCAAACCCGCAAGTGTTTGAGGAAGTTCAGATACCTCATTAACAGATTGTTCTTTCAGCGACACACCGTATGCAGCAAGTCGATCAATAATGGCTTTATTACCGGGCTGGCGCACAAAATCCCAAACACTCTGCGCAATTTTAGATCCCACACCATCAACAGTAGCAAGATCTTCAACCGATGCTGTCTCTAATGCCTCCATGGAACCAAAAGCCGAAGCAAGCTGCTCAGCGTTTGTTACGCCAACATGACGAATACCCAAACCAAAAAGCACACAAGCAAACGGGCGTGTCTTGCTTTCCTCAAGAGCTACCATAAGCTTTTTTGCCACCGTTTCGCCAAGGCGTATCGGTGATCCATCCTGTTTTGTACGCCCCGTTTCGAGTGTAGCAAGTTCAGTTTCGTTAAGTGTGTAATAGTCAGCAATATCTTTGAGACGCCCCACCTCAACAAGGCGACGTACAATCTCTTCTCCCATGCCATCTATATCAAGTGCAGCCCGACTTGCCCAATGAATCAAGCGTTCAAGCGATTGCGCCGGACAATTGATCGAAATACAGCGGTAAATAACCTCACCCTCTTCTCGAATAACCTGAGAACCACAGCTCGGACATATCGCCGGCATGACCCACGCTTGTGCGCCTTCGGGGCGCAATGAAAGTACCGGCCCAAGCACTTCGGGAATCACATCACCAGCCTTGCGCACTATAACCGTATCGCCAATAC
>CAZXOF010000054.1:0-2691 GCA_964642255.1 uncultured Eggerthellaceae bacterium | reverse complement strand
GCACATCTTTGCGACGCACTTCATCTTCGTTGTGCAAAGTCGCACGAGCAACTGTTGATCCGGCAACAAGCACTGGTTCGAGTTCGGCCACAGGTGTCAACGCTCCTGTGCGACCAACTTGAACTTTTATATCTCGCAATAATGTTGTTTTTTCTTCAGGTGGAAACTTAAAGGCAATTGCCCAGCGAGGAGCACGTGCGGTATAACCAAGCGCTTCTTGCTGTTTAAAAGAGTCAACCTTTACTACCACACCATCAATCTCATACGGCAAGTTTCCACGCGCATCAAATGCCTTTTTGCAAAATGCATGCACTTCGCTACGCGTTGTACATAAACATACATCGGGATTCACATGAAAACCTGCACGAGCAAGCCATTGCAATAACTCTGCCTGTCCGCTCACGTTTAGAGCACGACTGTTCGCCACAGCATATATAAAGCTCGACAAGTCGCGCATTGAAGTGATCGCCGGGTCTTTTTGTCGCAGACTCCCCGCAGCCGCATTGCGTGGATTAGCAAAGGTCTGTTTGCCATGTTGTGCAGCAGCATGATTGAGGGCGTCAAAGCTCGCCTTTGACATATAGACCTCACCACGCAGTTCGAGTGGCTCTCCTGCTACAATCGTTGCCTGCGCATCACTCCGTAACCGTAATGGGACATCATGCATGGTACGCACATTTACAGTTACGTCCTCGCCAGTCGTACCATCACCGCGCGTAGCAGCACGAACTAGTTTGCCATTCTCGTAACTCAACGCAATTGATGAGCCATCAATTTTAAGCTCGCAACATAGCGGTACGAAATATCCACACGCCTCTTCTATGCGATCCATCCATGCATTAAGC
Source organism: uncultured Eggerthellaceae bacterium (assembly GCA_964642255.1). GTDB lineage: Bacteria > Actinomycetota > Coriobacteriia > Coriobacteriales > Eggerthellaceae > CAZBEP01. The sequence continues at coordinate 1,846 of CAZXOF010000054.1, read as the reverse complement.
TCATCTACATCCATCGCATTATCAAGCGAGTACATACGTGCTGCATGGCGTACGGCAACAAATTGTTCTCCAACAGAGCCACCGACTCGCTGTGTTGGAGAAGAAGGATCGATGAGTTCAGGATACCGTGCCTCTAGTTCACGCAACTCACGCATCAGCGAATCGAAAGCGCCATCAGAAATTTCTGGCGCGTCCTGTGCATAATACAGATAGCTGTGATGTTCGATTTCGGTACGCAGCCGCTCAATACGTACAGCAGCTTCATCCTCCTTCAAACCAGTATCACAACTCACGGTAACCTCCCTTGTCTCTTACCCTTAGATAACAGCATATTTGCACATTGCGTCAAAATACCGCAGCAACAAACATACCCATAAAACGTAGCTTCAGGCTGTTATCTTAAAGGGAATGGTTGTACCCACGCCAGGCGTTGCTAATACATCACCTTCACACGTGACGAGTATCGCCTCAAGATCGGGATGTTCGCAAGCAAACGCAAGGGCACGATCAGTCCCCATGATAATAAGTGCAGTAGTATACCCATCTCCATCAATCGAGTTTTGTGATAGCACCGTGGCGCTCAATAGATCTGTTTGCGCAGGAAATCCTGTCCGTGGATCAAGAATATGGTGATACAAAACGTTATCACACGTAAAAGCACGCTCGTAAACACCACTTGTTACCACAGAACCACTACTCAGACTTACCGTAGCAAAATATTCCATCACTGGCATTGTATGCGAAGACTGAGGTTTACGAATTCCGATACGCCATAAGGAGCCATCGGGCTTGCCCCCCATTACCGCCACATTACCCCCTAGATTCACTACTGCATGATCTACACCACGCTCTTTAAGCAAGCGCAACACAGCATCGGCGATATAACCCTTTGCAATACCGCCCACATCAAGAGAAGCCTTCGGATTACGCAAAGCTACCTTTGTACCACACACACTGACTGTTTGATAATCTACATACTGCAGTGCATCTGCAACAGCATCGGCGTCTGCTACGACTCCTCGCTTAAAATCCCATAATGCAGAGACGCTCCCCATAGTGATGTCAAACAGTCCTTGAGATTCATGACAATACATAAGAGCTGTCTCAATAAGTAAGGCTAACTCAACATCAACCTCACAAGAGTCCCCTTGAGCATGATTGATGTGATAGAGCTGACTTTCGGGACGAAATCGCGAAAACAAATACTCATAGCGATTACAGAGGGCAAGCGCATCGTCTAAGATTTGCTCGTTGTCGGTTTCGGCACTGATGGTGTTTGAAGTATTGAAACGAAAGAAGCTTCGTTTAATCATAGTGACTTTCCCCCCTAATGCATCACCCAACACGTACATCACTTACCACGTTTCAAACACCTGATTCAATCATCTTAAAAAGGTAAGACAGATTCACATATACAAAGTTCCGTCCTGCTCACACGTGCAGCATGGCTATATACATCTCTTTCAGTCTAGGGTGAGTAGGATTTTGACCTGAGATTCACCTCTTTTAGTTATAGCTTGCGTAACTATGAAGTAAGTAAGATGAGAGAAAGGCTCTGTTGCATAGAGTAGCACTGAGCATGACCACAAGGTCAGGTCATTTCGCAGTCCAAGGGAGGGAATCTATCATGAGAAAACCTATCAGCCGTCGTACGTTTTGCAAGGGGAGTATCGCTGTTGCGTGTAGCATGGTAGGAGCAAGCGTGCTCGGAGGATGCTCCAGTACCGACACCGATGCTTCTACGGACGACGCAACTGATCAAGACGACACTGCAGCAGACACCACGGAAGCTGAGGGTGGCACCGTTACGCTTCGTCGTGGTTATGGAGCCGCACATGGAGAGCGC
>CAZXOF010000053.1:0-9399 GCA_964642255.1 uncultured Eggerthellaceae bacterium | reverse complement strand
TCTAAACTGGATTCATACATTGCATTGTCAGCTTGCGGAATGTATCTTGTCCGAGCTTGTGCAGCATCCTGATGCTTCTCCTGCGCAGCTTGTTGCTACAGCAACACAGGTCAACTCGGCCGCTTCTCAGATTCTGACCGATATGACTACTCATGATGAGCACACGCCAGAGCAAAGAGTTGTCTTTTTGCTTGAAGAACTATACTTAGAGGATCTAAAAGAGCGTATTGCCTCACTTAAAGCTCAGCTTGCTGATCCTGTTGTAGCAGGCACTGAGGCAGCTGACCAGCTTTTTTTAGAGGTAGTGAGTTTGCAACAAGAACTTGCCCGCCGCAAAGCCGTTCATATCCGTACATAGTCTTGCCTGTGCATGTTTATTCTTAACGTATCCTGAATTAGAACAAACTCGTATGGTGCGCATTGTGGTAGTGTCTCTCTTGAGAAAGGTATAGCATGCCTCGCAGAAGCTTGTTATATGAAGGCCTGATACTTACAGGTTTTGAAGGAAGGAATGTTGATTATCCATGTTCTCTATTGTTACATCTCCCGATCCTGTACTGAACAGGGTTTGTGATCCTTGTGTGTTGGGAGGTAAGCGCCTGAAGCGCCTTGCGTATCAGATGGCGCAAATCATGTATTCAAATGGTGGGTGCGGTTTGGCTGCACCGCAGGTTGGGGTATCGTCGCGATTAGTGGTCATTGATTGCGATCAGGAAGAACAGCAAAACCCTTTATTTCTGGTTAACCCAGAGCTGATTGAAACCAAAGGCGATTTAGAAACAGCAGAAGAAGGCTGTCTGTCTATTCCTGGTATTGCCGTATCCATTGAGCGTCCTGTATGGGCGCGCGTTCAATATTACGATCTGGAAGGTGAATTGTGGGAACTTGAAGGGGATGGTTTGCTGGGGCGCTGCCTGCAACACGAGCTTGATCATTTGAACGGCATCACTTTATTTGAGCGTTGTACACCTGATGCGCGCTTGCAAGCTCTTGCCAACTATGAACTTGCTCTTGCATGCAAGGCAAAGCCAGGGGATACCTCAGTTGAGCAGAAGGCTGTGTAAGCAGTGCGTATCGTTTATATGGGAACACCGTTGCTTGCTGCGACAGTTCTAAATGTGCTTGTTGAAAAACATGAGATTATCTGCGTCTATACGCGCCCTAATGCAGTGTGTTCGCGCGGTTCCAAGCCCGAGCCTTCGCCGGTGCGTCGTGTTGCCGAGCATTATGGCATTGCTGTACGCACACCAAAAAACTTACGTGATCCTAGCGAACATCGCTTCCTTCGTACGCTTGCGCCCGACATAGTATGCGTAGCAGCTTACGGTATGATTTTGCCACCCGAGGTATTGGCTATTCCGCGTTTTGGGTGTATTAACGTCCATACTTCTTTGCTTCCGCGCTGGCGAGGTGCTGCTCCTATTGAACGTGCAATTTTGGCAGGAGATACCGAAACTGGTGTATGCATTATGCGCATGACGGAGGGCTTAGATACCGGTCCATATTGTGTGCGCAAGATTACTTCTGTGGCTGCTAAGTATGAAAGCGAACTAAGCACAGAGTTAACAGAGCTAGGAGCTGAGGCGCTTCTTGAAGCACTTGACTGTATTGAGTGTGGTAGTGCTCAGTGGATTGAGCAATCTGAGACACAGGCGTGTTATGCCCCTAAAGTTGAAAAGACCGAGTTAGCACTTAAACCTGATGATTCTGCAGAGGTGCTAGCTCGAAAAGTGAGAGCATCATCTACTAGACGCCCAGCGCGTTGCATGATTGCCGGAAAAACAGTGGCAATTTTAACGGCACATAACGCCGATGCTAACGACGAGGGCTTTGCTGCTGTTGTACCAACGGCGGGATGTGTAGCATTTGTGTCTGGACATCTTGTGCTTGGAACAGCAGATGGCGTACTTGTTGTGGAATCTGTCAAACCTGGTGGCAAACGAGTTATGGATGCTTCTGTTTTTGCAACTGGTATCCAAGGCATCAAGCGCCATGGCGCAGAATGGGGGAGTTACGATGCCTGATGAAGGTCGAGTGAGCAAGCGACCGACCACGCATAAATTAAATAAGAAACATATGGTGCGCAGTGCGACACAATCGCATTATAGGTCACACGAAAATACAGATGAATATAACCGTGCAAGTGCTGGGAGGCTGACTGCTTTAGAGGTAGTACGAGCGGTGCGTGAAAAAGGTGTTTATACTCATGATGTAATTGAGCAACTCGTGAATGATAGACATGCGCTATCGCGTGAGGATAGAGCCTTTGCAACAACTTTGTCGCTTGGGGTGGCGGCAACGGTAGGTACTTTGGATGAGGTGCTTGATCGGGTACTCAATTCACCCCGTGATGTGAATGACGATGTGCGCGATGCCCTGCGCATTAGCACTTATGAGATTCTGTTTCTTAACAAAGATGCCTATGCAGCGGTTGACCAGGGTGTTGAACTGGTACGCAGCATTGCTCCACGAGCCGCTGGTCTTGCAAACTTTGTATTGCGACGTGTAGTACAAGCTGCTCGCACCTTTCCCTTTGGTGATCCTGCAACTGATCTTGCGGCAGCAGCGCGTCTATATGGATTTCCCGAGGATCTTGCGGCATATCTTGCTGAAGACTTAGGGGAAGATGCCACACGTGAATTAATGGCCGCTTCAAACGGTCAAGCACCCTTATACCTTGCTGTCAATGCGGCGCGAGCGTGTGAGCAAGACGTTATTGACCTGCTACGAGCGGCAGGATCAGAGGTGGAGCCAGGAGTGTCGGGTGGGCACACAATTGAAGGTTGCCTGCATATTTTACAACCACGCGTGCTTGCCGACGGGCGCATTCGCAAACTTATTGCCGATGGAGCGGTAGTGATTTCAGATGCATCAGCACAGGCTGTGTGTCGTATTGCTCTTCCATCTATATGGCCCGCTAGCTTTCTGGAGGTTTGTGCTGGTCGTGGTGTGAAGACGCTTTTATTACAAAGCAATGCACTTAAGACGTATGGCTCGCAGCTGCATTTGACTGCTATTGATAAACATGCACATAAGCTCAAAGTGCTTCGTAAACGAGCTGCGAGCTGTGGCATTAAACTTGCTCAAACTATTGCAACTGATGCAACTGATCTAGCTTACAGTTTAGGTGACCGTCTCTTTGATGCAGCCTTGGTTGATGCACCTTGTTCAGGACTAGGAACGCTGCGACGTCATCCAGAAATTCGTTGGCGCCTATCAAGTGAAGATGTAGAGAAACTTGCTCAGCTTGGCGCAGCACTCTTATCTCAAACGGCGCGTCATGTAGCAGTTGGAGGTGTACTGACATATGCAACGTGCACTGTTACACGGGCGGAAAATGTTGCCGTTGTAAAGAGTTTTCTTGCAAGTGATGTGGGTACTTGCTATGCCCTTGTTCCAATAAGGGGCGCATCCTGCTTTGCGCCAGCTGTCACTGTTGGTGGCCCAGATGCTCATTTTGCTGTGCAGTTCACCCGAATTGCTTAAACATTCTCTTATAAATACAAGATGAGTTGTGTGAATAAAACTGAAGCTAGGAGAAGCGACATACGCGGATTGTTACTCTTTGGTTCGTACAGGAGTTAAAAAGATATGAGGAATATACATAAACGCTTTGTTAATGAAAGCTACGACATGAATGGTGTACTTACAGCCTTCCATGTGCACTGTCCAGAAAACTTCAACTTTGGCTATGACGTAGTGGATGATATTGCAAATAACGACCCTAACCGTTGTGCAATGGTGTGGTGTAATCCCGAAGGTGAAGAACATATCTTTAGTTTTGCCGATATGAAACGCTGGTCAGACAAGACAGCAAACTATTTAGCTAAGCTTGGTATTGGTCGAGGTGATTACGTTATGGTAATCCTGCGCCGTCACTATCAGTTTTGGTTTGTTGCTCTTGCTTTAGCAAAGCTTGGTGCGGTTATGGTGCCCGCCACGTTTATGCTTAAAGAAAATGATTTGATTTATCGCCTCCAATGTGCAGATATTAAGGCCATCATCGCAACGTCAGTAGGCGATATTGCTGATGTTGTGGATGCAGTTGTACCACTGTGCCCCAGTGTGCAGACACGCATTTTGGTGAATGGTGCGGGAGGTGGTCTAACACCACGCGGTGAAAACGGTGAATTGGTGGGTCAGGATTCTGATGTAGTGGGATCGGCTTTATCAGGTGCAGAAGGTATATGCGCTCTTGCTGCTGCGCGCACAGGTTGGGAGGATTTCAATACTGGGGTGTGCGAAGCATCCGATATGTTCACTCGTATCGAGACGCGTGCACTTGATCCGATGCTTATGTATTTTTCCTCCGGTACGTCAGGCGACCCAAAGATGGTGCTGCATGATTCTGAATATGCGATAGCCCATGTTTTAACCGCTAAACATTGGCACAAAGTGGTATCCGATGGCGGCCTTCATTTCACCATTGCAGATACTGGCTGGGGTAAGGCAGTGTGGGGAAAATACTATGGTCAGTGGCTTATGGAAGCAGCCGTGCTTACCTACGATTTCAATCGCTTTAATGCTGCTGAAATTCTGGCTTTGATTGGCAAGTATCAGGTAAGTACTCTGTGTTGCCCTCCCACTATGTTTCGCATGATGATGCTAGAACACCTTGATGCCTATAACTTGTCGTCACTGCGGCATACAACAACAGCAGGAGAACCCCTAAACCCTGATCTGTTTACTTTTTGGAAGGAGAACACAGGCCTTGTCATCTATGAAGGTTTTGGTCAAACAGAAACTCCGCTCCTGATTGGAAATCTTGGAGATTGTGATCCAAAACCTGGCTCTATGGGAAAGGCGGTTCCGCTGTATCGTGTTGCTATTCTGGATGAAGTGGGGCATGAATGTAAGCCAGGTGTAACTGGTGAGATCTGCATTGATATCACTCAAAAACAACCCGGAATTATGGTGGAATACTATCGCAACGCCAAGCGAACAAAGACTGCTATACGTGACGGCTGGTACCACACGGGGGACACAGCATGGTGTGATGAAGATGGGTTTTTCTGGTATGTGGGGCGAAATGATGACCTCATTAAATCAAGTGGTTATCGCATTGGGCCTTTTGAGATTGAAAGCGTACTGCTTGAACACCCGGCAGTGCATGAGTGTGCCATAACGGGTGTATCTGACCCGCTACGCGGTACCATTGTTAAGGCAAGCGTTGTTCTTGCTAAAGGCTTTTGTGCGAGCGATGCGCTTACAGAAGAGTTGCAATTATGGGTGAAGCACAAGACAGCACCGTATAAGTATCCTCGTCTTATTGAATATATCCAAGCCTTGCCCAAAACAGTTAATGGCAAAATCCGACGGGTAGCTATTCGCGAGGCCGATGATATAAAGGCATCAAGTAACTAGATTTCAGGGGTTACGCCAAAGCTAGGTATAGGCATATACTAAACATTGTCCTTTAAATGCGGTACAGAGAGACCGACAAGGCATGAGGTAGAGGCGCTCTTATTTTACTATGGGCGCAATTGCACAACGCCTTTATCTGCTGCAAAGGCTTGCTTATGTATCTTTGTTGCGGGTATGTGCGTCGAATATGACGCAGGGTCTGCTGTATGCACTCTGATGAGAAAGGGTGTGTATGATCGACCGAAAATCTGTGACGTCTGTCATGGATGCAGACGAAATTGAGCGTTCTCTTACGCGTATTGCGCATGAAATTCTTGAAGCAAATAAAGGTACTGAAAATCTTGTGCTTGTTGGTATTGTGACGCGCGGCGATCTGCTTGCCGAACGTCTTGCTAACACGATTGGTGCAATTGAGGGTGTTGAGATACCGCGCGGCAAGCTTGATATCAGTTTTTATCGCGATGATTTCGCTACACATTTTAATCCTGAAGTTCTTTCAACGGACATCCCTTGTAGCATAGATGGCTTGAAAGTTGTACTTGTTGATGACGTGCTGTTTACCGGACGCACCATACGTGCTGCACTTGATGCTTTGATAGACATTGGGCGTCCAGCCTGTGTAGAGCTTGCTGTTCTTGTTGATCGCGGGCATCGTGAGCTTCCGATTCGAGCCGATTATGTGGGTAAAAATGTTCCGTCTGCACGAACGGAGAGCGTGCGACTCTATCTTGATGAAACCGATGGCATAAGCTTTGTTGAGATCTGTGAGCTTGATCCGGGAGCAAGGCCTGGATCAGCACTTTTGGGAAATCGTATGGATACTATAAACAAAGCGGGTGTGTGAGATGGGATTTGCTCATAAACACCTTATTGATCTGAGTGAGTATTCCATTGATGACATTATGCTCATCTTAGAAACAGCACAGCGTTTTAAAGAAATCAACGAACGTACTATTAAAAAAGTGCCGACTCTTCGAGGTAAAACAGTTGTCAATATGTTTAACGAGCCTTCGACGCGCACAAAAAGTTCGTTTGAGATTGCCGAAAAGCGCCTCTCGGCCGACAGTTTGAACTTTGGAGGTTCAGCGACCTCAACCGTTAAAGGAGAAAGTCTGGTTGATACAGTAGCAACGCTATGCTCTTACAGGATTGATCTTATTGTTGTGCGCGATAAACATGCTGGTGTGCCACGCAAAATTGCAGATATCTCAGGTGTATCTGTTATCGACGCAGGAGATGGTAAGCATCAGCATCCTACTCAGGCGCTGCTCGATCTGTATACGCTTTGGCAGGCAAAAGGAAGCTTTGAGGGTTTATCCGTTGGCATCATTGGTGACATACGTCATTCGCGTGTGTGTGGATCACTTGGTCCGGCACTTAAAACAATGGGTGCACATGTAACTCTCATAGCGCCGCCGACACTGCTGCCTGCGCGTCCTGACTTACTAGGAGCTGAACGTGTAACGAGTGATTTTAATGCAGTGTTGGGTGATCTGGATGTGGTTTATCTTTTGCGTATTCAGCGCGAGCGTCTTGAAGGCGCCCCCTTTCCCTCGCTGCGCGAATACCACCGCTTGTTTGGCCTCACAAAAGAACGTGATCAGCTTATGAAGCCCGATGCGCTGGTGTGTCATCCCGGTCCTTTGAACCGGGGCGTGGAAGTCGATGACTTTATGGCCGATCATCCACGTCGTTCCGTCATTCTTGATCAGGTGTATGCAGGGGTTCTTGTTCGTATGGCGGTGCTGTATTTACTGTTGGGAGGGAGTGATCATGGCTTTGCTGCTTAAGGGTGCCCGTGTAATAGATCCCCAGGTAGGTCTTGATGATGTTGTGGACGTGTTGGTGCGTGATGGTCGCATTGTTGAAGTAGGGCGTGATCTCTCGATGTCAAAAGGTGTCGAGCGTGACTTATCGGGGCGTGTGTTAGTGCCGGGTTTGGTTGATATGCATGTGCATTTTCGTGATCCGGGATTTGAATATAAAGAAGATATTGCAAGTGGATCACGTGCGGCAGCACGAGGAGGTTTTGTTGCGGTATGCACAATGCCTAACACCAGGCCAGTAACCGATAGCGCCGTACAGATTGATTATATTTGCAATCGGGCACGTGAAGTGGGGAAGTGCCGTATTTATCCTTCAGGTGCCTGTACGCAGGGACTACAAGGCGAGATACTTGCTGAAATGGGTGATATGGCGGCACATGGTGCCGTTGCTTTCACCGATGACGGACGGGGAGTGCAAGATGCGGGCATGATGCGACGAGTGTTGGAATATGCAAGTCAATTCCGCCGCGTTGTCATGAGCCACTGTCAAGATGAGGCCTTAGTTGGTAATGGACAGGTGAATGAAGGCGCCGTCTCAACACGTTTAGGGCTTGCCGGTTGGCCTGCAGAAGGAGAAGAAATCCATATAGCGCGCGATATTGCACTTGCACGTTTAACAGGTTGCCCCTTGCACATTCAACATCTTACATCAGCACGAGGGCTTGATTTGGTGCGTCAAGCGAAGTCAGAAGGTTTATGCGTTACTTGTGAGGTTACTCCACATGCGCTTGTGCTCTGCGAAGATGATATTGACAGTGCCTATGATACAAATCTTAAAGTCAATCCTCCGCTTCGAACTGCTGTCGATCGAGCAGCGCTTATTGAGGGTGTTTGTGATGGATCAATCGATGCCATTGTTACCGATCATGCTCCCCATGCTAGCTTTGAGAAGAACTGTGAGTTTGAACGTGCTGCTTTTGGCATGATTGGTCTTGAAACCTCTCTTGCGCTGATAGTCACGCATCTTGTGAAGCCTGGTCTTATTGATTGGAATCGCATGGTTGAACTGATGGCGATTAATCCCCGACGCATTCTTAATCTTGAGCATGTTGCCATTGAGGCGGGTTCTATAGCTGATCTGACAGTGTTTGATCCCCATCTGCAGTGGACGGTTGATGCTACACAGTTTGAATCAAAGTCGTCTAACTCACCGTTCGATAGCAAAAAGCTTTATGGGTGTGCAACCGATGTCTATGTGGGGGGATATGCAACAATGGAGGAGGGAGCAGTTCTTGAGTAAGCTTAGTGAAGCCCTACTTACAGGTACATCAAAACCAGCACCGTCTTCGGCGCTATTGGTGCTTGAAGATGGCACGGTATTTGCTGGTACAGCCTGTGGGGCGCGCGGTGAGCGTTTTGGTGAGATATGCTTCAACACCTCACTAGTTGGGTATCTTGAGGTGCTTACCGATCCGTCATATGCCGGTCAAATCATTACAATGACCTATCCGCAGATCGGCAATTATGGGGTAAACCTTGAAGATGTCCAAGCATACACGTGTGCAGCACGCGGTCTTGTAGTGCGCGATTTATGCTCTGTTCCGTCAAACTGGCGTTCAACAGAATCTTTGCCAGAATTTCTTGTGCGCAACAATATTGTTGCCATCGAAGGAATTGATACGCGAGCACTTGTGCGTCATGTGCGCGAAGCGGGTGCTATGCGAGCGGTTATATCAACCGAAGACAGCAATATTGAAAGTCTCCTTACCAAAGTGCGTGCGAGTGAGTCCTTACTTGGTAAAAATCTTGTATGTGGGTTACCAAGCGCACAGAATAGATTCTTTCAGTCTGAAAAAAAACATACTGGCTTTCTTACGCAGCCGATCTCAGCACGTCACAAAGTTGTTGTGTATGACTGCGGTGTAAAAACTTCTATTCTCGATAATCTGGTGCGTGTAGGCTGTGAACTTATGAGTGTTGCATGGGATACACCAGCTGAAACAGTGCTTGCCATGAAACCCGATGGGGTTTTTTTGTCGAACGGTCCGGGGGATCCTGATGCGGTATCTGGTACCTATGAGCAGGTAAAAAAGCTTTTGGGGCAGGTTCCACTCTTCGGTATTTGTCTTGGGCATCAAATGATCTGCAAAGCCGTTGGTGCACGTATTGAAAAGCTTAAATTTGGACATCGCGGGGCAAACCATCCTGTCATGAATTTACGTACCGGACGCGTTGAAATTACGGTACAAAACCATGGATTCGGTGTTGT
>CAZXOF010000052.1:0-9480 GCA_964642255.1 uncultured Eggerthellaceae bacterium | reverse complement strand
TAATATACGTAGTCCGAAGAGAGACTCTAAGAACCAAAGAAGTTAAAGCAAAGAGATTACTTATGCGCAAATACCTTCAAAAATGGTTCCTTGTGGGGGAGCTGTTGGCAATTGTAGGCGTTGTCGGATGGATAGTATACGACAATTCTTTCTCCGCAACTATTAGAGAGTGTTTTATATATGGATTTGTGCTTATCGTGTTAGTAGCAAGTCTAATTACACTCCTTATCTGTCATGACATACAAAAAGCTCGTGAAAAATCACATACACCTGTATCTCTTAAAAAAGCTCGTAGAGAAAAGATCATTGCAGCAGTTGTGCTTGGCGGCAGTGTACTTGTCACTGCGGTCAGCGTAATACCATATATCGGTATGCATATCCTATATAGCATTGGTAATATTGATGGCATTGAAACACTAATAGAAGCCATTGAAATACTAATGCTTAGTATTGTTTTTACTGCTATATACTCTCCGTTCTCCATGGTGTGTATTGTTGCCTCAACAACTTTTCTTTTAGCCGGCGGAACACAAGGTTAGTTTCGCTTGCGTTCAAGTTATGCGGCTGAAGGTGTACGGGTTGTGAGATATTTGTAAGGCCTGCAACATTACAAAACGATATCCCATGCATTTGCGGCAAGTCCACACGCAACACCAATAACATATAACGATACAATGATTGCAGCATTTTCTACGGGGCGCCGATTCGCTCGACACAGAATCAAAAGCCCAACACCTGCAGACACCAAAAGACCCGACAACATTGATCCTACACCAAGCACTCCGTCGGCATATAACTGCGCGATGGCGATGCTTGCTGCGCAATTTGGTACTAAGCCAACAAGTGCACAGGCAAACACCGACAGTGATGCATTTGCGCTTAGGAAGTCGCTTAATACTTCTTCGCCTACAAGTTCGAATGCAGCATTGACCATTATGGTTATTACAAAAACAAATACTGTTGCTTGTAGTGTGTGCACCAAGGCACTTTTAAGCAGAGTGCTATGTGAGTGACTATGTTGATGTTTAGCATCTGCTTCGTGATAATGTGTGCTGCTTGAGTCATCGCTTAATTCAGAAGATGTGTTGTGACAGCTGCACCGTTCGCGTTTGCACAATTCGTGAATGACCAGGTTGTGCTGATTGTGCTTAGTAAGGTGCATAAGGGTATCAACACAAAAGCCGACAACAATGCCAACAAGAATCTTGATTCCTAACACGCTTGCAATTGTTGAAAGCGGTACCTGTGAGGCAATAAAGATAGGTAGCATTTCGTCTGAGGTGGATAATAGTACGGCAAACAGGGTGCCTAGAGTCACCACGCGTCCAGCGTAGAGTGTTGCAGCCGCTGCCGAGAATCCACACTGCGGCACAACTCCTAGCACGGCACCAACAACTGGCCCTGCCGCACCTGCCTTTCTGACGGCTACTTCTGTCTTATCTTGCGCGTAATGCTCAACCCATTCCATAAACATATAGGTCACAAACAAGAAGGGAATAAGATAGAGCGTATCTTCAAGCGAGTGTTGTAGTACGTGTCTTGCAATATGTATGATGTCGTTCATAAAATACTATTGTATCTGAAGGATGGCAGCTTTTTGATACTTTACGAATCTGAAGATATGAAGTGCAACTGACCTTATTCTCATTGGGGTATACTGATGCTGCGCTAAGAGAAACCCGTGCGCACCATGTCACAATTTTTAGATGGCGTGCGTCTTTGTCGTGCAGCAAAGAGCGGGATATAAAATGAGTTTGCACCGGGTATGTCGAGGTGGCGCACGGCATATCGACAACAGAGACGAGAAAGGTGTCGCCATGGGAGTGGTCAAGGCTGTGTGTGTGAGCGAGAAAAAAGGTACACAAAAAACTGAGGTTCCTTTTATTGAGCTTCGCGAAGAATGGGGTATTGAAGGTGATGCTCATGCGGGTGCTTGGCATAGACAGGTAAGTCTGCTTGGTTTCGAAGAGATTGAAGCTTTCAAAAATCGTGGCGCGGATGTAAACAACGGCGCTTTTGGTGAAAATATCATTGTTTCAGGTGTTAATTTGCGAGCACTGCCTGTTGGAACAAAACTTGCATGCAAGGATGTGGTGCTTGAAGTGACTCAAATTGGTAAGGAGTGTCATTCTCACTGTGCAATCTATCATCAGGTGGGTGATTGCATTATGCCGCGCGAGGGCATTTTTGTGCGAGTGCTCAAGGGTGGGCGCATTGAAAAAGGCGACCAGATCAATGTGGTAGACGAATCGCAAGCGTAAAGGTACGTCAAAGTACTTTGTAATTAAAGTGCCTTGCATTAAGGAGTCTTTTAGGCCGGTGTCTTGTGGGCCAAGCATCTTGTAAGCTAGATAAGCAAGACAAGTTTGCAGGACATCGGGCTAATGCAGTGCCTGTGTTGTAGGCGAAGCGCTTGTGTTGTCTGTAGCGACGTTTGGTGCAGCTTCCGAAATGAAGTCTGCAATGGTAGCGCCGTCGACGTAGCTTTCAATCACTTCATCAAGTCCTGCCCAAAAGTTAGCTGTGGAGCATAGCCCAATACGTGCGCAGGTGCCTTCAAGGCCCTCGCAAGCAACGGGCGCCGTGCTACCTTCAACAGCTCGCAAAACATCTCCAGCGCTCATCTCATGTGCAGGGCGTGCAAGTGTGTAGCCCCCGTCTTTACCACGTACACTGCGCAGAAAGCCTTCTTTTACCAACGGGCGTACTAACTGTGCAAGGTATTTTGGTGGAAGACCTTCTCGTTCGGCAACTTCACGCAAAGACATCGCCTTCTCAGAGCCACCAAAAGCTGCAATACAAATCACCAATCGCAGCGCATAGCGTCCCTTTGAGGATATGAGCACAATACACCTCTCTTTTCTTTCGGTGGCTTATCTGAAATGATAGTCAACCGATAAGAATTTCTCTTGACTTTCGTGAAAAGCATTATAACGTTATTGATACTTTAGTGGTAGTATTTGTTTTCATAAGGTTAAATGGAAGAGAGAGCGCATGGCACAGATAAATCCGCTTCTTTCCTTACAGAGCGTAAACGCTTCTGCGAATGGAAAGAAGATTCTACATAACGTGAGTCTTACTGTTGGGGCAGGAGAAACTCACGTACTCATGGGTCCAAACGGTGCCGGTAAGTCAACGCTGGGTCGTCTTATTATGGGCGATCCAGCCTATGCACATGATAGCGGCATAATACTGTTTGATGGAGAAGATATTTCAGAATTGAGTGCAGATAAGCGCGCGGTGAGAGGGTTGTTTCTCTCTTTTCAAGCTCCGGTTGAGGTTCCCGGTGTGCCCTTGGCAAGCTTTTTGCGTGCAGCGCTTGCCGCGCGTCCCGGTAAACAGATGAAGGGTAAAGAATTTCGGCGTCGTGCACAGGAGTTGTGCAGCGAGCTTGATATGGATCCAGCGTATCTTGACCGAGAGCTGGGCGTTGGCTTTTCAGGGGGCGAGAAGAAAAAGGTGGAAATGCTACAGCTCTTGTTGTTGCAGCCTAAGCTTGCCATTCTTGATGAGGCCGACTCGGGTCTTGACGTCGATGCGTTAGGCGTGGTGAGTCGTGGTATTGATCTATATCGCACAAGTTGTGAAGGAACACTGATCATCATTACGCACAATACGCGTATTCTTGAGCGTCTTGGGGTCGATCATGTGCACGTGATGGTGCGAGGACATGTGGCGCGTAAGGGAGATGCCTCGCTTATCGATTGGATCAATACACACGGATTTGAGTCCTTCGAAGATGTCCCTGACGTTGAAGTGCTGCAAGATACAGCTGTTGTGCCGCCTGTGAGTGTCTAGGGGGGCGACGATGGCGAAGAAACGCAGTGAAGTCGCTGATGTTGATCGCAGCATCTATGACATAACTGATAGCGAAGAGGGCTTTGAGCGTCTTGATGCGGGCTTAACGGCTGAAATTGTTACCGAGATTTCAAAGCGCAAGGAAGAGCCACAGTGGATGCTTGATTTTCGTCTGCATTCACTTGAGATTTACTTGAATTGTTCTTATCCCTCATGGGGTCCATCTATTGAGGGCCTTGATGTAAAAAACATTGTTACCTACGTTAAGCCAAATACTAATCAACAGGCTTCATGGGAAGACGTGCCCGATGACATCAAAAACACCTTCGAGCGCCTTGGTATTCCCGAAGCGGAACGCAGTTATCTTGCTGGCGTAGGGGCTCAGTATGACTCAGAGCTTGTGTATCACAACATGCAAGAAACTGCTGCGCGTATGGGCATTGTATATTCTAGTATTGAAGAGGCATTGCACGACTCAAAATGGGAAGAGTTGATTCGCAGCAGGTTTATGACGCTTATTCCTCCTGATGATCATGCATTTGCGGCGCTTCATGGTGCAGTATGGAGTGGCGGGTCTTTTGTGTATGTGCCTGCTGGCGTAAAGCTTGACTTCCCCCTACAAAGCTATTTCCGTTTGAATGCCAAGGGAGCCGGTCAGTTCGAACATACACTTATCATTGTGGAAGACGACGCTGACTTACACTTCATTGAAGGTTGTTCGGCACCAAAATATAATGTGGCGAACTTACATGCTGGTGCAGTGGAACTGTTTGTAGGTAAACGCGCGCATCTGCGTTATTCGACCGTCGAGAATTGGTCGAAAAATATGTACAACCTCAATACCAAGCGTGCCCGCGTTGAAGAAGAGGGCGAGATTGAATGGATTAGTGGTTCGTTTGGAAGCCATGTGGGCTATCTATACCCTATGAGTGTGTTAGTGGGTCGTCGTAGCCGGTCAAGTTTTACCGGCGTCACCTTTGCTGGAGCTGGGCAAAACTTAGACACGGGTTGTAAGGTGGTACTGGCTGCGCCTGAGACAAGCGCAACGGTGGAAACAAAAGGCATCTCAAAGGGTGGTGGTATTCAAACCTTTCGTAGCTCCATTGTGGCAACGCCTGAAGCTGAAGGTTCAAGTGTAACGGTAAGTTGTCAATCGCTCATGCTTGATGATAGGAGCCGATCAGACACTATCCCTGCAATGGATATTCGTGCGAAGAATATCAATATTGGTCACGAGGCAACTATTGGGCGTATTAGCGATGACAAAATCTTTTATCTTACCAGTCGTGGTATGAGTGAGGAAGAGGCGCGCGCGATGGTTGTCAATGGCTTTGCGAATCCAGTTGCCAAAGAGCTTCCACTTGAATACGCCGTTGAAATGAATAACCTTATCAAGCTTGAGATGGAAGGAGCAATAGGATGACAAATGAACCACAGTCCTTCTGTATCGAGCATGATGCTACAAGTAATACCATACAAACACGCGAAGATATGTGTGTACTTGAAGCTTCGAATGCTATGCCGGCCTCTACATGGATCCGATTGCAAATGAATGATGTTTGCATTGAGCTTCCGGTCATGGCTGGTGCAGGCAGTGCAGCGAGTGTGTCGGCGCAGGGTGTGTGTTACGGCGATGACGGCGACTTTGACCGCGTACTTGAAAATGCTGAACAGCGTTATGCGCATATGCGTCGCAAACCTGCGCTGGATCATGCAGCTCAAGCACAACAGACAACACAGAGCGACAAGCATTCCCTTGATATGCCGGCTTTATCGGCCTATCAAGAGCAAGCGCTTGCATTGGAAGAAACTTACAGTCCAATAAAGGCTTTTACAACCGGTATGGGAAAAGATGCATTTGATGCGCTACGTACGATGGCGGCTCCGGCTCAAACCATACGCGTTGCAACTAACACTCAAGCTCAGGTGTCTATTCATGTGCGGGGATGTTGTGGGGAAGTGCGGGCAGCTGCGGCGGATGTGGTGGTAGAAGAGGGTGGCGCACTTGATTTGGTAATCATTCTTGATGCTGCCGTGTCAGATGTCGCTCAGCAGAAGGTTTCTGCAAATCAGGATATCTGTGCTGCTTCTATCACTCAGGAACCTCTTACTGCTCACAACACCCCTGCAACGCTTAAGGAGAGTGCTGCTGGTGTGGTTGGCTCATCTGTTCGCTTGATAGCAGGAGCACACAGCCGTGTAAATCTTACCTGTATTCAAACAGCTGATGATGCTTTTGTTGCTCTTGATGACTCCGGACTGTTTCTTGATGAGGAAGCATCAGTGCATGTACGACATCTTATCCTGGGTGCTGGTGCCTCATACACTGGTTTAGCAGGAGAACTTGCGGGCGCGGGTGCGACTGTTACCGTAGAGACAAGTTATCTTGGTGTGCGCAATCAAAAACGTGACTTCAACTATTGCGTGACGCATAGAGGACGTGAAACAAAAAGCGAGCTTCTTGCCAATGGTGTGCTTGCTGGGGCAAGCAAGAAATGTTTGCGCGGAACTATTGATCTTGCGCATGGATGTAAGGGTGCTTCGGGTTTAGAGCATGAGACGGTGCTTTTAGTTGATGAGGGTGTAGAGAATAAAACGGTCCCCGTGATTTTGTGTGACGAGGACGATGTGGTAGGCAATCACGGTGCAACTATTGGTCACGTGCGACCCGATCAGCTTTTTTATCTTCAGGCTCGTGGGATTTCTCCCGAAGCAGCCGAAGGGCTATTTGTGCGAGCCAAACTTGAAGAAGCAGCCTTATCTGCACCTAACGATGCTGCCCGAGCTGGTGTGATACGCTGCGGGTGCATGCTGTTTGACGATTTTCTAGAGGCATTAGGAGTTGATCACGTATGAGCTCAACAACGGTACAAAAGTCGCAAACAGCAACGCAGGTAATGTACAGTACAGAGCAAGAACAGGCTGTACAGTCTCGCGCTACCGCTGGACACGCAGACACGCATGATGGCAATCAAGCGCAGCATATTGCGAACAACAAGGCACTTGATATTCATGCGAATCCATACAAGAAAGATTTTCCGCTTTTGGCACAACAGCCCCACCTTGCCTTCCTTGATAGTGCTGCAACGGCACAACGTCCAGCATGTGTGCTTGACGCGCAGCGCCGATTTTCCGAAACAATGAACGCAAACCCCTTGCGAGGACTCTATTCATTGTCAGTAGAGGCAACAGAGGCTATCTCTCATGCACGAGAATATATAGCAAATTTTGTGGGCGCGTGCGACGAGCGGGGCCGTGTTCGTGATCGCGAAATTGTGTTTTGTCGCAATGCGAGTGAGGCACTCAATGTGGTGGCGCACTCTTTTGCACCAACGGTATTGTCTGCTGGTGATGAGGTTGTTATCACCATCGTGGAGCATCATTCGAATCTCATACCGTGGCAGCAGGTATGTCGAGTTACAGGAGCAAACCTCATCTATCTACGGCCTTCACAAGACGGTGAACTATCTGATGAAGAAATTGCTTCCAAGATTGGACCGCGTACTAAGATTGTTGCTTGTGCTCATGTATCAAACGTATTTGGTACGCAACTTCCTGTTGAGCGTATAGTTGCGGCAGCGCACACGCAAGGTGCCTATGTGGTGGTAGATGCTGCACAGTCGGTGCCTCATTTGCCGGTGAACGTTGCTGCCTTGGGAGTTGATTTTCTCGCCTTTTCGCTTCATAAGGCATACGGGCCTTTTGGTATTGGCGTGTTGTGGGGACGCAGCGAGCTGCTTGATCGCATGCCGCCTTTGCTGACCGGCGGCGAGATGATTGATTCAGTTACCGAACAAAATGCTGTGTGGGCACCTATTCCTGAGAAGTTCGAAACAGGGACACAAGATGCAGCCGGCATTTATGCATCACATGAGGCGCTTCGTTATCTTGTTGAGAAGGTTGGTTATGATGCCATACAGGCTCGTGAGGGTGCGCTGGTGCGTGTGGCTCTAGACGAACTTACTAAGTTATCGTTTATCGATATCATTGGGTCAGATCGAAGCGAGCAACATCATGGAGTGATTAGCTTTATTGTGCGTGGTGTGCATCCACATGATGTAGCAAGTATTTTAGATATGCAGGGTGTGTGTATTCGCGCTGGGCATCATTGCGCACAGCCACTCTTAACTTGGCTTGATTGCGAGAATCGAGCGTGCTGTCGAGCAAGTTTTGCCTTCTATAATGACCAAGACGATATCGACGCCTTGATGCAAGGTCTTGATGTTGTTCGCAAAACCTTTCTTGCGTAGTATCGCAAAAGTATATTGTATGCACTACGGTCGAGACAAGGTATGGCGTACAGCACTGGACTGCGTGAGGACTTGGAGAGGAGTATCGCCCCGATGGGCAATATTTATACGTCCGCAAGTTTTATGGAGCATACAGCTCACCCCGATTTCAAGTACTCCATGGAGGCTCCCACACATACGCGTGATGGTATAAATCCTAGCTGTGGTGACGAGCTCACCATACAGCTACGCATTGAAAACGGTGTTGTGGAGGAAGCCTCGTTTTCAGGGAAAGGCTGTGCCATTTCTCAGGTTTCGGCAGATATTATGGCCGATCTTATTACGGATGAAACCGTTGAAGAAGCACGACGGCTTTCAGACTTATTTTTAGCAATGATTCGTGGTGAAGCGCTTTCTAGTGACGATTACACCAGTCTTGATGAAGCAGTACAGCTTCAGGATGTTTCGCATATGCCGGCGCGTGTTAAGTGCGCCGAACTAGCATGGCGCACACTTAATAGCATACTTGCAGAAGTAGGTATATCTACGCACTAAAAGAGTGAAAATTGCTGTGGTTCTATGTCGTATGAGCAGGCAATTTCTTCGTCAAGTACTTCAATTTCGTGAGATATCCATTCTTTGATAGGTGCAAGAAATATTAGGTCATTTTGTTCAAACAGCAGTGTTGAACCTACTATGCCAACGCACAGGCCGCCACAAGTATTGTCATGGTCATCAGGGAGTTGCAAAACATCAATACTAGGAGTCGACTCACTAAAATAGTAGGGCGATAAATCGCGTACCTCTTCGGGTGCAAATCCTGCCTGAGCAACAGATGGCGTGTCCCCAAGGCGCTTGGCAAGTGTGTTAAGTATGTGTTGTGCCTCATGTGTATCATAGGCCTGTGTGGCGAGTAGGCGGTTTTTGAGGGATGTGCGCATTGTTTCAAGAATACCTTGCTGCGAACAAAGTGCCGCCTCAAGTTCACGTGCCCGATCGGCATCGGGAAAGCGCCCAACAATGAGTACTGAACGAGCGCCCTGTTCAAGCAAACGTTCAATGCCGCGGGTCTCATTTGAGATGCCCGCTTTAATGTGTTCAGGAGAAAAGTAGGCAAGGTAGACAAAGTGTGGTGTTGCGTTATAGGCGCGCTGTTGTGGTGAGACACGATCGGCATAATAAAACGAAGGATTGAATCCGGTAGCTTCTATACAGGTAGGGCACTGTGTTTCTTTAGAAGTTGAAAGCAATTCAACTTTCAGTGGACATACAGAGCGTTTGTGGCTCATAAGATCAAAGCGACCAATACAGTACCGCGTAGGTTTGCGCGTAAGGGTAAAGGTGTGTCCTAATACCGAAAAACGCTCTTGAGAAGCGGTACTCATATCGTTAATGAGAAGGTAGGGGCCTGCATCATCAAAACCGTAGCCTGCCAGAGCAAGCAGATTGTCCG
>CAZXOF010000051.1:0-9493 GCA_964642255.1 uncultured Eggerthellaceae bacterium | reverse complement strand
TACGCGACACTCACCTTGATAAGCTATACCCTGCTTAAAACAACTCACCTTTAGCATGCTCCTGGAACTTGCTTGACACTAGCGTATGCTCACCAAACATATAACGTGTGTAACATTATGACTTTGTATTAATTTCGACGGCAGCGTGGAGTGCGATGATCGCTTGTGCCACTTGCACCCGATTTGCGTGCAGCATCGCGTCTTCCCGAGCGACCAGGACGATTATCCTGCTCGCCAAAACGCCGACGCGAAGACACATCACTTAAGACGGCGGGTGCATCGGGTTTATTCAGGCGATCCAGCGAAATCTTACCGTTTGCATCTACGTCAATAACTTCAACTTCAACAATATCCCCAAGCGAAAGCACATCTTCCACCTTAGCAACACGACCATTGGCCATGCGACTAATGTGAAGTAGACCATCTTTAGTGGGTGTGAGTTTGACAAAGGCTCCAAAATCCTTAATACCCACGATTTCGCCATGATAGCGCTCCCCCACCTCGG
Organism: uncultured Eggerthellaceae bacterium; assembly: GCA_964642255.1. Taxonomy (GTDB): domain Bacteria; phylum Actinomycetota; class Coriobacteriia; order Coriobacteriales; family Eggerthellaceae; genus CAZBEP01. The sequence goes on along the minus strand of CAZXOF010000051.1, from coordinate 8,988 downwards.
GTTCTGTCACAATAGCAGAAATCATGCGTTTCGCTGCGTTTCCTGCTCCCTCATTGACAGCTGCTATATGTATGGTGCCATCTTCGTGAATATCAATCGACACACCGGTTTCATCCTGAATGCCACGTACAACCTTGCCACCAGAACCAATCACATCACGAATCTTATCAACCGAAATATGAATGGTTTCAATACGTGGTGCCGTGTCGCGCAAAGAAGTACGCGGAGTAGGGAGTGTCTCTAGCATGGCATCCAAAATAAAGGCACGTCCCTCACGAGCCTGTTTAAGAGCTTTTTCTAATATATCAAGCGATAAGCCACGTGCCTTGTTATCCATCTGTAGAGCTGTAATACCCCGTTCGGTACCGCAGACCTTAAAGTCCATATCCCCTAAAAAGTCTTCAAGGCCTTGAATGTCGGAAAGTACGACCACATCGTCATCTTCCTTAATAAGACCCATTGCAATACCAGATACAGGACGCTTGATAGGAACACCTGCATCCATCAGTGCGAGTGTTGAGCCGCATGTGGAAGCCATAGAAGAGGACCCGTTCGATTCAAGAACCTCGGAAACAACGCGAATTGCATAGGGAAATTCGTCTTCGGCAGGGATTACTGGCTCAAGTGCTCGCTCCGCAAGCGCTCCATGCCCAATCTCTCGGCGTTTCGGTGCACTTATGCGCCCCGTCTCACCTGTGCAATAGGGTGGGAAATTATAGTGATGAATGTAGCGCTTGCCTTGCGTGGGGTCAATTGTGTCAAGACGCTGCCATTCATTCAGCATGCCAAGTGTACAAATGGAGAGCACCTGAGTTTGCCCACGCTGAAACAAACCTGATCCATGTACACGCGACAAATAGCCTGGCACGATATAAAGTGGTCGAATTTCATCAACTGCACGCCCATCTACGCGCTCCCCTGTTTCAACAACCATGCGTCGCATAGCGCGTTTCTCAAGTGCTTTGCAAGCGGCCGTAATATCGGACTTCCATTCCTCACGCTCGACCTCGTTAAAACTTGTTTCCCTAATCCGCGTCTTAAGTGCTTCCACTTTATCGATGCGGCTGTGCTTGTCGGCATCCTTGAGGGCAGCAGACATCTCGTCATAGTAGGCATCTATGCGCTCAGCAATGCAGGCAGCAGGCTCATGGGTGATATACGATATCGGTTGAGGATTCACCTTTTTGATAAAGGCAGCTTGTTTCTCACAAAAAGCAGCGATAGCTTCTTGGCCAAACGCCATTGCGGCAAGCATCTCTTCTTCGGTAATTTCTTTCGCCCCAGCTTCCACCATGCTGATGTAATCGGCAGTGCCAGCAATGACAAGTTCTAAATCTGAGTTCTCAGCTTCTTCAAAACTGGGATTGACAATAAATTCACCTGTCGCAACATTACGACCAATGCGCACGCAAGCAGCCGGTCCATCAAAAGGTGCACCACCAGCCAAAAGCGCCGCTGATGCCCCCATGACACAGATGGTATCGGGCTGATTAACTTGATCGGCAACAAAGGTTGTTGCAACAAGATGAACCTCTTGCTTGAACCCATCAGGAAAACCAGTGCGAATAGGGCGATCAATCATACGAGCGGTAAGCGTTCCTTTATCTGATGGACGAGTTTCTCGCTTCAGATAGCCACCCGGAATGCGTCCGACCGCATACATTTTCTCGATAAAATCGACGGTGAGCGGGAAAAAGTCGTAGTCTTTCTCATCCTTCGAAACAACAGCCGTAACAAGCACTTCGGTATCACCTTGAGAAACTAAGACGGCTCCTGTTGCCTGTTTGGCAAGTTCTCCTGTCTCTAAACGATAGGTTTTGCCATATAGTTCGAATTCCTCAACGATTTTGTTCATGAATCTTTGCATCTTTCTCGTACTTCAGCTGCCCAATTGCAACCAAACTTCTTTGGTGGATGTACTTCGATTTCTTCCACCGCGAGCAGAAAAGCCACATGCTTTTCCGACCGCCTTAAACATCGAATATATTTGTCCACTCTCATCACTATAAGACCCGCTTGTGCGGGCCTTATAGTGTGTATGATGATATCTAAATGTTGTCGCGAATGCCGAGTCTCTTAATGAGTGTTCGGTATTCGTCGATGTCGCGATCTTTAATGTATTTCAGCATTCCTCGACGTTTACCAATAAGCATCATAAGTCCACGTCGTGTGTGATTGTCTTTTTTGTGTACTTTGAGATGCTCAGTAAGATTGCTAATGCGCTCCGAAAGAATTGCAACTTGAACTTCAGCACTACCGGAATCGTTGGAGTTTTTTCCAAACTCCGCAATAAGTTCCGCAGTACGCTCTTTGCTAATACTGTTTTTGATAGCCATTAGTATATAACCGCCTTTCTTTGAGGATAACTTCACCCCATCCTGTGTATATGTGCAAAGCTAGCCTACACTCCTTTTTAGACTCTTCAAGCTGAGAAGACAAGTGCGGTAAGCATGCCAACTAAGCAAGAAGTTGCTGCGCTTTTGCAACCAAACTATTGTATGTCCTTCATAAGCGCACAACAAGTACAGTTATTGACGCCACTGTATAAGCTCACACCTTCTGCACAAGCAGTGAGCATCTACCGTGGTGTGCTCTATAGGTACAGGTATGTCTTAAGCATTTGATTTAATATAAAGAAAACCTGTGATCTCCATACAAGCTGTAAGTGCGGTTACGGATATTTTGCGCTACAATGCGACTTCAGTTTTCAAAAGGGCCTGTAGCTCAACGGTGGAGCAGGGGACTCATAATCCTTTGGTTGTCGGTTCGAATCCGGCCGGGCCCACCACTTTTATCATATATCTTATCTTGATATTTATGACACTACGATATCATTGAGACTGCGCTTCGGAACGTAATGAATATCATTTTCATCACGGTAATAAGCGGTATTACCGTCTGGGCCTACCGGAACAATTTGGATGTTTTCTGCTGGCTTCCCAAGAGCAATAATCATCACTGGCTCAAGTTCATCTGATAAAGACAGAAGCTTGCGTAGTTTTTGTTGTTGAAAACTTACATTGATACAACCCCCTAAACCTCGTTCGCTTGCCCCAAGCAAAATGGTTTGCGCGGCAATGCCAACGTTAATAAGGTAGCTACCTTTTGCTGGAGCAATGCTTGTATCTTGCAGCACAACAATCATGGCGCTTGGTTCTTGTCCTGGATAGGGTAGTTTTTTATCTTTTAGCGCAAGGGCCCAGGCACTTATAGCAAGAAGTTCACGCACTTTATCTGGATCATACACAAGATAGTATTTCAGTGCCTGCTGATTTACTGATGTGGGAACAAAACGCGCTAGATCTACTAACTCAAGAAGATCCTCACGAGTTAGCAGAAAATTTGTATCGTAGCCTCGATAACTGCGGTTTTTCAAAACAAGATCCTTAAACATATAGATACTCCTTTCTCAGTATTACAGATATCTCTACTCTTTAACATGTTTGTATGTATTTATTGTTGTACAGAGTTCATGACCTTTGATAGTTTCCCCTTATCTTTCTAATTGCATAGGGGCATCAAAGTTGAGCCAAAGTTTAAGGGCCATTTGACATCATTGTACAAAACGAATAAACGCACTGACGATGCGCGTAAAAGAGTGATTCATGCATGTAAAATGCTAGACACGCATACGCTGTGCACATGTTTATCATACGAAGAGCGCCGTTTATATACATCTTGCAGCGCTGCGTTAAGCCTGTATAACCCAAGATGAGCATGCTAGCTTTTATACATGGAAGCTAGTACACCTTATATCCATCACTTTAGTAGTATGACCAGTAGTGAGACTGGGAATTCAGCGGAAGCAATAGAATCATGTCGACTACATAGTGCTCTTCGTAATGTCTTTTTTGAAACTCTTTGGCCCACACGTTGTGCACTCTGCGACACACCGGGAAGCCTGCTGTGCGAAAGCTGTCGTCTACACCTTCCCTACATCGATAGATGGAGTGCGTGTAATCGCTGTGGTGCAGCTTTTGGTGTCGTACAATGCACAGAATGTAACCCGGTCACACTTACACGCATCGAGCGCAACGAGTTGCCTTTTACAGGGTGCGCAAGCGTCACCCTGCTTACCGCACAATCACGCAGGCTCGTAACGCTTTGCAAAGACGCCGGAGAACGACGGCTTGCAAACGTTATGGCTCAGCTTATGGTACAGGTTATCAATCCTAGCTGGCTATCTCGTATCAGTACCATAACTTGGATACCCGCACGCAAGACAGCCATTCGCCGACGCGGTTTCGATCATGCACACGCTATCGCACTCGAGGTGTCTTCTTGTATTGGCTTACCTGTCTACGCAATGCTTGAGCAACCCAATACACATGATCAGCGTGTTCTTTCACGTATAGAGCGCTTTGAAAACACGCGCAGTGAATTTCAGATCCTTGCCTCTTTTGATAAACTGAATAAAGCTTCTCACGTAACAGGAGTCATGCTTATTGACGATGTGTATACAACCGGAGCAACACTTTTTGCGGCGAGTGACGCGCTCAAGAAAGCAGGTGTATCGGAGATATTTTGTCTCACTTTTGCTCGAGCGCTGTAGAGCTATCTTGAGCGAACCTGCTTTGCGTCAGAGCCTTGTTCTGCCTGAGCAAACGCTTCTACATCAACTGAAATAGTATGTGCGATAGGCTTCCATTCCGCCCTCTTTACCAAGGCCACAAGTGCTATAGGGATATAGGTAAGTTGGAAGAGAGGAAAAGTGAACATAGCTCCTATTTTTTTTGCCGTGCTTGCATGAATGGAATCCCATTCCACAAAGATAGCAAGTGCACCAAATACAAACATGAACAATAAATAATTGATGAGGCAAAATAAAAGCGACGACATTGATGAGGCCACCATCTCGCCCGTAGTCAGTACACCTGTAACACCAAGCGTGATAATAACCACGTTGAATAACACTGAAATAATAGTAAGCAACATGGCTGGCGAAATAGTCATCAGCATGTCATAGCAAGCAAATCGTGCACCTTTGGGCTGACAGAATATACCAACAAACAGTCGAGCCGCATAATGCCAAAACACCTGATAAAAGCCCTTCGCCCATCGAAAGCGTTGATTCCAGGAATCGCGAAACGTTATGGGTTGCTCATCATAGAGTACTGCTGTTGGGCAATAACCAATACGCACTCTTTCAAGAATGTTTGCAGCCGAAAATTCAATATCTTCGGTCATCAAATGCCACTTCCAACCACCATGTTTTTCAATAAGTTCGGCTGCTATAAAAAATCCGGTACCTGAAATAGCACAACTTGTATTGAGCATAATGCGCGCTTGATTCAGAAACTTTGCTTCGCGTAAAAACCACACAGCATAGCCAGCTGAAATCCAATTTGAATCGAAGTTTTTCGAATTGCGATAACTCGTAGATGCCTTGAAGCCCGAATCAAAGACCTTGTTCATTTCACGAAAATAGTTGACATCGAGTACATTATCTGCATCAAAAACAAAATAGGCCTCATACGCTTTGTCTTTATACTGACTCGCAATGACGTCAAGACCATATTCAAGTGCATAACCCTTGCCAATCTGCTTGTCATTGCGACGAACAAACACAGTTGCTCCGGCATCGCGAGCACGCTCAGCCGTATCATCGGTGCAATTATCAGCAACAACAAAAACATCAATAAGCTCGGTAGGATAGTTTTGCACCTTAATGGAGTGAATAAGATCTCCAATAACAGCACGCTCATTGCGTGCAGCAATAATGACAGCGAAACGATGATTTTTCTTTGCCTCATAAACAGGTGCTGCTTTAATAAGCACGGCAAATACATAAAAAATCTGATAAGCAAAACACACTACAAAAATAAGAAAAACGCTTGCATTGAATATATCGACAAAAGTCATGCGGGACAGTATCTCTTCAAACACAGCCTGCATCTCCTTCACATAAGACATACCAAATCTTGTACTATAGGATTTTTCATCCTGCTCCTACCCATTTACCGTACAATTACTACCGTAACGCGTATACACGGCCTGGGTTCAAACAAACCTCCGGGATTATAGCCGTTTTAGGAAAAGAAGCACAAAGCGTGACAAGAACCTTATGGAAAGCGCACAGCTTCTGCATCCTTGGCGACTCAGGTCGCAGAATCAGCTTGAAAGAGGCATGCTATGAACTATGACATCAAAGATCTTTCCTTAGCAGAGCAAGGATATGACCGCATTCTTTGGGCAGATCGTGATATGCCGGTACTTGCCTCTATTCGCGAACGCTTCGAGCACGAAAAGCCCCTTGCAGATATACGCATTGGTGCTTGCCTACATGTGACAACCGAAACAGCAAATCTTATGCGTACACTTGTCGCAGGTGGTGCACAAGTGGCGCTATGTGCTTCAAACCCTCTTTCCACCCAAGATGATGTAGCAGCAGCACTTGTACAATACTGCGGTGTTGCCGTCTTTGCTACTAAGGAAGAGAATACCGAAACCTACTATAAGCATCTTGATACCGTCATTGATACGAAACCCCACATCACCATGGATGATGGAGCTGATCTCGTTGGACGTATTCATGAGACACGCACTGAGGTACTTGACGGCATCATTGGTGGAACTGAAGAGACCACAACTGGTGTTGTGCGTCTGCGCGCAATGGCGCGACAGGGCGCACTTAAGTTTCCTGTGATTGCCGTTAATAATGCACAGACCAAGCACTTCTTTGACAATCGCTATGGTACGGGGCAATCAACCCTTGATGGTATTGTGCGTCTTACAAATCGCCTTCTTGCCGGTCGCACCATTGTTATATCGGGTTATGGCTGGTGCGGTAAAGGGCTTGCTTTGCGTGCAAGGGGTATGGGGGCTCAGGTTGTCGTGTGTGAGGTCGATCCTGTCGCCGCTCTTGAAGCGCATATGGAAGGCTATGCTGTTATGCCACGTATTGAAGCGGCAAAGCTTTGCGATATATGGGTAACTGTCACCGGCAATCTTAATGTTATTGATGAAGACTGCTACACTCATATGAAAGACGGTGCCCTGATTTGCAATTCTGGACATTTCAATTCAGAAATTAACATCCCCAAGCTCAAAGAACTCGCTGTGAAAAAAGAGACTGTGAAGCCTATGGTGGATGAATACACGCTTCCAGACGGTCGACGCATTATACTTTTGGCCGAAGGACGCTTAATAAACCTCTCTGGCGCAGAAGGACATCCTGCAAACGTTATGGATATGAGTTTTGCAAACCAAGCACTGTGTGCAGAGTATATGCTTACTCATGTAGATGAACTTGAAAGCACCTGTCATAACGTACCACAAAACATCGACAATGCCATTGCGCAACTCAAGCTTAAGACACTTGGTATTAGCATCGATGAGCTAACCGAGGAACAAGTTGCCTACCTTAACTCTTGGGAATTAGGCACGGTGTAGGCACTATAAAGGAGCTATAGGCTAAATAGCGCGCAGATCACCCAAAAGACTAGTAGAACACGCAAATCATTGTGCGCCTTGAATAGGATCCACATGATGGTGTTGTACGACACAGCTTGATGGGATTCGGCGATTATATGGACCAAAACGCATGACTTGACGCGGTGCACAAGACAGCATAGCGCTATAGCCTAGGTATAGAGGAAGCCCTTACACAACTTGCGGGCAGAAAGCTTGAAGAAGTTGATAATAAGACCCTCTTTGTAAGCCCCTCATAGATGCCTATACGCGCGCTCTCTCGAAATACTTGCACACCCCAATACACAAGTAAGAGCTCAGACCTCTGTCATATCAGAGAAAAGCCTGCATAGCTTCCTTATTCAGAATCCAGCTTTTGGTCAAGGTAGCAGCCACGTCATGGTGCATCCACCTCGCAAGGTTGTAGGCATGCAGACTCCAACCGTAATCTTCGAAGGATTTGTTAATGGCATCATTTCTTCCCGCGCCCACCTTAATGCAGGCAGCTCGCTAAAAGAAGTGTTACCTCACAAGCAGGCTGATGATCTTTTTCTTCTTAGATCTGCTATAGAGCGCGCAACAGAGAGCATGATTATAAGCGGCTTTTTGCACTGCGGACTTAAAGCAGTAGGACGCATGGAGCTAAGCATATCTTGCATTAAACTTCATCGCGACATGCGCGTCTGTACAATTCAACCTAGTAACTATTTTGCCGCCTTTAATCACATATGAAAAGCGCTAGAAACATCTTGGCAAAACTGTTTATGTGTGAGCTTATAAAAAACAGTGGTGTAAAGCTCGTTGGTGTTTTCTGTGTAACTACATGCTCTCGATTATGCTTACAAAATAAACAAGGCATCTTGTAACTAAGATGTATGTTGTGCATATGAACAGAGAAAGGATTGCTATGGAGGCCTATCAAAATGAGTTTATAAACTTCATGATCGAATCAAAAGTGCTATCGTTTGGAAACTTTACCCTTAAAAGTGGGCGTCAGTCTCCCTTTTTTGTGAACACGGGAGCTTATGTGACGGGATCTCAACTCAAACAGCTTGGCTACTATTATGCGCATGCTATCAGAAAAACCTTCGGGCTTGATTTCGATATTGTATTTGGCCCGGCGTATAAAGGTATTCCTCTTGCAGTTGTGACAGCTATGGCACTCTCTGAAGTGTATGGTAAAGAAGTTCGTTATTGCGCAAATCGTAAAGAAGCTAAAGATCATGGTGATACAGGAGTGCTACTTGGTAGCCCCTTATCGGATGGAGATCGCGTTGTCATAGTAGAAGACGTCACGACATCTGGTAAATCAATTGATGAGATCTACCCACTTCTTAAGGCTCAAGCACATATTGAAGTTGTTGGACTTATGGTTTCACTGAATCGTATGGAAGTTGGCACAAGCGGTATCACAACTGCCCAAGTAGAACTTGAAAAACGCTATGGTTTTCCCGTTGCGTCTATCGTATCAATGAAAGAGGTTATTGAGCGTCTCTCCGATACCAGTCGTCCTGGCGGTGCCCTTATCAATACAGCCCTTAAAGCACGCCTTGATGCCTACTATAAACACTATGGAGT
>CAZXOF010000050.1:0-9792 GCA_964642255.1 uncultured Eggerthellaceae bacterium | reverse complement strand
ACATATGACAATAATAACGGTAGGACTGAGGCTGATGAGGCAGTTACAAATGCTGCTGCATTTACCAATACCTATAGTAAAACTGTAGTAGATGACACCATCAATCCTAATATGAGTAGTACAAATGCTACTATTGCTATAGCAAAGACTATTAGTGGGCGTGATTGGCAAGAAGGAGATACGTTTTCTTTTACTCTTGCAGCTGTAACCGAGAATGCTCCTCTACCTAGCAATACTACTATCTCTATTGGCTATAGCGATACCACAAAAATAGCTGCCTTTGGTGCAATCACGTATACAGAAGCAGGGATTTATACCTATGTCATCACAGAAGCAAATGCTGGACAAACCATTGATGGACTAATGTATCAAAGTAGTTCTGTGACCGTAATGGTAACCGTCACAGCTGATAGTGATGGCAACTTGAGCGCATCAGTTGCCTATGATGGGGATAGCTCTGCTATAGCAGCATCATTTACCAATATCTATACTGCTGCTGACAACCCTGACACTTCAGATGTAGTTGATAGCAACGATAAGCCAGACACAATCGATAACAGTACTACAGCAGATACAACCGATAGCGATGGTGCAACAGATGTCGCTGATAGTAGCGACACAACAGCTGCTACTCTGGCACAAACCTCTGACAATTACATATCGTGCTTGCTTGCAGTAGTCGCCTTACTTGCTGGACTAGCTACCATGCTTGCTCTTCGTAAAATTCGTCAAAGTATCTAGCATTTTTATAATCTACTGTTAGGGTGGGAGACTTCTTAATCCACCCCAACAGTAGGTTGTATAGCTTATCAGTTACGATATCTCATACAGAAATAGCCTATCATCGCACTACTGCAATCCATTACAATCGATGGGTGCATGTTGTGTTGCAACAAGAGATGAAGGTGAGCTTAAGGTGGAAATATATCCGCCAAAAGAGCTAGGTCGTACTAGTATGGCATCGAGCGTAAGTAGTGCGAACACTTATACCTCATGTGCTCGTATAGTAGAGGTAGCGCCAAATTCACCCTTTGATGATGCTGGTTTTACTCCGGGGTGTATCGTGACTGCACTTGATGAGCAGCCGTTGCGTGACATTATCGATTGGTGGTGGTTATCGGCCGATGACGTGATGGATGTTGCCTACATTGATCTTGATGGGGATGCAGGAGTGGTAACCCTTGAGCGTGAAGTAGGACAGTCCTGGGGTGTTGAGTTTGATGGTGTGATTTTTGATGCGGTGCTCACGTGCCGCAATGCCTGTACTTTTTGTTTTATGCGGCAGCTTCCTTCCGGCATGCGCCCTTCCCTTAGTGTGCGTGACGACGACTTTCGGCTCAGTTTTTTATCTGGCACTTTTGTTACTCTGACGAATCTTTCACCAGATGATGAAGCGCGCATTATTGAGCAGCGTATCTCACCTCTGCGCTTTTCCTTGCAGGCGATATCACCTGATGTTCGCAAGCGCATTATTGGGAAACGTGCAGATCATGGTCTGGCTGCCGCTGAGCGCCTTCTTGCAGCGGGTATTGAACTTCATGCACAGATTGTACTTATGCCAAGCGAAAACGATGGTGATGAACTTACATCAACCCTGAAGTGGGCTTACGATCATCCCGGTGTGCTTACTGTTGGTGTTGTGCCCCTTGGGTACACCAGTCATCAAACGCAGTTTAAACGCAGCTTTAACGATCCGATCGATGCGCGTGCAGTACTTGCTACCATTTATCCCTTTCAAAAGCGTGCGATAGCCGAGCGAGGTTATGCATGGGCTTATGCGTCTGATGAACTGTATTGCAATGCATGGGGAGATGAGTTACTTGAAAAGCTGCCCGATGCTTCGTTTTACGGTAATTTTGACATGTTTGAAGATGGTATCGGTATTATTCGTACCTTTGTTGATGAGTGGAATGGGTTAGTGCAAGCAGGCATAGTTGAGCACGTAGCTCAAAAACTTCGAGCGATGAGTGTGTGTGCGCGTCTCGTTGTTGGTGAGGCTATGGAGCCGTTTTTTTCGCAACTCATTGAACGTGCGGGTATTGCTGATGTACTGTGTCCGTTGGTGGTAAAAAACCGTTTCTTTGGCGGCAACGTTGATGTAACAGGTTTGCTTACCGGAAAAGACATTGCCGATGCACTACGCGCCGAGCACAAACGGTTTTGTCGTGAGCGCTCATACGCTTCTTCAGCGTGCCAAGGTGCAGGTCTTGCTCACCAAGGTCACGATCAGGGACACAGACAAAATCAAAACAAAAGCGCTTCTTATTCGACACCCATTGGTGTCAGACAACAGCTTTTCTTTATCCCAAACATAGTACTGAATGATGACGGCGTGTTGCTTGATGATCTGCGGATGGAAGATATAGAGAATCAAGCAGGCGTTTCAGTGCACGTGGTATCCTGTTCTCCGGCTGAATATCTGCAAGAAATTGCAGATGTTGCTCAAGAGACTTCGTAGGACACACGGCGCATTTTGAGCACATCTCTGCTGAACAATTCTTTACCGGTTAATGCGCAGGAGTTGCTACAAAGACACATACAAGGTGTCAGACAGAATAAGGATATGCCATGTCTTTTCCCATCGTTGCCGTTGTTGGACGGCCAAATGTGGGGAAATCCACGTTTGTAAATCGTATTACCCGTGTACGCGATGCCATTGTTCATGAAATGCGTGGCGTCACACGCGACCGTGCCTACTATGATGCCGATTGGAATGGTGTTTCGTTTCGCCTGGTTGATACAGGTGGTATTGAGTTGGGTGACGATGATGCGTTTCAGGCTTCTATTCGCAATCAGGCACTTGAAGCCGCTCGTGAGGCCGATGTTGTTATTTTTCTTGTTGACGGCACTACAGGAATCAGCTCAGATGACGGTGAAGTAGCACGTATTTTGCGTCGTGCAAGCAAACCCGTCATGCTTGTTGTGAACAAGATGGACAACCCGGCACGTATGGATGAGGTGTGGGAGTTCTACCAACTAGGCCTTGGTGATCCGTGGGCGATTTCGGCACTACATGGTACTGGCACGGGAGACTTGCTTGACGCCTTGGTTGAGCATCTGCGTGAATGCGATTATGCTAGCGAAGATGACCTTGATACTTCTCCAATCAACATTGCCATTATTGGTCGTCCGAATGCAGGTAAGTCATCGCTTGTTAATAAGCTTACCAATAATAATCGAGCCATTGTGTCAGATGTAGCGGGCACTACGCGCGATGCTATTGACACAACTATCGAACATAACGGTGTGCGCTATACCATTGTGGATACTGCTGGGCTGCGGCGCAAAGCAAAGATAGATGAGGACGTTGAATACTACAGCTTTGTGCGTGCTATGCGGGCAATTGATAAGGCGGATGTAGCACTTTTGGTTATTGACAGCACGGTTGGCTTAACCGATCAAGATCAGCGTGTAGCAAACTTTGCTCTTGAGCGTAGTTGCGCGGCAGTTGTGGTGTTGAATAAATGGGATGCGGTAGGCGATACTCGAGAAAAAAAGCAACTTCGTGAACATGTTGCTGATCGTCTTGCCTTTGTTGCTTATGCGCCTGTTGTTGCGATTTCGGCACTGACGGGCAAAAACGTGCATGCCATTTGGAAAGCTCTTGATGAAGTGTATGCAAATTATAGTTCTCACATCTCCACAAGCAGGCTTAATGCGTGGTTGCGTGATGTTTGTGAGCAAGGGCATAGCGTGGTACAAGGCCGCAAAACACTTCGTCTTAAATACATGACGCAAACCTCAAGCTGTCCGCCGCGCTTCACTATTTTTGCAAATCACCCTGAAATTGTGACCGATAATTTCAGGCGCTTCCTTGAGAATCGTATGCGAGAGAGCTTTGATCTTGCAGGAACGCCTATTTTTTTCAAATTCAAAAAAAGGACTAGGTAATGACAATATTGTTGTGGATAGTCGGCCTATTTGTGTTGTGCTTTTTGCTTGGGTCGATTCCCTGGGGAGTTGTGATATCGCGGCTGTTTTTCCGCAAAGATATTCGCAACGAAGGTTCGGGCAATATAGGTACCACCAACGCATTGCGCACGCTGGGCAAAAGGGCTGGTGTGGCAGTATTTGTACTCGATTTCGCAAAGGGTGTAGCATCTGCTGCTATTGCTGTGGCTGTTGGAGTCCATCTTGTTTCCGTAGAGTCTTATGAGGTAGCAGCTCTAGCTTCGTTTCTTCAAGCATCAATACCTGATGGAATAGTGTGGGCTGCTACAACGACACTTTCCGGTGAAGATGCTATTCGTACAACGTGTTTAGGGGTTGCTATTTTAGGGTGTACGTGGGGGCACATTTTCAGCCCTTGGCTTGGTTTTAAGGGTGGCAAAGGTATTGCGGTTGCTGTGGGAGCGTTGTTTATCGTGTTCGGGCCACTGTGGGCATTGTTGGAACTTGCGGTGTTTGCGGTGTTTGTGGCTACAACACGTTATGTGTCGCTTGGTTCAATTGCGGCGGCGCTGCTGTGTCCGTTTCTTGCGGCATATTTATTTCTTATTTACGAGTGGAATCCGCTTGCGTTTGTGTGTTGTACCGTGCCTGCTCTGACGGTGATATGGGCGCATCGCGGTAATATTGCACGCTTGTGCGCTGGCGAAGAGCGTCGTCTGGGTAACAACAAGAAGCAGGCGCAGGTATAAGAGAGCGTGTGAGGTATGCAGAAAGGGTGGGGTGTGCGGATGAAAATTGCAGTTATTGGAGCAGGGTCGTGGGGTACGGCTCTTGCACAGTTGCTTGCTACACATAACTTTGATGTGATGCTATGGGCACGTGATGAATGTGTGGTTTGTGGCATCAATAATGATCATCGCAATCCACGCTATGTATCGAGTGCTACTCTTGATGCAAAAGTGTCAGCAACACGTTCTTACGCAGAAGCACTTGAGGGAGCTGCTGCCGCTGTTATTGCAACGCCGTCATCTGCGCTGCGTGATACTGCACAAAAGCTTGTTGGGTTGTTAGACGATACGATTCCCGTTGTGGTGTGTTCAAAAGGAGTTGAAGAAGACACAGGTTTGTTGCCTATTGAGGTGCTTGCTTCTGAACTGGGCTGCATAGATCGTTTTACTGTGTTGTCTGGTCCTAATCATGCCGAAGAGGTTATTTGCGGTATTCCTGCTGCAACGGTCATTGCCTCATCCTCACATGAGACAGCCGTATTTTTTCGCGATGCCTTTGCATCTACAAACTTTCGCGTGTATGTGTCTGATGATCCGTGTGGGGTAGAACTGTGCGCAGCGTTTAAAAATGTTATCGCTGTTGCTGTTGGTGTGTCGTATGGCTTAGGTTTCGGTGATAATACGGCTGCCATGATCATGACACGTGGTCAAGCAGAGATGAGCCGCCTTGTGCATGCCTGTGGCGGTGATCCGCTCACATGTATGGGGCTTGCAGGTACAGGTGATGTGATAGCGACTTGCATGTCACGACATTCGCGCAATCGTCGATTAGGAGAAATGCTTGCCGCAGGTCGCACCTTGGATGACTTTATAGCTGAAACTCACATGGTGGCCGAGGGGGCTTATGCGTGCCGTACGCTTGGAACACTTGCCAATCGTTATGGTGTTGAGCTTCCTATCACCGATATTGTACGTGGCATTGTATGGGAAGGTGCCGACCCAACTGCAGCTGCTGGTGTGTTGATGACTCGTCCCTTCAAAAGCGAGAGCTATGGGTTGTAGTACTTTATGAGGGTTTGCGCTTGCTTTTAGCCGTGCGGCTCTGTTGTTTCAAGGGCGCGTGCCCCGGCAAATAATGGGGGAAGTATTTCACTGGCAAGTGGCCGCCCATTTGTTCCTATCACGCGATGCGTTGGTATAAAGAGTGGAACAGGATTTGCGCGCAGTGCCATCCCAACTGAGTGAAACGAATGCGGTTTGCCAAGCTTATGTGCAAGTTTCATACTGGTTGAGGTTTGCCCATAAGGGATAGTGGCAACCGCATTCCATACAGCTTGTTGAAACTCGCTGCCATCAAGATCGAGAGGTACCTCAAAGATTTTCCGTTTACCAGCAAGGTATTCAAGTAACTCGGTTGCAGCACGATTGGTCAAGCTAGAGGCTTGCCGAGGTATTTGCGGTTTGTCACTTTCTGGCACGGTACCAAAAAAAACACGTGCGATACCGGTGTCGGTTGCAAGAATAGAGACTAAGCCGTGTGGCGTTACATATGAATAATATGATCGCAATGCGTGCGACATATGTGCTCTTTCCTGCTTAGAGCCCAAGTTATTAGCTTCGACGGAAGGTGACGCAAGCCGCAGGGCTTTCCCAGACAGCGACCTGTGAGAGCTTCAGACCTTGGGGGAGCTGGCGCTCAAGTTCGCATAGAATAACGCGTGCAAGATGTTCTGCTGTTGGGTTTACTTTGTCAAAAGGTGGCACGTCATTAACGTAGCGGTGATCAAAGTTGTCAAGGATGGCATGTAAGGTATCTTTAATAAACTTAAAATCGCACAATATGCCAACCTCGTCAAGCGTTTTTCCCTCGATAGATACCTCAACATCCCAAGTATGGCCGTGCAGGTAGCGACATGGTCCGTCATATCCGGCAAGTGTGTGTGCCGCATCAAAGTGATCGCGCACTTTAAGCTCATAGATTCCCTCTTCACTAAGGAAAGGGTCTCCCGAAAGCTTTTGTGGACCTTCATAAGAGGGATTTTTTTCAATCATATTTATTCTCCTGTCACAATAAGAAGGCGCTGACATACAGGGCAGATTCCCAGTGGAGCGTTTTTACGAAGTTCAATCACACGGTCAGGGGAGAGTTCTGTTCTGCATGTGGTGCACTGCGCCTGTGAAAGTGTTTCAACCGCCACGCCTCCGCAACGGGCAGCTGTTTTGTCATAAAGTTCGACCAGATTATGTGGCAAATCCTTTGCAATGCTTGCATGGGTAGCAGTCGCACGTGTAATATCCTTGTGAAGTATCTCAGCTTCTTTGCGATATGAAGCTACCACCTCTGCTTCCTCGCGTACAAGCGTATCATATGCCGCTACTATCTGATTACGTACTGTTTCAGTCTTTTCTAGCTTTTCTCCTGCAATACTTAACCGCTCTTCAAGGGTGGTTCTGCGCTTGGCAATGCCGTTCAGTTCTTTAGTTCGCGTTTCAACGCTGCGGTAGTCACTTCGTACCTCATCAATTTCTGCCTGTAGAGTACTTTGTCGTTCAGCAAGGCGCTTATCCTCTTCTTCAATGGCTGCTATATCGTGTTCAACATCGGTAAGAAGCTTTTCAACCTGCGCACGCTTTTCTTTAACAGTATCTTTTTTCTTGCGCAATGTGGCAATGGTAAGTCGCTGCGGCAAAGATTCAAGCTTCTTTCGTGCGTGAAGCCCATCAAGATCAGCTTGCTGTAGTTTCATGAGCAAGGCAAGGTCTTCAGTTCGCGCCTGCATAACCATCCTTTCTACCGTGATGGACTCTGTGTTGCGTCGTACAAGTGTGTTTTCGTCTTATACGCGTACCGATTCAGGATGCATCCAATTACCACTCTGATCAATGGCTGACAGTGCTTCTTTCGGCACCCCGGCATGCTCAGCAGCAGACATCAGAGAAGCAACATAGGGCAGTTCGCTCACATCATGGCCAAGTTCGATGATCGCAAGTCCCTGTTCTGCACACGCAAGTGCATCATGGTATTTCAACTCGCCACATACTAAACATTCAGCATGTGCATGCAAGCAGTCTTCAATCATACCGCTTGCAGAACCTGAGCATACCGCAATCGTTGTTAGCTCTTGAGAGAAGTTACCCCACACACGCGGAGGACGGCCAAAAATTGCTGTGCAGCGGGCTGCAAGGTGCGACACGGTAAGTAGTGCGTCACTAGGATGTATGCTACACACACGACCAAAACCTTTGTTGGGTGTTCCTGCGTATGGATGCAAGACTGCACCTGCTTCAAGTCCAAGCATACCGGGAAGTACGGCAGAGCCGCTTGGATTTACATCAAGTGTGGTATGAAAAGCCATGAGCGCAACGTTGAGCGAGATAGCTTCCCATACCAGTGATCCTGCATAGTCCTTACTTGTTTTGAGCGGAGAAAAAGAAGTTGGAGGCTGTAAAAAAGCAGGGTGATGAGTCAGCAACACGTTTGCGCCTAACTCAGTTGCTTGTTGGATAGCTGTAGTTGTGGGATCAAGTGCAACTGCAACCCCAACGACCTGGGCATGCGGATTGCCCACTATAAGGCCAGTGCGATCCCAGGCTTCGGCATCTTCGGCAGGAAAGGTTTTGAGTAAGGCTCGTTCAAGTGCTGCAATCGACAGCTCTTTTTCTTGGCGAAAGATCGATCCTGTTTCACGTCGTGCAAGTTCACGCTTTTCTGTTTGGTGAGCCATCACTATCACATCCTTTATATGTTATAGCGCTGCATTGAGAATACAGCTGTAAGAATATAGCAGCTCATTTGCTTTACAACTTGTTAGGTGATAGGAATGTGTCGTCGATCTCCATCGGAAGTTGGTACGGTTACTACTTTATACCCTGCTTCCCACATGATGCGATAGGCTTCTTCAATGCCGCGTGCCACATCTGCTGAACGATGTGCATCGGTTCCTACCGTACATTCCACGCCTGCATGACAAAACTCTGCAAGCAAGGTTGCGCAGGGATACATCTCTTTGCAGGCATAGTGCGCACCCGACGTATTCACCTCAATCATACGTCCTGCGCTCGCGCATGCTTCTGCCGCTTCGCGATATATCGACCTTAAATCGCAGTTTGGGTAATGTGCAAACTTTTTGGGTAAATCAGGGTGAGCCATGATAGTAAACGGAAAATTAGAAGTAACCGCTGTGCACCACACTTCGAAGTAGCGTTTCCAAATGCGATCGGATGCCCCTGGTTTTTCCCATTCGTCATGTGATGCGGGATCATCAAAAGCCCAGCCGTCAACAAAATGAACCGATCCAAGAATCACCGAAAAGCAGTCAAAATCTGAGGTGCTTAAGCTTCGATCTTCTTGATCGCCTAAGTAGTCAAGTTCGCAGCCGCTTAAGACTTCAATTCTAGGATGTGCTTGTCGAGCTGTTTCAAGTTCAGCAAGATAAGTATCAAGCGCATCAAGGGGCATAGAGATATACGATGTAGGGTCAATATCATGTGAGAGTGGGTAGTGTTCGGTAACTGCAAGTGTTGAGATACCAGCTTGCTCGGCTGCTGCTACTAGTTCTTCGACGGTACCTTGGCCATGTCCGGTATATCTGGTATGGCTGTGGGTATTTATGAGCTCCATAATGTTTTGTCTTTCTGACTATGTTGTGGCACTAGCGAATGCTTGCGCACAATGCCTGCTCAAAAGCATCGATATCTGCCGAGGTGGTGAAGCGTCCCATCGATATACGCAAGGCTCCTCGTGCGGTATTTTCATCAATTCCTATGGCACGTAAAATGCGACTAGGGGCAAGTGAATGCGACGAACAAGCGCTACCACCCGAGACACCAATGCCACAAGCATCTAAGCGCAATACAAGCGTTTCACTCTCAAAATCTTGAATGCAAAAGCTTGCAATATTAGGAAGAAAACGATCGGAGCCAGGAGGAACTGCAACACTTGGTCGCACTCCCGACAGCTGCGAAAGAGAGTCATATAAGTGGTCGCGCAAAGCAGTAAGGCGCACACATTCTGCTTGCTGGATTGAACAGGCAGTTTGTGCCGCAGCCGCAAAACCAACAGCAGCACTTGTGTTTTGTGTGCCGCTGCGTAATCCAGCTTCCTGTCCACCACCACGTATCTGTGCACGAAATGGCGTATGTGAGCGTAGATAGAGGGCACCGATGCCCTTTG
>CAZXOF010000049.1:0-9998 GCA_964642255.1 uncultured Eggerthellaceae bacterium | reverse complement strand
GAGCTCGCAGCACGCTGTGGGATGAAAGCCTCTAATCTCTGTCGGCTCGAGAACGGCAATGGCAACCCTTCCGTAGCAACCCTTGAAAAAATAGCACGAGGCCTTGGCCGGAAACTAGAGATTAGCTTCGTGCAATAGCGCTCATATACACAGGCGACAAAATGGATTAGGTTCTAGCGAAGGTTGCAACACCCCAGAAAAAGGGGTGAAGGTAAGAGAAAATAACCGACTTGTAAGCGAGCTAGCAAGCAAAATAACCTTACCGAAAAGCGAGATGCGTACATTAAAAACTTTGCTACACTACGCCCGTGATAGTTGACTGGTTCTTTTTCATCGGGTTTATCGAGTCGAATTGCACGTTTCCGTATTGATGGTCTTGTGTTCTGCGTTCTTATTGAATAGCAGAATGTCTATGTCAGGAGGATATTGTGTTCGATGTTATGCTCATTTCGCATGGTCCACTTTCTCAGGCAATGCTAGAGTCTGCCCAGCTAATTTGTGGAGAACAATCCCATGTTAAAGCCTTTGGGCTGTACTCAGACGATTCAGTAGATACTTTTGCAGACACTATCAAGACAGAAATTCGTGAGAGTCTATCGAATGGCGAACTCATTGTAATGACAGACATTCAAAGTGGCAGCCCTTTCAATGTAACGTGTCAAGCTATGCTAGAAATGGATTTCATTCACATAACAGGTATGAATCTTCCTTCTGTAATCCAGGTTCTTTGTGATCGTGATGCATCCGCAGAACAAGCATGTCAAAACTGTTTTGAATTCTGTGGCGACAGCATTGTAAATGTGAATGAACTATTGGGTGACGTTTTACAACAACATCGCAACGAAAGCGCTGGATAACCCGTAGTGCGGGATGTTAGGGTTGTAGTCGTTAACGCAAATCCCTTGATTGTGGCAAGACGAGCGCAATTCTCACGGGCTAAATTCTCACAGGCTAAAGCATGTTTAACAGAACAGAGGTCCATAAGGTAAGCGTGAAAAACGAACAAACTGTATTAAAAATAATAGCTTCACATGCAAGCTCAACATCCCAATCTTCAATGACAGATATGGTGTATGTCATCGTTGCGCTGGGTGCTGCACAAAGCATCATAAGTATATAGGATTCAACCAACGTCAGATTAAACAAGGGTATTAGTGGCACCATTAAAAGAGGTAGCACAAGCAGCTTAACGATTGTCACAGGAATAATCGTCCGAAGATTGCTTGAGATGTTGCCAACCGACAATGATGCTCCCAGTAAAATGCTCCCTATGGGTAGCGCGGCATCTGACATTTGGGTGATTGCACTCTGGGCAAAAGATGGTATAGAAATTCCAGCGATTGCAAACAAATATCCTAGTACCACTCCTACGTTAAGTGGGCTAACTATAACATCCTTGAGAATCTTGCCAACAGTATTTACGGTACCCTTCGTTGAATATAGATTCTGAGCTAAAGCGCTTCCAGCGTTTTGAATTGGAAGAATAAACATCATTGCTATGGAATAAAAGCCTAGTTCTTCAGTTGATAAAACTGCCGATGCAATTGCGGTCCCAAATAGAATCATGTTTGATCGAAACGTAAGTTGCTGTACTACACCCTTCTGCTCATCATCCTTACAAATAAGATGTGCTGTTGCCATAGCTATGAGAAATTCAATAACATGTATCACCAATATCAACACAGCAAGAGTTAGACTTGCAGCGATTTTGCCGCCGGTGCTGTACACGTTATCAAAAAACATAATAGGTGTAAGAATGTTAAACGCTAAGTTATTAAACTCTTTGACTCCCTGATCTGTAAGTATAGAAAAGCGAGAAAGTACCATTCCTATCCCTACAAGAATGAACATTGGGAGAATTGCGTCAATTGATAGCATAAGAATTTGCATGATAAGATCCATTCTCGAATTGTCATAAAACAACTAGCTATCCCCTAAGCAATCAGATCGGTATATTGGAAACAGCTAGTTGTTGAATTAAGACTTAATGCACTTCTTCGAAGACTGTCTCACCGCGGCAAATCGTGAGAGAAACATGAATATCGTCATCAAATAAGACGAGATCTGCATCAAAGCCAGGACATAAAAGCCCTTTTCGATTCCCACAACCACAAGATCTGGCAACATTTGTTGTAGCCATACGAATCACTTCGTAAAGTGGAATATCGGTGCCTCGATAGGCCCCGCGCACAATGTCATCCATTGTGGGGGATCCCACCCATGCATACCGTTTACCTTGTTCAATCCATTTAAGCTCAACTTTTTTGGTATTCGGCATTAGTTTCTCGCTGCGAGCATGGCAATCGGTCGCAATGATAATCTTATCTGGGCCTTTTATATGATAGATGTATTTAAACAGCTCGGCAGACACATGACATTCATCTGTCAGAACCTCTACCACAATATCAGGGCACATAAGTGCACTTTCAATAGCTCCTGGATAACGTACGCCCCGATCCCGGTAGTACCCACTCGTGCTTGAATAGAGGTGTGTGGCCTGAGTAGCGCCACATTCTATGCATCGTACAAAGTTCTCCCAAGTACAATTATCGGTATGTCCAATGGATGCATAGAGTCCTCGTGTTGCAAGCTCTGCAACAAAATCTATAGCCCCTTCCACTTCAGGATCAACTGTCCAGATGGTTGCGTGGGGTGCACGTTCAAGCAACGCAGTATATGCATCCTTGCTTAGTACAAAATCTGACTCCAGAGCTTGAGCCATCATGAAGGCTCCCTCAACGTGAATGCCAAGCAGCTCAACACCCGAAGTACTTAGTGAGATAGCTTTTTCAAGCCTGTCAAGAGAAGCAAGATCTGCCTCGCTTGGTATGAAGGACGTATTGGTCGACGGAAAAAGTGCAGTGCATCCGAATTCTGCCATTTCATTGGCGCCTGTAAGAATTCTTTCAACACTATCCTTTTCAAAGTCGAAACCCCATCCACCGTGGACGTGACGATCAATAAAACCTGGAGCAAGATAGCGTCCCGCAGCATCAATAATCTCCTCGCAATTATCAATTGTGCGAGCAATCTGAACTATTTTTTCCCCATCCCATGACAATTCATAGTCTTCTAGAATGCGATCAAGCATAACTAGACGTGCATTGATTATTTTTTTCATTCGATGTTTACCAAGCCATTCCTGCCGAACCCATAATCTCCATTTGTCGGTAAACCTCTTGTTTATAGCCCTCACGCATAACGCTATAGACTCCTGCTGGAATCTTACCTGTGTCGTTATAGGAGCCTATCAGCGCCATAGCAGCTGCACGCTCACAATCGGTCCCAACATTTACCTTACAAATAGCCATCTGACAGGCTTTTTTCAAATTTTCTGTGCCTGTACCAGATCCCCCATGAAGAACTAGAGGAAGCTTAGGGCATGCTGCGTGCAGGCGTTCGAGCAGTTCAAATTCAATCTTTGGTGTTCGCCCATTCTTATATGCGCCATGCTGGTTTCCAATGGAAACAGCCACACAATCCACTCCGGTAAGCTCAACAAACTTAACCAACTCATCAGGATCTGTTAGAACTGATTCGCTGTCCATTATTGCCGTCTGCTTGTCCTCGGCAGCTTGATTGCCGTCCTTAGCTTCACTGCGTAAACTCTCCGGATCGTCGATACCTACATGTCCCAACTCTGCTTCTACTGACACACCCACTGCATGAGCCAAATTAACCACTTCTGCTGTATATGCAACATTTTGATCGAAGGGTAAATTAGAGCGGTCAGTCATAACCGAGGTAAATCCGCTAACTATAGCGTATGCACACTCCCCAAACGACGGAGAGTGATCGAGGTTAATCGCTACGGGTACAGATGCCTTCTCTGCTATTTGCCGAAGCACCTCCATTTGATACTTCCAGTAATATTCATCCAGCATTCCTGCCCAAGCATGACGATTCACGTTGAGAATAATTGGTGATTTAATTTCCACCGCTACCTCAATAGCAGCACGTGCACAATCTTCGTTGCGAATACTAGGTGCCATAACCGCATAATGGTTTTCAAGCGCATGATCCAAAAGTGGTTTCATTGTATATAGCATGTCTTACCCTCATTTCTTATCTGGGAGTTTTCTATTTATTTAGCCATCAAGCCAAACAAATACCCACCTCTAGCAGCATATTCACTGCCATCCATTACATGAGGGGTATATGGCATGGGCTGTTCTGTACCCTCGATGTAGTCCTTGAAATGCTCTAGAAGCAGCTGATACTGATGCCAATTACGCTCAGCAGTTTTACCTGCCATATGTGGTGTAAGGATTAATTTATCTGGACTAATTTGCATTGCCCGGTTATCGATTCCAAGCGGCTCGGTTGGATGGGCATCAAGCGCTGCCATGCGAATCTTATCTTCCTGTAGTGCATCAAATAACGCGTCGTTATCAATGAGCTTTCCACGACCGGTGTTAATAAGACAAGCACTCGGTTTCATAAGGGCAATTTTCTCGCGACTTATCATGCCTTCCGTTTCTGGGGTAAGGCGCGCAAGAACCACTACATAATCAGAAAAACTCACAAGCTCGTCAAGTTCAACCATTTTAATTTGCTCACGAGCGGCAACGTCCTGATCAAAGTATGGATCATAGCCAAGTACATTCATGCCAAAAGCTTGACAGAGCTTTGCAACCTTAAAGCCATTACGCCCGAGTCCAATGATGCCTACGTTCTTGTTAAACAACTCTGTCGAATAGTCGGCATACATAGCCCTTATTTCAGTTGCATTATCCTTGGTCCATCCGTCTTTGTGTATCTCGTTGGTGAGCTTGATAACTGGACGAGCGCAAAGCAACATAAGTGCAACTGTAAGTTCAGTTACTGAAGTAGCACAGCGACCAGCACTTGACAAAACTGGAATACCAAGCGCTTCACATGCTTTAACATCAATATTTTCTTCTGGTCCATCGCGCACTGACAATATCAACTTCAGTTGCGGAGCAGCCTTAAGAGTTTCAGCTGTGATCTTTTCATATCCACAGATGTATATATCGGTATCTGATAATTTTTCTTTAAGTTCTTCGTCTGTAAGTAGTCCTGGTAAACCAGGATTGTTGGCATCACTCGTAACTGTGAGCATTCCATATTTAGCAAAGCTATCAAATCCAGTTTGATCGTATTCGCCTGTACAAAGAATCTTAAGCTCTTGCATAAGTACTCCTCCTTTTGCGGTGGTTGTTTATGAGAATGAAAGAGGTGGGCACCCGCCCCCAGCGATTACTAAAGAACGGGTGCCTTCTAAACAACTAGACGAGAATGCCAACCGAACCTAATGCGAACGAAAGGACGAGAATGGCAGCCAACAAACGAATGGTATTTCCACCATTTCGCAAATAGAAGTACATGCCAAGCATAGTGATTAGAGATAATGATTGCGGGAGTATTGTGTCAAGCACGCTTTGAATCATAATGGGATCACCAGCGCCCTGAGAAATTGACAGACCCAGATTCACAGATACCATGCCACATGCAACACCCGCGAGCGTGAATGTCCCCATTATTGCCATGAATTCAAGGAATGTTTTAACTTTACCCGACGCAAGCATGCTTACTGCTGCATTAGACCCAAGCTTGTAGCCAGCCATAACAGAGAAGAAGCATTCAAGCGTGCAAAGTACGCAAAGCAATAGTGGGAAGAAAAGACAAGCCCAATATGCACCCTCGAGTGCAAATGAAGTGCCCACTCCTAAACATATGGGCATAAAGGCAACAGAGTCAATGGTGTCACCAACCGCAGCCAAAGGACCTGCAAGCGCATATTTAGTTGAGTTAATTACCTCGGAACTTACACTCTCTTTGTTTATGCCACGTTGTTCTTCAAGCGACAGCAATGCTCCGTTGAGCATACCTCCAAAATTGAAATTCGTAATATAGGGTGTAACGGAACGCTCAAGCATTGCTGTGTATTCTTCAGGATCATCCTTGTATATCTTTTTCCCAGCAATTGCCATTGGTGTAGCAAGGCCAGAAGCGTGCATGGTAAGAGTGTTGTGTCCTACACAGCCCCACCATTGCGAACCAAACCAAAAGCGCACTACATCTCCCTGAGTAAGCAGGCGTTCTGTTTTAGCTTCTTCAGCAAGAGCTTCCTCTTCCTCGCTTGCTTCATCCTTCTCGGAATTATAGAAAACGCAGATATACGCAACAAAAGCCCCTATACAACCAATGGGAATTGCCCCTACGCCGGTATATGCAGCAAACAAAAAGCCACCCAAGAAGAATGGGAGCAAATCATCTCGACCAATAAAGTGCATGATCATTGCGTATCCCAAGCCAGGGAGCACAAGGGTTATAACTGATAGTCCATTCATCGCCCACTCAGGTAGGGAGTTGACAAGTGATGTAACAGCATCGCCACCAAAGAACAACAGTGCCATTGTTATAGGAATCCAGAAAGCTGCCTTAATAATTGCTGGCGCGTAACTCCCCCAGAGTATTACTCCTGTACTGTTTCCATTTTTTGCCGCTTCTTCCATCTTTGGCGCAACGGCGGCAATTATTACAGAAGTTAGATTCATGAGTTGACTTGCCAGAAGCCCAAACGGTACAGCAATAGCAATTGCGGCCTCTTGGGGCATGCCGTTGCATATGACAAACGCAACCGGAATAACAGCTGCATACACACCGTCGTTGGTATATACCGCACCAATGCCATAATTGGTAAGGTACATTGTCTGCACTGTCGCCCCAATAATGGCTCCAGTTTCCCAATCCCCTAGCAATGCGCCCAAACATATACCTATAGACAACGGAGCGCTGAAGAATTGAGCCGCCCAATAGAAAAACATCGTACGAGCTAGCCAAACCCAGATGCCACAAATTAATGCGTCGAATAAGGTCATACCCACCCTCCTAAAACTCTCGAAATTATTAACTGCCGAGTACCAACCAATGGGAATAATCAATAAGCTTTCAATCTCAAGGTGATACGTCAAAAATCTTATTAATTAGTTAGTCACCCCTCCCTACAGCTCATTTCTGAACGACAGTTCGAGAATTGCCGTCAAATGTAAATACAAACCATACTTTTCCTTAATATATGAAATTATGTTACTAGTTGCAATAAAATTTCCCCAATTGGTGTATATAAGAGTAATTTTATTTCGTTTGTAGATACAACTTACGGATCGTCTTTTTGGACCCTAGTAATTCTTTGATTGATCTATGCTGCTTTCCAATTACGCTGGAGCCTACTCAAGTTCTGGAAAGTTTTTAGCTATTACCTGTTTTAAAGGTGTTTTTGTATCCTGAGGCGTGGGTTGACAGTATACATTAACCCCTGATTCACTTATTTCTTTTAGCATTCTTGCTTCGTCTACATTGAGATGTATTTGTCCAGTGATGTATTTACGACCTTCGCTAATGTCTCGCTGCCCTCCCAATTGAAGTTGATCGTATTTCAACCCCGCTTGAAACGCATGGTAAATATTTTTAACATCCTTGAATAAAACAACGATTGGACCTTTCTTGCCAAGCTGGTCCTTGATATAACGGTCACCTGCTTCTTGTGTTGATATCAGCTCGAAGTTTATACCTCTTGGACACACTGCCTGTAAAACTACTTTCTGCATTGAGTCGTTTACAAGGGTATCGTCTATGACTACTACTTTCTTACACTTACTCCCCTGCAAAATGGTAATAGCTACTTGTCCATGAATTAGGCGATCGTCGAGTCGAGCCAGTATTATTTCAGCCATTTCTACTCTTCTCCTATCCGTTCTACCGTAACTTGATTCAAAGATCTATGACCTTTTAATGATCTTTGCAACAGTATTTCTAATCCCCTCCATTCGTTGCCTTTGCCGTAACTTGTTTCGCTCTCTACGCCTTCGGACAGATTCCTTTGTGGGCATTACTGTGCGAAGATAATGAGAGAGGCGTCCTGTCTGATAGCACTCAATAAGGAAGGTACTTTTATCCGTAAGAACAAAGTAGGCTGATTGGGCTGTCATTAGGTTGACATTCCATTCAGCTATCTCAGAAATCGGAATGTCAATTACTTTTGTTGGATCATCCTTGTGAAAAATGCGTATTGATTCAGAAAAAACTTGGAGTACCGGGCGCTCCCGAACAGTACCAATAACAAAAACCGCCAGACCTACTAAGACTCCTCCTATAACGGCTAGTTCTGTGGAATGTAGAAATACGAAACCCAATAGAGCGATCGCTAAGCCAACAAGCATGCATATTGTTATTGCTGTGTAAGGTTTAAACCCAACCCTGCCAACTTCAGTACCTATAGATTCTTTGTTGTTGATGTCGGTAAAAGCACGGATTTTGTTCATCGCTCAGCGCCATCCTACTAAAGACCTATAGGAATTTTTTTACTTTTTTCTTTGCATAGTACGTTATTTTATTACATGCTGCAAGATATGTTATTTTCAATCCGTAGAAGGCGGAACTTCTGCTTAAACCAGTAGGTTTACAGCTAAAATTATTTCATTAATTAATATTCTCAATTCATAAGGAGCAATGCTGTGAGCAATACCCTTATTGAACGAATACGAGAAAACCTGCTATATCTTCCTGCCGCAGAGGCAAATGTCGCACACTATGTCTTAGAGAACTTGGAGCAAATTCCTCGATTGTCTGTTAAGGAACTTGCATCTGCAAGTTCCACGAGTGTTGCTTCTGTTGTTCGATTTGCACGTCGTATCGGCACCGAGGGTTATACCGACTTTAAAATCCAGCTTTCTGCTGCACTCGTAACAACAGACATTACCACTGGTGCTACCAACATCAATGCTAACGACACTTGTAAAGATATTTTTGATAAAGTCACTTCGTTTGCAATTGAGTCTATAAGGGATACTCAATATATCCTCGATGTTGATGCCTTGGCTCAAGCAATTTTCTATTTGCGAGACGCTGCACAACATAATCGTACTGTTTATATATACGGTCTGGGAGCTACATCCTTTTTGGCAGAACAGGCTCAGTTTGAATTAACTCGACTTGGTCTAACCGTGATGTATAACAAAAACCTGCATCTATTTCTTGAATCACTTATAAACACAAAAGCTGATGACGTTTTACTTTGCCTATCCACGTTAGGAAGATCAAATGATACCTATCGTGTCTTACAAATGGCAAGTAATCTTGGGGCTCGCATAATACTCATCTCACAATATGGGAATAAAAAATTCGAAGCTTTTGATGCCGTCAAATTATTTACTTCGAACATTGAGTGTGACCGTCACCTCATAAGCGCAACCGCACATATCACTGAAAGCGTTATTGTGCACACCTTGTTCTTTGGTGTGGCTGTGCAAGATTACGATTATTACCGTGAGCACACAAAGAAAATCAGAAGAACATTCCAAGACTTAGGCTACATAAAGAAAATTAACTGACTTCCCCACGAAATAGGGGTATCTTTTGACCATCTGACTAGTTAGTTGGTCAAATTCGTAATGAAACGTAGTAGAATCGACGTGTAGGCTAAGAACCGAGGAAGGGGTGCCATGGCTGCTACGGTTGCTCTCAGTGAGGCGAAAGCTGGCTTGTCGTCTTTGGTGAAAAGCGTTCACGAGACAGGTGCGGAATATACCGTAACTGTGCGAGGCGTGCCGCTCGCTATGATTGTTCCGGTTCCTCCAGCTACCCCAACAAAACCAAAGGCTCTCGGGATGCTCGCCGGCAAAAGACCTGTCGCTACGCGCGAACAGGAAAGAGCCGCCTACCATCGTGACTTGGAGGCCAAGCATGCGAACCTTGCTTGATGCCAACTGCATCCTCAGATACCTGCTTGCGGATATTTCCGCCCAGGCCAAGGCCGTGGCTACAACAATCGAGAAAGGTGCTTGTACAGCACCGGAGTTTCTTGCTGAGTGCGTGTATGTCCTCGGCGGTTCGGTATACGGATTCTCTCGAGACGAGATCGCAAACGCTTTGCTTGCCGTACTGGACGAAGTCGACTGCGAACATCTGCCTGCCATGCGCGAAGCGCTCGCTCTTTACCGATCAACAACTTTTGATTTTGCCGACTGTATCTT
>CAZXOF010000048.1:0-10303 GCA_964642255.1 uncultured Eggerthellaceae bacterium | reverse complement strand
ATTATAGCAAAGGTAAACAACCATCATGCAAAGCACCTGCATATGGTCACGTTCTTATGTCTCTTATCTCCCCTGCAAATCATTACTTTAGCTTTTTTATGCCATCGTTCACTACAATGAGTATCAGGGATTACCCATGAACTACTGCATGACATTATTACCTTACTGTAACCACATATTTACTATTCCTCATGTAAAGAAATGACTCTGTCTCACTTCGTCTTACCTATAACTTTTGGTGCAGGGTGGAATGATTCTTAGCAATCCTTCTCAGCAACTTCCTGACCATCTAAGCTATCGCCCTGTGCACGCACAAGATAAATGGGGCGTCTCTTAGTCTCTAGATAAGTTTTTGCGAGATAGTTACCTATAACCCCTAAACAGAGCAGCTGTACACCACCTATGAGCAAAATGACCACCATCAAAGATGGCCAACCTTCAACCGGATCACCAAATAACACAGCTCGTACAAACACGAAAGCCGCAAAGATAAGAGCCCCACAGCATAGCAACATACCTACAACTGAAGCAAAGGCTAACGGTACTGTTGAAAAGGCTGTAATACCATCAAGTGCATAGGCAGCAAGACGAGAAAAGCTCCACTTTGTCTGCCCCGCCGCACGATTTACATTTTCATAAGCAATCCACTCGGTTCGAAAACCAACCCAGCCATAGATTCCCTTGGTAAAACGATTACGTTCTGCCATTGAAAGCACAGCATCTACCATTGGTCGCGTCATCATGCGAAAATCGCGTGCCCCTTCCACCACGTCAATATCTGACATGCAATTGATGACACGATAAAACAGACGGGCACAAAAAGATCGCACAGGCGGTTCTCCCGCTCGATCAACACGGCGTGTTGCTATACTATCGCACTCCCCCGACACAAGCCGCTCATACATGCGAGCAAGTAGTGCCGGAGGGTCTTGTAAATCAGCGTCCATGGTTGTTACATAGCTACCGTGCGCCTGCGTAAGACCTGCATACAAGGCAGATTCTTTACCAAAATTGCGAGACAGTGCAAACCAACGTACTCGATAAAATACATCTTGACTTTGTGCAAGGCTTTGCATTACCGATACGGTTTGATCAGAGGAGCCATCGTCAACAAGAATAAGCTCGGCTGAAAAATCTTTGTAGCATTGAGCCATGTCCTCTATTGCTTGAGCAAGTTCATTGGCAAAAAGCGGCAAACTCTCTTGCTCGTTGAAACAAGGCACCACAATAGAAAGGGTTGGATGTAGGACAGAATTCATACAACAATATCCGCAAACAAACTACACATCAAGTACCTGCATTATGTCGGCATAGACAAGTTGAGGATCGCGATCTCCATCAATAACTGACAGCAAATTGCAGCCGCGATAATAATCAACAAGCAGTGATGTGGATTGCTCATATACTGCAAGGCGATTGCGCACTGTGTCTTCACTATCATCGTCACGCTGATACATTACCCCACTGCATTTTTGACATACCTCATCAGCATTAGATCCAATGTATCCGCATTCCTTACAAGTTCTCCGTGAACTCAAACGCTTAACAATAACTTCGATTGCCACGTCAATCAACAGCGCCGCATCAAGCTGCCGACCAAGCTTGGATAATTCTGCATCAAGTGCAACAGCCTGAGCCGAAGTACGAGGAAAGCCATCTAAAACAAAACCATCTATGGTATCGGGATCTTGCAGGCGCTCCGTTACCAAACTAATGATCACTTCATCAGGAACAAGGTCACCAGTATCCATATATGACTTTGCCCTTTTTCCAAGCGAAGTATTTTCGCTCACTGCAACGCGAAGCATGTCACCCGTCGAAATATGCGGTACGCCGAATGCCTCAACAAGCTTGCGGGCTTGCGTGCCCTTACCAGCACCAGGTGAACCCAGAAGAACGATGTTCATGACGGGAAGTCCTTTCAGACCAAAAAGCGACGGAATTGTCACGGGCGGTATTGTAACAAACGCCCCTTACAGACTACGCCCTAGCACGCGCTTCAAAAGAACTACAGCGCATTGTAAAAGAGTGGTATCTTGTAAGCACAGAACTGATAAGATTTTCTGCGCAAAGTGGTTCCTAATATCACAAAACCCTGATGCATTCACACCAAGGTTTTGTAGAGAATAAACAAACACACAAATCTTTAACACGTTAGCAGATATCTTGTTACACTTATATCAACGTTGTAGCACCCGTACACATACTTATTTGAAAAAGCCGTCATAGTTATGCATTTTCAACTGTGATTCAACCTTACCCATGGTATCAAGAGCAACGCTGATCATGATGAGAATAGAAGTACCACTAAATGCCTGAATAAGTGTTCCGGTACCAGTGGCCGATCCAACAAAATACACGATGATAGCAGGTACCACCGCAATAATCGCAATGAACAAACCTCCTGGCAGCGTTACACGGTTGATAACATTTTTGATGTAGTGCACAGTTGCTGAACCGGGTCGCACACCAGGAATAAAACCGCCCTGTTTACGTAGATTATCAGCTGTCTCTTCGGGGTTAAACACCATCGACGTGTAGAAATATGCAAAAAATACGATAAGAAATACTGTGAGAACCCAGTTAATCCAACCTGTAGAAATTGCATCTGCAAACGTAGTCAACCAATCAACATTAAAAATTGCTGCGAGTTGTGCCGGAAAGTAAATGATGCAGCTCGCAAAAATGATAGGAATAACACCTGCTGCATTGACTTTCAAGGGAATATAGGTTGACTGCCCACCCATCATACGGCGCCCCTGTATACGTTTTGCATAATTCACCGGGATACGTCGCTGTGCTCGCTCAACATAGATGATAAGCGGGATACAAGCAAGAACAATGGCAATGATTAATATGGTAGTGGCTACACCCATGCCAAAGTCATCGGAGTAATTGATTGACGAGAAAATAGCCGAAGGAACTCGAGAAACAATACTCACAAAGATGATGAGCGACATGCCGTTGCCTACACCACGCTGCGTAATCAGTTCACCCATCCACATAATGAAAGCAGTACCAACAAGTAAGGTAAATACGACCAAGATATCGGTCATAATTTCTGGAACATCACTACTAAAGACAACACCATAGGCATCGGACTTGAATAGCATCAAATACCCGATAGCGTTAATAAGGGCAAGCCCCAGCGTTAGATAGCGCGTTGTTTGCGTGATCTTTCGCCGCCCAGTTTCACCTTCGCGCGCCCATCGACCCACAACCGGGATAACTCCTTGCATAAGCTGCATGATGATCGATGCAGTGATGTAGGGCATAATACCAAGTGAAAACACCGAGAAATTCGCAAGCGCACCACCGGTAAACAAATCGAGCATGAGCACTGCTCCACCGCTTGCTTCTGTTTGGAAGGCCGAAGCAAACTCATTAAACGGAATACCCGGAACTGGTATATAGGCACCAAAACGATATAGTGCCAAGATTAAAAGAGTAAACAGAATCTTCTTACGAAGTTCAGCAACCTTAAATGCGTCGATGACAGAGCTTAACAAGGCTCTTCAACCTTTCCTCCGGCAGCCTCAATCTTTTTCCGTGCAGAGACAGAGACTTTATCGACCTTGACTGTCAGTGCCTTAGTGATCTGGCCATCTCCCAATATTTTGACCAGTGCGTCGGCATACTTGATAATACCTTTTTCTTTCAGAGTCTCTCCGGTAACAAGCTCACCCACCTCAAACTTTTCCTCAAGACGAGATACATTAACCGGTACATATTCAACTCGATTAACATTTCTAAATCCAGGAAGCTTCGGAAGCCGACGAGCAAGAGGTGTTTGACCACCCTCGAAGCCTGCCCGCTTACCACCGCCCGCACGAGATTTTTGGCCGTTCATACCACGACCGGCGGTTTTACCATAGCCTGAGCTACTACCACGACCAACACGCTTGCGATCCTTGCGTGAACCTATAGCCGGCTTTAGATCTTTTAATTCCATAGTCTTTCTAATCTCCTTGTCGCAATCGGATGCTCCTTAAAATCGCACATCCGCGTTGACAGCTCGCCGTCAACTAACTCCCTATGAAAGTAACTCTACACATCTGTGTGCTACTCTCTTTGCTGCAACATGAATGCGCTGCAAGAAAATACGTTCCTCAAACATTCCCAGCATAAGCTACACATCCCATCATCTATAAAAGCCTATCGGAAATAGTTAGATGCTTTCTACGGTGATGAGATGTTTCACAGCAGCAATCATGCCGCGCACTGACTCATTGTCGACAATATCGTGTGTTTTACCAATGCGACCAAGTCCCAATGAGCGCAGGGTTTTTTCCTGATAGTCAGGATGCCCAATAGCGCTTTTGACCTGCGTCAAGCGAAGCGTCTTTTGAACCTCAGTCATTAGTCTTGATCCTTCCTGCCAAAGATCTTACCAACCGAAACTCCACGACGCTCAGCAACCTCGGTCGGAGTCTGCATATTTTTAAGCCCCTCGGCGGCAGCTTTAACAATATTCATAGCATTGCTAGTGCCAAGTGACTTGGTCAGCACATCGGTTACGCCGGCAAGTTCCATAATTGCACGCACCGGGCCACCTGCAATAACACCGGTTCCGGGCAAAGCAGGCTTCATAAGCACGCGACCAGCCCCATATTCACCAATGGTTTCATACGGAAGCGTTTTTTCAGGAGTTAAAGAAACGGTAAACATGTTCTTTTTCGCATCCTCAACGCCTTTGCGAATAGCAATCGGCACTTCTTGAGACTTACCCATGCCAATACCAACGTGACCATTACCATCACCAACAACGACAAGCGCAGTCAGCGCGAAGCGACGACCACCTTTGACAACTTTAGATACACGATTGATGTAAACGACGCGCTCCTGAAGCTCGGGAACGGTCTGATTTTCCTGCTGTTGTTTGCGAGCCATATGGCAACCTACCCCTTCTAGAATTTCAGACCGGCGCTTCGCGCAGCCTCGGCCAAAGCCTTGACACGCCCATGATACAGATGTCCGCCGCGATCAAATACCACTTCTGTCATGCCTTGCTCACATGCTTTTTTACCAACAATCTCTCCAAAAGCAGTTGCGCCCTCAACATTGGCACCACTTTTGCCTGTTGCCTTGAAATCTGCACCAAGC
The DNA here is from genome assembly GCA_964642255.1 of uncultured Eggerthellaceae bacterium. Classification (GTDB taxonomy): domain Bacteria; phylum Actinomycetota; class Coriobacteriia; order Coriobacteriales; family Eggerthellaceae; genus CAZBEP01. Next base: position 5,200 of record CAZXOF010000048.1, on the reverse strand, counting down.
GTGGAAACACCAAGGATTGTGGTGTGGTTAACATCGTCAACAAACTGAACATATAGATTGGCATTACTGCGCGTTACACACAGACGCGGACGAGCAGCTGTTCCAGAGATCTTACCGCGAACGCGACGATGACGGCGGCGCAACCGGGCTTGTTTCTTTTTAAGCTGAAGCTTATTCATGATTGTCCCTTCTTACCTTCGCTCGCCTGCTAATCCGACTTTGCAGCCTTGCCAAGCTTGCGACGCACACGCTCACCTTCATAGCGAATACCTTTGCCCTTATAAGGTTCGGGCTTGCGCCATGAGCGAATATTGGCAGCTGTTTGACCAACTTGTTCTTTATTGATGCCCCGTACGATGATTTCAGTTTGGCTGGGTACTTCAAACACGATACCTTCAGGACACTTCACGTGCACTGGATGTGAATACCCTAGCTGTATTTCAAGGTCTGAGCCTTTGAGTGCAGCACGGTACCCTACGCCTACCAGTTCAAGCTTTTTTGAAAAGCCCGTAGTCACTCCCTCAACCATATTGCTGATAAGGGTTCGAGTAAGGCCATGGAAGCTTTTGGCCTCACGCGAATCATCAGGGCGTTCAACAAGAATATCGCTGCCCTCTTGACGAATAATCATGATGTCAGGCAGCGTGCGCGAAAGTTCGCCTTTTGGGCCTTTAACCGTTACAGTTGTGCCGTTAATTGTCACATCGACACCGGTGGGAACGGCGATGGGCATCTTGCCAATACGAGACATGTTCTCTCCCCTCCCTGTTCCTACCAGATATAGGCGACAACTTCGCCGCCAATACCCTTGCGTCGTGCATCACGATCAGTCATAACGCCACTGCTTGTAGAGATAATCGCAGTACCAAGGCCACCCAACACACGCGGCAGCTCATCCTTACCTGCATAGATACGCAGGCCAGGTTTAGAAATACGCCTAATACCACGAATTGTCTTTGCCTTTTTTGGACCATATTTCATAGTGATCTCAAGCGTTGCACGAGGTTCACCCTCAACAAGCTCATAACCCGCAATATAGCCTTCTTCAGCCATGATACGGGCGATCTCAACTAGTTTTTTTCTTTACGTCATACTTACTGTCGCCTTGCCAGCAGAATTCGCATTACGCACACGCGTAAGCATATCTGCAATAGGATCGGTCATGCTCATGAAGTTCTCCTTTAGTTCATGATGAGTCACTCGGTTTGGTTCGTCGGCGCCCATAGCGCCTTCGCTTCAACCGGGACACACCCGAGCGGACGTGACTTTCCTACCAGGAAGCCTTGGTGACGCCGGGTAGTTCGCCTTTACTAGCAAGTTCGCGCAGACAAATACGACACAGCCCGAACTTACGATAGTAACCGCGCGGACGCCCACAACGCATGCAGCGATTATGCTGGCGCGTCGAAAACTTAGGCTCGCGCTTTGCCTTGGCGATCATCGATTTTTTAGCCATGCATTCCTTCTTTCCTTAAGCGAATCATGTGTTCGACGACGCAGTTTTATTCATCACGGAAGGGGAAGCCGAGATGAGTAAGCAGCGTATATGCTGTCTCATTATCTTCAGCGGTTGTAACAACCGTGATATCCATACCTCGAGAACGATCAATTTTGTCATAGTCAACTTCGGGGAAGATGAGCTGTTCGGTTACGCCAAGCGAATAATTGCCGCGCCCATCAAAACTTTTCTTGGAAATACCCCGAAAGTCACGCACACGTGGCAGCGCTGTTGCAAGCAGGCGATCTAAAAACTCCCACATGCGATCGCCTCGCAGCGTTACTTTACAACCAATTGGTTGACCTTCACGAATGTGAAATCCAGCAATAGACTTCTTAGCCCGAGTTACACAGGGCTGCTGACCCGTAATAACACGCAGATCATTCATTGCTCCATCAAGGAGCTTTGAATCCGACGCAGCACCACCAACGCCCATATTAACAACAATTTTTTCAAGCCTGGGAACTTGGTTGATATTTTTGATATCAAGTTCCTTAGCAAGCGCCGGAACAATTTCTGCCCAGTACTTTTCCTTCAAACGTGGAGCAACCATGTGCTCTTATCTCCTTCCGATGATTTGAACGCAGGATTTCCGACCCTGCGTCCCTCGCACTATATACGAGGGTCATAGTACAACCAAGTCGGCCTTATTGCCCTCTCGCGTGACGGCGAGATACCCTGAGCGTTTTAGTAGAATCCGAAAAACAACTCACGGGCGCTACCAAGACCTTACGCGTGTTGACAGAATAGCCCGTCAAAAGACAAACTACTCAATAACTGCTCCACACTTTTTGCAAATACGAAGCTTTTTACCATCACGAAGCTCACGGCCTACACGTGTTGGCTTGTTGCACTTCGAACAAACAAGCATTACGTTTGACACGTGAATCGGTGCCTCAATGGTGGTAATTCCTCCCTGGGGATTTTGCTGTGTTGGACGCATGGCTTTTTTGATCATGTTGACTTTTTCGACCGTCACACGCCCTCGCGCGGGAAATGAGCGAATAATAACGCCTTCTTTGCCCTTGTCCTTGCCTGCAAGAATGCGTACCTTGTCACCTTTTTTAACATGCAGTTTCGTCATAGCGCACACCTCCTTACAGCGTTTCCGGAGCCAATGAAACAATCTTCATATAGCGCTTGTCGCGCAGCTCGCGAGCAACTGGCCCAAAAATGCGCGTTCCACGAGGAGCACCTGTCTGGTCAATTAAGACGCAGGCGTTTTGATCGAACCGAATATAAGAGCCATCGGCACGCCGAACTTCCTTTTTAACTCGTACAACGACACAGCGAACGACCTCGCCCTTTTTTACGCCGCCATTAGGCATAGCTTCTTTAACGCTACAGATAATTACATCACCAAGGCCTGTATAACGGCGTTTCGGGCCACCGAGAACCTTGATGCATTGTACCTTGCGGGCGCCCGAGTTATCAGCCACCGCGAGCATGGTTTGCACCTGAATCATTACTTCAACCTACCTTCGATACTCTGTCGTGCCCGCTATTTGGCCTTCTCGACAATCTTGACAACTCGCCAGCGCTTCAACTTAGAAAGCGGACGGGTCTCCATGATAAGTACGGTGTCTCCAATACCGCACTCGTTGTTTTCGTCGTGGGCATGAAATTTCTTCGTTGAAGATATCATCTTCTTATAAACCGGATGCGGCTTGTGTTCCTCAATCTCAATAACTGCTGTCTTGCTGTTAGCCGCACTTACAACCACGCCCTGACGCACCTTGCGGGAATTACGTTGTTCGCTCATGCTGTCCTACTCCTTCTCGCTAAGCGCTCAGTTCACGCGCACGCATCTCGGTCAAAATACGAGCTACATCCTTTTTGACCTGCTTCACACGTGCTGTATTATCAAGCTGGCTGGTCGCCATCTGGAAACGCAAATTGAATAATTCCGCGCGCGCCTCTTTGAGCTTTGCATCCAGATCGGCAGCAGACAGTTCGCGGATCTCTGATGATTTCATTGTCTACTCCTGCTCTTCAGTTTCGCGCGTTACGATCTTGCACTTGATGGGCAATTTATTGATTGCAAGACGAAGTGCCTCTTTTGCAACTACTTCATCAACACCATCAATCTCAAACATAATGCGACCGGGCTTAACAACTGCAACCCACTTTTCCGGGTTTCCCTTACCTGAACCCATACGAGTCTCAGCAGGTTTTTGTGTTACCGGCTTGTCGGGAAAGATAGTGATCCATACCTTACCCCCGCGCTTCATGTGACGTGTCATTGCAACACGAGCTGCCTCAATCTGACGATTAGTAATCCAAGCAGCCTCAAGAGCGCGAATGCCGTAGCTACCATTATTGAGCTTGGTGCCGCCTTTGGCCTTGCCTTTCATTGAACCACGCTGAACCTTACGGTGCTTTACGCGTTTGGGAATCAGCATTTACTTTACCCCCCTCTCGTTGCGATCGCTGCGACGGGAGCGATTCGGACGAGAGCTACCTTCAAGCGCCGGTTGAGGCGCCTTTTGACCAGGAAGCACTTCGCCGTGATACACCCATACCTGCACACCAATAGAACCCATTGTTGTTGCAGCTGTCGAGAATCCATAGTCGATCTTCGCACGCAGCGTATGCAACGGCACACGACCTTCGCGATACCATTCACGACGGCTCATCTCCGCACCGCCAAGACGTCCAGAGCACTGAATTCGAATACCCTGCGCTCCACTTTTACGAGCAGATTGAACAGCCTTGCGCATGGCACGACGAAAGGCTACACGACCTTCAAGCTGTTCAGCAACGGACTGCGCAATAAGCACGGCATCAAGTTCGGGACGCCTGACTTCAATAACTTCAATTGAGATGGTACCGTTTGCTATTTTTTCAAGACGCTTACGCAATGAATCAATTTCGGTACCCTTTTTACCAATCACAACTCCAGGACGTGCCGTGGTAATCATGACCTTGATTTTATCGCCCGCACGCTCAATCTCAACTCTGGAGACAGCAGCACGAGCCAGATGCTTCTCAATAAACTGCCTAATGGCAAGATCATTTTCTAGGTTCTGAGCGTAATTTTTATCAGCATACCAACGACTACGCCACTCTTCGATAACCCCAATGCGGAATCCGGTGGGACTCACTTTTTGACCCATGAGCTTTACGCCTCCTCTCGCGGTGCGACGACGATTGTAATGTGGCTCGTACGCTTGCGGATGCGCGAGGCAGAGCCCTTCGCACGTGGACGGATGCGCTTAAGCGTTGGTCCTTCGTTAACATAAGCCGTCTTAACAACAAGTTGATTAGCTCGCATCTGATGCTGGCTTTCTGCATTCGCAACCGCCGAGTTAAGTACCTTTTCAACCGTTTCTGCCGCAGCACGATTTGTAAAGCGCAAAATATCGCGTGCTTGCTCTACCGACTTTCCACGAACAAGATCAACTACAACGCGAGCCTTGCGAGGCGACATACGAATATAACGCGCAATTGCCCTAGCTTCCATTGTCACCCCTTCTTATCGTTTGCCCTTGTCGGCAGAGTGCCCACGGAAGGTACGCGTAGGCGCAAATTCCCCGAGCTTGTGGCCGACCATGGATTCAGTAATGTAGACCGGAACGTGTTTACGACCATCGTGCACAGCGATGGTATGACCTACCATATCAGGAAAGATGGTGCTTGCACGCGACCAGGTCTTGATGACGTTCTTTTCACCAGACGCATTCATTTTCTCGATGCGGGAAA
>CAZXOF010000047.1:0-10451 GCA_964642255.1 uncultured Eggerthellaceae bacterium | reverse complement strand
CACACATAGCCCCATAAAAAGCCACCTGTTGCTCCGGCAAGAATGCCAATACCACCCCGCATACCAGCAAACACCGGCACTCCAATTGCACCAATCAGCAGATAGCACATAATGGCAGCAAGACACTCCTTTGGCGTAAGCACCAAAATTGCAAATGCCAGCGCAAACATTTGCAGTGTAAATGGTACTGGTCCTATAGGAATGGTTACCCATGCCGAAACCGCCATAACAGCAATGGTAAGCCCTACATAGGCAATTGAACGGCTGCGCGGTCTCGTTGTAACGTACGACAAACCTGCACTCACGGCACAATCCTTTCAATAAGAGGGGAAGGGTGTGTATAACGCATGCGAAATCAAACATTTATCATAACACAGTGCTGCGATAAAGCACTCGAGTTCTAAATGCAGTGCGGCGCTCCGACCACATTGCGCCAGAGCACCGCACATTACTCTAAATAAGAAAGCTTATCCTTCTTTAACAGAGGCGTAAAAGCTTGCCTCTTCAAATAGATCGTCTATTGATTTTCCCTCTTTGAACGGCAGATGTAAAAATTCCGCAAGCGTTGGAACAAGCTCACTTGCATCAAGATAGTGACCTTTGTCGTTTAGGGTATCGGTTCGCTGAACCCGCCAATAGCTGTCATTCACATCCGTGAGGTAGTAAGTCTCATTCCCTATCTCCATATACACCGAATGGTTCGCATGGAGATAAGACTTCAAATTGTCTCGCGAGATGTCGAGAGCCTCTGCAGCTTTGATACCCATAGCTTCTCCTTACTTTGACGTTCAGGCAATTCCTGTATCCATCATAACAACCGACGCTCATCGAAATGTCGAGAATTAAACCTTTCCGCAGAAGCCGCTTGAATGACACATGAGCCTAACATATGCAAAGTAGAACCCACCAGCATGCAAACGATGTCTTGCTTTGAAAGACTATAATGCAGCCCATGACGCAAACATCTGGAAAAATCATTGTGTGCCCCACGCCTATTGGTAATCTTGGCGACATCACTCAACGCACCGTTAATGCTTTACAAAGCGCCGATATTGTGTGCGCCGAAGACACACGCGTCACAAAAAAACTGCTTAGCGCACTTGGTATTCAAGCTTCTCTTGTCCGCCTTGATGAAGCTGCGCTGCGCAAACGGGCGGCCGACTTTATAGACCAAGCTGCAGCAGGCAAAACCATTGCATATTGTACCGATGCAGGAATGCCTGGTGTATCCGACCCTGGTTTGCAAATAGTATCACTGGCACGAAAAGCAGGCGTGCACATTGATGTACTTCCTGGTCCTTCAGCAGCGGTAACAGCTTATGTTGCTAGCGGGACACGGTGTTCTTGTTATTACTTTGGGGGGTTTTTTCCGCGCAAGGATGCAGAACGTCGCACACTGCTTGAACACTTACGCCCGCTTCATGCTGCCCTTATATTTTATGAAAGCCCCAAACGTCTTGTTTCTGCGCTTACCGTAATAGCTGCGACCTATCCTACACGCATCGTATCTGTATGTCGTGAACTTACTAAGCTGCATGAAGAAGTAGTACGCTGTCTTAGTACTGATATTGCAACACATTTTGCACAGCGAGAGAAAACAGTAGGCATAAAGGGCGAAATTGTCATTGTCATTGACGAACCGTCTTTATGCGAAGCCGAAGAAGCTCACAGCAAATATTATACTTTAGCAGTTCAGCGTGCATCTGAACTTGCCGCAACACAGATGCGCACAAAAGACATTACGTATGAATTGATGGATGAATTTTCTCTTAGCCGCAACGAGGCATACGCCCTTGCCACCACAGCAAAAAAGGAACACTAAAGTCATGCTCGATCATACGTGCACTGATATGGCTACCTGCACCCCTGCCTCTGTGCGCGCTTGTGCCCATGCGTCCACACAGACGCGCACCTGTACTCATACACGCAGACGCCGCGCTACACCAAAACAAACTGTTCTTGCTATTAAAGAGTTGGAGATTGACGGTTTAGCGATCATATGTCGCTATAAATACGTACGTACCAGTACGCTGTATATCAAACCCCCTGACGGACATATTGAAATCACTACCCCACCTCACACACCACTCAATGCACTTAAGGACTTCATACAAGAAAAGCGACCTTGGATTGATCTAAAACGCGCAGAAATTCTCACCTCACCCGCAGCACGTGCGGAACATGCATCACAAGAAGACCTTGCTCAATGGAAGGCACTGGTTGCTTCATGCGTTCCGCTTTTTGTGCAGCAATGGGAACCGGTTTTAGGGGTTCACGTACAAACGCTTGTCTATCGCAATATGAAAAGTCGCTGGGGTAGTTGTCAACCAGCAACAGGGCGTATCTGCATCAACGTGCGACTTGCACTCTATCCGCTCGAATGTCTTGAATACGTTGTAGTTCACGAACTCTGTCATTTGCGCGAACGAGGCCACGGACCTGCATTCAAAGCGCTTATGGATACTGTCTTGCCTGATTGGCGCGAACGACGCGCTCAACTGCGTTAAGGCTTTGAAACTCTTGAGACGAAACTATGCTTCGCCAACGCACTACACTATCTCTTACCTTGTTGTCTCATACTGTGCAAGAAACGCGCGGGTACGCTCATGGCACGGATGATCTATAACGTCAGCAGCCACACCTTCTTCGACCACACAGCCTCCATCCATAAACACAATGCGATCAGCCACATCGCGAGCAAATAATATTTCATGCGTGACGATTACCATAGTCATACGCTCAGCAGCTAAATCGCGAATCACTTTGAGCACATCTCTCGTTAGTTCAGGGTCAAGAGCACTGGTTGGTTCATCAAAAAACAAAATATCGGGATTCATTGCCAAAGCACGGGCAATAGCAACACGCTGCTGTTGACCTCCAGAAAGTTCGCAGGGAACTGCCGCCTCCTTACCCGATAGACCCATCTTGGCAAGGAGCTCGCGTGCACGCCCTTCTGCTTCATCGCATGGAATCTTCTGCACGCTCATGGGTGCATCCATAATATTTTTCAATACCGTATAATGAGGAAACAGGTTGAAGTTTTGAAACACCAATCCAAAGCGCTTTTTCGCCCGACGCACAACATCACGGCTTGCATATACCGCTTGTCCTTCCTCGTCGCACGCAAGCTCTAAATCTCCATAGGCAAGCGATCCGCCATCAAGACGCTCAAGCAGTGTTGCACAACGTAAAAGCGTTGACTTTCCGCCTCCTGATGGCCCTATGATAGCAACAACTTCCCCAAAATGCACTGCGAGCGAAATGTCTTTCAATACCGCAACTGCATTAAAACTTTTTTGAGCGTGTTTGATGCACAGAAGCGGTGTGGCACTGTGTGTAAGAGATTCGTTAGTCATGGTAGTAGCTCAACTTTTTCTCAACACGGTTGAGGATTACCTCGATAACCAAAGTGAATACCCAATATATCAGTGCTGCCATAAAGAAAGGCAGCATGCTTACCTGTGATGCAGCAACCGCTTGAGCACGTGTAAACATTTCGGCAACACCAATACAAAATGCTAGTGAGGTGTCTTTAACAAGCGTAATGATTTCGTTACCCATAGCAGGAACAATGCGCTTTACAACCTGCGGTAACACGATCTTGAAGAAGGTTTGCGTTTTGGTATAACCCAAAACCTCGGCTGCTTCGTATTGTCCACGCAGAATTGACTGAATGCCACTACGATAAATCTCAGCAAAATAGGCTGCGTAGTTGATAATAAAGCCAATGAAACATGCCGTCAGACGCCAATTCGAACCAACTTGTAAGCCAAATAGGTAATAAGGCCCAAACATAATAGCCATAAGCTGCAACATCAGTGGTGTGCCGCGCATGATCGAAATATAGAAACGAGCAAGCAGTGAAAGCGGCTTACATGAACTCATGCGGCACAGCGCAACCACAATACCAAGCGGCAAAGCACCTATAAGGGTGACGCAAAAGATTTGAAGTGACGTGATGAGCCCTGACCCAAGAAGGCTCATCATCGTCTGAAAGGTCATCCCATTGAGCATGCCATCAAGCCATGCTAATACATCCATACACTTGCCTCTACCTCTAGTTTAAGGTGTCCTAGTGGCCATTTTTATGCGGCATCAGCATCCGTTTTGTCCTCGACACCTAAGATCCAATTGTCAATTGATAGACCGTAGTCGGCGTATTTCTCGCACAGTTCAGCAATTGTGCCGTCCTCATACATCTCAATGAGGGTATCCGTTACGATCTGTGCGTATTCCTCATCGCCAAGCGCAAAACCAACGGCATAGTGCTCGCTTGAAAGCGTTACGATAATGGTATAAGCACCGGGATTTGCCGCCATCTGATATTCAGCAATCGATAAGTCGCAAGCAACCGCATCGACAATACCAGCCTCAAGGTTCATAAATGCCGTGTTGTAATCACCTATTGTTTCAAGTGAAGCAAACGTTTCGGCCAAATCAGCCTGATCTCCTTCAAGTACGTCAAGAGCAGCAGAGTCTACTTGCGTAATCACCGTTGCGCCCGCTAGATCATCCTCATCAAGTATGTCACTGTCAGCTCGCACAACAATTACCTGCTCATTGAGCATATAGGGGTCAGAAAACGCATAGCTACCTTCGCGTCCCTCTAGGGTAAAACCATTCCAAATACAGGTGATAGTTCCACTATTAAGCTCGGCATCCTTTGCATCCCAGTCAATGGGGACTGCCTCAAAGTCCCAACCATTACGCGCAGCAACTTCAGCGGCAAGGTCGAGATCGAAGCCCGTGTATTCACCATCATCACCAATGAAACCGTAGGGTGGATAGCTTTGATCAAAGCCAACTACCAGCGTGTATCCGTCATCAGATGTTGTAGTGGCATCAGTGTCACTTGTCGCAGTTGAACAGCCGGCCAACATGGTGGCAGAAAGCGCAAGTGTCGCACCAGCAATAGCAAACGTCTTACATCTGTTTTTCATTGCGGTTATTCCTCCTTAAAATAGCATTTACCTTATGGGCAAGAAGCCTTTGTTCCAGCACAGTTTTGCCTCATTGCTTCACACCTTAACGCGACAGAACACCACTTCATTGCCTCTGTACTAGACACACGAGCGCTCCAACGTGCTAAAGTGCTGGGTAGTATAGCACACTAAAGTGCTAAAGTGCTACACATTAAATTTTATCAATGTCTACAGCGGTTCTGAAATAGTGTGTTTAGCTTAATGAATTATATAAATAGCCTGCGTATAGAGTAATGTGCTAACGACACGCAAAGCGACTCTTACCCCGTACTGGGCGAGGAAGATCGAAAATGCGCGGTTCAAAATTGAACAGATCGGCAGCAGGCACAGATGGAGATACTTCAAGGCATTGCGGTAGGCACACATCGCTGCATAAACCACACTGTACGCACAACATCGCCGAGAACTCGAGCACAACACCTCCCTGCTCGCTTGGTTCGTCACTCGATTTCACCAAAGCATGTGTAGGGCAAAATACCGTACACATGGCACACGAGGTACATGTTGAACGATCAATCTCAACCTTACCGAAGCGCCGTGTAAATAGTTCGCCAGAACACTGCTCATTCAATTCAGCCATTGCATCAAGCAAGGCTATATGGCGAACCGGCTCAAATTGCGGTAGTGTTCCCTCATCAGTTACCTTCAGCAGATCGCGTACTCCGGTGACAGCATCTGGCACCCCATTTGCAAGCACGTGCTTAACCGTTTGACCGGCAGCATGCTTTGCCGCCCCACCAGCTTTTCCAAAAAAGCCACGTCGCGATGCACCGTACAAACGTGCTGCATCATGGATGAGCACACAGTCAGGATAGGTGGATGTTCGCATGACGCGCGTTGTAGAACCCAGTGCTTCAAGCAGTTCGTTTGCTGCATCGACTGAGTCCTCAATCACCTGTGCCGTCTTGTGATATTTACACGTTGCACAGTTTCCATCTACCAAAATGACATCGTGAGAACCTTCCGAGACAAGCTGTATCACTATACTCTCATCAATTCGCGCAAGACAGGGCACTTCAACAAACTTAGTGGGATCACCCTCACGACGCGCCGCGATACGAGCACACGAAATAACCAGCGTACCGTCACAGGCTTTCATTGCACTTACTGCACACTCATACAGCTTTGCATCGGAAGGCTCAAGTGGTACCAGCGCTTCGGTTGGACATACGGTCACGCATGCCCCACACGAAACACAGGCGTCTTGATCAATACTCAACTTGTTGTGTACCAAAGAAATGGCGTCGGTGATGCAAGCCGATAGACACAACCGGCACGATGCTTTGCGATGACGCACCGCAGAACACCGTTGCTCTACCACATGAATGCGTTCTGAGCGCAACGACTGTGCAAGATCAATAAGAGAGACAAGATTCGGCATAACCCTTTACCCATCCCCTTCATTACAAAAGGCACTTTCAAGAAGCTTTAGCTCGTCAGGCGTATTTGCGTTAATAAAACAACCCCCCAAAGGTACGACCTCAAGAACGCGTTTGTGAGGGAACTTATAAACCTTAAGATCACCAAAGATTGATTGCACGCGCTGCTGCCCTTGTGCAAGTGCCACTTTAGATGCAGCGAGACAGGAGTCGCGTCGATAAACCGCATGGAAAGGTTCGTAGCCATGCCGATTTACGGGTACAACAATATCAACACCTTGCTCGTTCATAACAATAGCCTCAGCCGTCACAAGTGCAGCACTAGCAAGAATCATATCGCAGGCAATAATTGCAACATAGGGGTTGTGAGCAGCGGAAAACGCCGTGTATAGACCAGACAATGCCCCACGCGTATCAAGTACATCTGGCACCAGTTGTATGTCAAGCTTAGGATAACTCTCTTTGAGAAAGGCAAGCTTGTCCACCTCGTTTGTTGTAATAATAAGTTCATCTGCCGCAGGAGCAAGTTGCTCAACGATTCGGCAGATAAGCGGGCGACCTGCGAAAGACACTGTTGCCTTGCTGCGACCCATGCGACGACTCTCGCCTCCCGCCTGAATGGCAACTGTTACGCGAGGACGTACATAGGTACCTTCAATAAAGGTGGCTAAACCAACAATATCATCAAAGTTAAACACTGGAATATCATAGAGAGCAGCAGCTTCGCGCGCTTGTGGAATATCGGTCACAATGGCAACGGTTGTACTTGTTGGCATTTTGTGAGTAAGATCCTCATGTGCTGTGTCTGTATTGTTTACAGCGACTACCTTGTTTGCGCTGATTTCGTTCACACATGCCTGCTGCGTAAAATCGGTTGCAATGCTCAAACCCATCTTCGCACCTGCAGCAAAAGCTGTAGCAACGCAAACATCGGCTTCATTAGCTGCACGCATGATCTCGATGGTTGGTAATCCGCTTTTGCGATAACCCTCAACAATCACCACATCATGTCCAGGCATACTGCGTACAATCTCAGAGCACTCTACTTCTTCTGTACACGTTGCAATACGAGCAATTTGTCCGGGAGCAACTATGACGGTCTCCGACGCACCTGCAGCCCGATGACGATACGAATCCTTCCCTGGATAATCAATATTGAATTTTTTGTGCGTATGATGTTTGACGCTACTAACATCGAGACCCCGGGAAACAAGCTCGGAAATGAGTTTTTCGATCAGGGTTGTTTTTCCCGAGTTGTGCCGCCCAACAATAGCGATCGCGGGACTCGGTATTTCAATCATGACTGTTGCCATTCCTTTCGACCGCACCCTAGCAGTATAACAGTGCCTCCGTAGAGCTGCTAGCACTGTGAACTGGTGTTTATGGCGCAAGCGCGCGGCGGGCAAACTAAGAAGCTGCTCATGTCCACACTTGATCGCAATAGGGTGGCAATTAGTAAAAGTTGACAGTCCGAGATGCAAAGACCAGCAATCCTTGTAATAAATATTCTGTTCTTCTTATAACGAAGCGGCGACAAAAAGTAAGTCGCCTTAACACAAATCGCAAAACATAGCTTGTTTGAGCCTTCTTTCAAATTGGTAGGTTAAAGTCAGCCACGTTCCAATCGCGCTCACCTAGGCTGTACCCACATGGGCACGGATGGTATGTCACATACATTCAAGCAAATGCTGGGATACAAGATAGCCGTGCTACGAGAGCGGCAAGGTTATTCTCAGCGTCAGTTTGCTGCCATTATTCATTGCGATCGCTCAACTCTTACGCGTCTTGAAAACGGCATAGGCAACCCAACAATACGATCCCTTGAACGTATTGCTCAAGGTCTCGGTGTCTCTCCTGAAGAATTATTCGACTTTTCTGATTTACCCTAGATTCGCCTGCGTATACAACGTTATGTACACGGTTTTGCTTTGAAGGTTGATCGAAGACGCGTCTTGTCCTTAGCGCTTTTGTATTACTGACCTAGTGCTTTCGTAAGTCTTACAGAAGCTAGATTACTACAGCAAAACCTCCTTGTGGTGAATTTAAAATAAACAGCGTTTCTGTGGGTGTATGTTCACGGATATATATTCGCAAGTACAATAACACTACATACATACGAACAATTGGGAGGCGCTATGGCGAATATGAACGTAACCATTCGTATTGATGAACAACTCAAAGACGAAGCCGATATTCTTTTTGATGAGCTTGGTATGAGTTTTACAACAGCGGTAAACGTCTTTGTGAAACAAGCTGTTCGTGAAGGACGTATACCGTTTGAGATTGCGCTTTCACCTCGTATCCTTGATACACAGAGCACCAACAATCTGTATTTCGCACGCTATAACACTGACGCGAATGCCTAAATTTTAGACGAACATTGTCTTCAAGCATGAGTGTTCATATTCAGTGCGCTGTATGTGTTATATCTTTGAAAATGCCACAAGTAATCTGCAAAGCTTCTCTTATTGAGGAAGCACGAACAGTTGTCTGTATGCACGATACTTCTTTGACAATCGCCCTATCGCCCAGCACGTATATGCGATGACAGACGATATGAGTAGAATATCATGAGTCCTGCTTCATATTGTCTTTTCAGCTCTTCTGCCTATTCAAGAAAGTTTTGATGCTAGCTCACTCGGAGTATGCCCTCATCATCGCGGTGTAAGCTCGCAACACGCGTCGCGATACGCTTCACAAGCATCTCGGAATGCGACACAAATACAAGCCCTACCTGTTTATCTTCACACCATTCGAGCAAAAAATGCCACAGCTGCGCCTGGGTAGCCGCATCAAGCATAGTTGATATCTCATCGCATACCAGATATCGAGGGTCTACCGAAAGAGCGCGAGCAATGCAGAAGCGCTGCAGCTCACCACCTGAAAGCTCATGCGGATAACGCCGCATCCATACCGTACGGATTCCTAATGCTTCATACATATCAAGGCGAGGTGGACCCGCTTCTTTGAGCGTTGCTTTCATAGTTAATCGAGGATCAAACATACGTTCGGGATGTTGGCCTATAAGCTGTACAGGGGCTACGCCGCAGCGCTCCAGAGGTTCACCATCTACAAACACCCCACCTGTCCGGGGACTGAGATAGCCGGCAAGGATGCGGCATAGTGTAGTTTTGCCAACACCCGAGAGAGCAGAGAGAGCCACTCTTTCACCTGGTCGCACCACAAGATTCAGCCTCTGCATGAGCAGCTTGTCCTCATAGCCAAAGCATATATCGCGTGCTTCAAGGGCTCGAATTGACACCTCGTCTGTTTTGTCTTGCGTGAATGTGCGCTTTACTGTTTCATCTTTCTCCAATAAAAATTCTTCTTGCAAAACATCTCGTTCTTTTGGGCAGCTAAGGGACAGCGCTTCAAAATTGTGTTCGGGTAGCGCGTGCCAAAGGCTGCGACTAAAGGGATGAGAAAGCATATCTGGTGAAGCAAAATTTTCCACCGAGGTTTCCTCGACCACCGTACCGTTCTTGAACACGGCCACGCGGTCGGCCACATGTAAAGCAAGCTCAATATCATGCGTAACAAGCAGCACGCCGCCACCCTCATCAGCAAAGGTACGCAGGTCATCCATGGCGCGCACTGCTAAACCTAAATCAAGCCCCGGCGTAGGTTCGTCGGCCACAATCAAACGCGGCTCTTCCATAAGTGCGCACATAAGAAGCACACGCCGCGCCTGTCCGCCCGAAAGCTCAAAGGGATAGCGATTCTCTATCTCAAGCGATAAGCCGTAACGCTCAAACAGCTCCCGCTGACGCTGTTTGCGACGCTTCAGATCGGCACGATTTGACGCACACCCACATACCTGCTTGCCCGCCTTCATCAGCGGATCAAGATGCGAAATGCTCTGCGGCACAAGCGATATTCCGCGCCCGCGCAAGGCAGCAAGTGAAGCGGCATCTTGACGCGCACCGTCAAACCATAGGGTGCCACGCACAAGGGCATTAGGCTCAAAAAGTCCCATTATGGCATCGGCGAGAAGCGTTTTTCCTGAACCTGACGCCCCCACAATAGCCACAATTTCGCCTTCATGCACCGAGATATTCAGGCTTTTGATGACCTGTACTTCGCGGCGCGC
>CAZXOF010000046.1:0-10866 GCA_964642255.1 uncultured Eggerthellaceae bacterium | reverse complement strand
CCAAACTGCGCCACAACCCGAAAATTACTGTCATTACTTTAATAATGACCTATACATGCTACCCGAAGCATCTTTTAAATTCAAGATTTTTCACACAACGGAAAACCCAAGTTGAAGATGAGGCAAAACGCTAACCTCATCTTCAACATATCTCATTTGATTGCTGCCTTAAGCCTTTGTACTCACTGCACAAGAAAGCGCTTGATCAAGGTCAGCAATTAAATCGCTTGCCGATTCAATACCACATGAAAGGCGAATAAGATCGGGCGAAATACCTGCAGCAGTAAGCTCACTATCAGTCATCTGACGATGGGTTGAGTTCGCCGGATGTAACACGCAAGTACGAGCATCAGCCACATGGGTTGCAATCTGCGCAAGTTTTAAACTCTTCATAAAGGCCTCGGCTGCTGCACGTCCACCAGCAACACCAAAACTCACAACTCCACAAGCGCCGTTCGGTAAATACTTCTGTGCGCGTTCATAATAAGTATCTCCAATAAGCAAGGGGTAGCGCACCCACGTAATACGAGGGTCATCTGCTAAAAAGCGTGCAACAGCCAGACCATTTTCACAGTGGCGCGCCATGCGCAGATGTAAGCTTTCAAGTCCAAGATTGAGATAGTAAGCGTTTTGCGGTGCCTGAATGGCACCGAGATCGCGCATCAGCTGCGCTGTTGCCTTTGTAATAAATGCACCCTCAAGCCCAAAGTGTTCGGTATAGATCAGGCCATGATAGCTTTCATCGGGTGTAGTTAGTCCAGGAAACTTATCAGCATTGGCATTCCAGTCAAATTTTCCGGAATCAACAATGCATCCACCGACTGCACTGCCGTGACCATCCATATACTTCGTTGTCGAATGCGTCACAATATCGACGCCCCATTCGAACGGACGGCATAAAACCGGTGTGGGAAACGTATTATCAATAATACAGGGCACGCCATGTGAATGCGCAGCGGAAGCAAAACGCTCTAGATCAAGCACCGATAAAGCTGGATTGGCAAGGGTCTCGCCAAAGACAGCCTTGGTATTTGAGCGAAATGCAGCTTCAAGCTCCTCATCCGAACAATCTGGGTCTACAAAGGTGAACTCGATACCCATGCGCGCCATCGTGTGAGCAAACAGATTATAAGTCCCACCATAAATGGCGGAAGACGACACCACATGGTCACCAACTCCTGCAATATTAAACACCGCAAAAAAGTTTGCTGCTTGACCAGAACTTGTAAGCATCGCCGCTGTACCACCTTCTAGTTCGCAGATCTTTGCGGCAGCATAATCATTCGTGGGATTTTGAAGACGCGAATAGAAATACCCTGCTGCTTCAAGGTCGAAGAGTTTACCCATAAACTCAGAAGTCTCATACTTAAACGTAGTGGATTGAATGATGGGCACCTCGCGTGGTTCTCCATTACCTGGCCGGTATCCGCCCTGAACGCAGGTGGTTTCGATAGACTCACTCATCTCTTCGCACTCCTTTTGTTATAGTAGTGGTCATACCACTATGCGACATCCACTACTCGCCATACCGACAGCCCCCAAAGCATAGCAGGTTTCGTTTTCTCACGATGTTCACGAAATGCTTTTGAGAGTAACGGATACAGAACGCATATACGGTGTACGACGCATCATGTCTTATTAACAAAACGCGCTTGCCTTGATCGGAGCGACATGCCTATTAGAATACCTGACGCTCTTCCCGCCACTAAAGCACTTGAGAGCGAAAATATTTTCGTTATGACCGCTTATCGGGCAATGCATCAAGACATCCGTCCGCTTCGCTTGTTGCTCCTCAACCTTATGCCAACCAAAATTGTTACCGAAACTCAAATCCTGCGTAAGTTATCAAACACACCCTTACAAATCGAAGTTGAGTTACTCCAGACCGCAACACATGATGCAAAAAACGTTGCGCACCAACATCTTGAAACCTTCTACACCACCTTCGATAAGGTTAAAGACAAACGTTTTGACGGCTTAATCATCACAGGTGCGCCTGTTGAACTACTTGATTTTGAAGACGTTGACTATTGGGATGAGCTATCACGTATTATGGAGTGGTCAAAGGCAAACGTACACTCCACCTTTCACATTTGCTGGGGTGCACAAGCTGGTATTTACTACCATTACGGGATTATCAAACGAGCATTGCCGCATAAGCTTTCGGGTGTGTTTTCTCATCGAGTCATCAAGGCTTCCTCACCCCTTGTGCGTGGTTTCGATGACGAATTCTGGGCGCCACACTCCCGTTGCACTGACGTAAGTATCGAAGATATCGAAGCTCATCCCGCTCTTGAAGTCATTGCTGTCTCGGATGAGGCAGGTGTCTATATTGCTAAAAGCACTGATTCGCGACATTTCTTTGTCTTTGGACATCCTGAATATGATCGAGATACACTTGCCATAGAGTACCAGCGAGATCGTGCAAAAGGAATGGCGGTAGACTTTCCCAAACACTATTTTCCTCATAATGATGTTACACGCCTCCCCAAAACACACTGGCGCGCTCATGCCCAACTGCTCTATACAAACTGGCTTAATTACTACGTATATCAGACAACGCCATATGACCCGCACTCAATTGGGACAGTCACTGAAAGCCCAGCAGGCGGACCAACCGCATCCGCACCGAGTATAAACAAAGAAAATGCCGCGGACACAATCAAAACCAGTAACGCAAACTCTTCGACTGCAAGTACAGCAACTACCGAACCCAAACGCAAACAAAATACCAATCCCTATTTACGTGCCCTACATGAAGATGATGATGGCTATGATCCTTACTCCGATCGCTGTGAAGAACCTCCGCTCTTTGAACCTGATCCTTGGAGATAACGCGACAAAAACGCTTCTTAACTATCAACTCGGGAAGAATCACCCGGGGTGATCGTTATGCTTTGAAAGCGATTTTGCATGTAATCGTTGTCAAAAACCGTGGCGTAGAATTCGTCAATCGGAGTCTCAGGAGTCTTGCCTAATAGGCGCTCGTACCAACAATCAAGCGACTGTAGCGTCATGATGCCGTTCACGATCATGAGCGTTGCACATACTGACGTAACCGTGTAGCGCGCCTTCCAGGGAATCGTGTTCACGGTCTTAAGTAGAATCGGCAACAAAAACTTGATCCACATGACACCCAAACATCCCCACATCGCCATGAATTTAGCGTTTGTACGTCCATCAATTGACAGAAAGGTGCCGGAATAGTCCCAGGCTTTCGCGCCAAAGGCCGTCTCCATGAACCAGCTCACAAAAAACTCGAAAGCACCCCCAATCACAGCACTCACAAAAAAGATCAGAATAAGATTCGCCTTATGGAAACGATTGAGCGCAAGCGTCATGAGCACAGCGCCAAAACCGTAGATCGGCGAGAAAGGTCCGAAAAGCATACCCGCACGATCTTGGTATACACCCGGCTCAACCACAAGCATATGGTAGACAAGTTCGAGAATAAGACCAAGAACACTCGCAACAACAAAGATCCAAAACAGGTTGAAAAAATCGAGTGCAATAAAACCCTTGCCAGATTCACAAAGGCCAAGTGTACCATCCTCAACCTGTTCTCGTGTACGCAGCTCGTATAGCTGACGTTTGAGCTTGCGCTCCCGAGCAAGTGAAGGATCAAGGTAGCTCGTAAGACCAAGTTGAAGCGCGACCATGACGGCCAAAAAAATAAAGTCACGTCCAATGCCGAAGAGCATGATATCGCACACAATGATAACGGCCATAAGGAATGCAACCACACGAGATACCTGAGCGGAGCCGCGACGTTTATTGCACAATAGGCGAAAGCCACACACAGTCGTAAGTACGATGACACCAAGCGCCGCAAGCACCATAATGACACCAACAACGATAGTTGTAACAGTTATTCCGGCGTACTCCGATGACTGAAAAGTTCTCATGAAATCGATAATCGATAGCACGGCAACAACACACGTAAGCGCTCCGACCACGAAGCTAAGCACCCCGACCACGCGCAGCACAGTGGGAACCTTCCGTTTCGAGATGATCTCGTCGTTGCGACGTTCAACCTCACCCATGATCTTCTCAACGTCGATAATCTCGTCAGGATCCTTGAGGGCGTCTGCCGCTTGTTGAATTGCATCATCAAGAACGGCCCGCTCTTCAGGATTGACATCCTTAAACGTCGTCTTATCTTTGAAAAGATCAGCTTCAAAGTCATCCACAGCACTCATATTTTCGCAATGCCGTCCAATTTCCTTTATCATAAAATTGTCAACCCTCTATCAATGTAAACCGCATAAAAATCTAAAACTCACCGGGTGACCTTCGTCCATAGTAGCAGGTCAACACTCATCGAGTTGAGCCACGCTCAGGAAAGCTCGTGCATCCACTTCTTTTAACGCAAGGATACAAACGTAGCAACACAAAGCGAAGGCAAACAAGTGATTTCGAACTGGTTTGAGCGAAATGGGCCGATTGACTTTTTCTTCAAATCAGTATTTCCAAGTAAGAAGACCTTCGGGAAAACACACCGGGTCAAGCTCGGTGAATGAACGAATTACAAAGTCTGCCTCTGCCTTAAGAGCACAAAAATTTCCAGCAATATCATTATCATACACAGCGATCGTACGATATCCCGCCTGCTTTAAAGTATGGAGCGCATAAAGCGAATCCTCAAATCCCCAGATACACGAACGATCAAGCCCAAAGGATGCACAGGCATGATCATATATAGTAGGCTCTCGCTTTGATGATCCAACATCGTCAACCGATACAATTGCAGAAAAATAGGGTTCAAATCCTGCTGTTTTCAAACCGGCAAGAAGATAAGGTCGAGGACTTGATGAAGCAATACTCATCGGAACCCCCCGTTCAGCAAGCCCCCGCACAAAGGCAAGCGCGCCTAGGCGCGCTGCTGCCTTTGTGCGATAGTATTCGGCCATAGTTTCATCGATCATAGCAATCACATCATGCGCACTTTTCCCAAGGCCAAAACGCTCGTGATAAAACACTCCCACCTCAGCAATGGTCAGCCTTGTAAGAAGGTCGGTATCCTCTTGTGTTGGCATGACACCTGCACGTGCAAAAAGAAGCTCATCGAGCTTATGCCATGCCTCCATTGTGTCAAGAAGCGTTCCATCGCAATCGAACACAACACCGAAATCGGTCATGAATCCCTTCTCACCTGCCTTGAGATCACCTTTTCAGATGGTTTTCGAGCAACTTCCCGCAAACATGTGTCGCATGTTTGTATCCAGTGCCAGTTGGAGCCTGTTTTGATTGAACACTCTATCTAATCAATGCAGCAGTAGTCCTCATCACCAAACAAGAGCTTCTTTTCCATACCTGATAGTGCTTCGCGTGCCTGCTCACGCAGATTATTCATACCACTAAGAAACTGTCGATACAATGCCACCACTAAATACCTACCGCGTGGTGTTAGCGTGAGTTCATCGGCGTTATCAGTAGCGAAAGCTTTATTTATACGCATAAAAGCCATCTCAAGAGGAAGACCTTGCTCAATACTTACGC
The DNA here is from genome assembly GCA_964642255.1 of uncultured Eggerthellaceae bacterium. Classification (GTDB taxonomy): domain Bacteria; phylum Actinomycetota; class Coriobacteriia; order Coriobacteriales; family Eggerthellaceae; genus CAZBEP01. The sequence continues at coordinate 5,367 of CAZXOF010000046.1, read as the reverse complement.
CAAATTCATGCATAAAACGATGTTTATCAAGACGCAGTTTGTATAAATCAAGCAAAAAACGATAGCGCATAAGATCATCTTTGCGAACCACCGATTTGCCCATAAGCGGCATATATCCGGCAGCAATCTTTTCATTGTATTCTGAGATGCTAAATGTATTGACATAGATGGTACCACCTAGGTGAGTAATCGACCCACTACCGATGGCCGGGTAGTCATCATAATTCGTTTGATATTCCTCAATCATGGCGCCTGATGCACCCGTTGCTTCTGTAGCCGGAACACAAGCTAGCGAAAACCTGCTTGTGCTAACATTGCCTGCATCTTCACCTACATCGCTTTGACCTATACTATCTAAACGTGTGAAAGTCCACAGAGTTGAGCGTCTAAACAACGGGTTTTTTCCCTCCGCAAGCACTCCGTCAATGATGTGGTAAAAACGTTCCTCACGTCGATAATCTATATGCCCAAGCTGAGCTGCCATCTTGCGCTTCGTCCCGTTGGAGGCATACAGTGGCGAAAAGGTCACCTGATGAGCGCCACACAACGCTATCTTTTCGAGGTCAGCAAATAAAATGTCTTCGGTCTGCGAAGGAAAATTGAAGATCATATCGACGTTTAACAAATCAAACTGAGAAGCTACTTCACCAATACGCTCGAAGATTTGCTCCCCACTACCATACTTGTGATAACGATCCATCTGTTTAAGCAGGCCATTATCAAAGCTTTGCACACCTACCGATAATCGCTGCACACGCCCGCGAAGTTCATCAATATAGGGCGCAGTCAGATGGTTAGGGTTGGTTTCGATGGCAACCTTCCCCACGCTGAAATGCTCACGCGCAAGGTCAAGTGTCTTGCAAAGCTCATCAATCATGATGGTCGGTGTACCACCACCCACGTAAATGCTCTCGAAGTCATAGCCAAGCTTTTCAAGCATGAGCATTTCCGCACGCAGGCTTTTAAAATACGGTCTAGCGACCGACTCGCGAAAGGGATAACGATTGAAGCTACAGTACGGGCAAAGCACCTGACAAAAGGGAACGTGCAGATAGAGCATGTACTTTCTACCAGGCTCGGCGGGAGGTAGTGCTGTCTCGTTCGTAGGGATGAGCGCAAGATGCCGCTTCGTTAGTCCTTTCACAACGGTAGTCAGAAAACGCTCAGCGAGCATGAACAGACTCCTCTCCAAAACCGAAAACAACGACCTCAATTTGTTTGTTACGGCTTCGTTTTAGTCTTGCATTTTGGTCTTTCGCCACTATAGTTCCCCTTGATGCAGATCAGTACATCCATACTGCGTCTTTACCCGTCTTTATCGACACCTCTGTTTATCGCACAAGACATATAAGACAACAGCTCACTTCTATGCAACAATTTCTGCTTCGTAATCTGCTTCCGCAATTGCTGCTATAAGTATCTCATCTGCAACATCGACAGAAAGATGTACAATAGCAGATTTCGCATCGAGATCAACATCGACCGACCCAACGCCATCAAGTGCTTCGAGTGCATCTTTGACATGCTTAACACATTTTTGACACATCATGCCTTCTACGTGGAGTGTTTTATCCATGACAGCTTCCTTTTCACATATCGTCGCACATATTTGATTGGTATCTGTTCCATCCGAAAGAGTGGATTCTGGTTCTATAGAAACAAAGGTGTCAAAACTTTCCGTGGCTTTATTCGCAGTACCACCCGCAGTGCTAACCACCTCAGTTGACATCGGTTTCCACTGACGCAGGCGCAACGCATTTGAAACAACACAGATTGAGCTTAAACTCATCGCTGCGGCAGCAAGCATAGGATTAAGGTTAATGCCTGCCCATGAAAGTACACCAGCAGCAATGGGAATACAAATGACGTTGTAAAACAGCGCCCAGAACAAGTTCTGTTTAATGGTGCGCATCGTTGCACGAGACAAACTAATTGCCGCCAAAACATCAGCAAGATCACTTCTCATAAGCACAATATCGGCACTTTCTATTGCAATGTCAGTACCTGCACCAATAGCAATACCCACATCGGCACGCACAAGTGCCGGAGCATCATTAATGCCATCTCCTACCATTGCAACCGCACCACGCTCACTTAAGCCGCGTATAACACGCTCTTTATCCTGCGGCAATACATCAGCAATCACATAATCAACGCCAACGCGGCGCTGGATAGCCTCGGCAGTGCGTGTATTATCACCGGTCAGCATGACTGTCGAGATCCCCATCGAACGCAGCTGCGAGATTACAGTCGCACTTGTTTGCTTCACTACATCAGCAATCGCGATCATTCCCAACAATATGCCGTCACAAGCAAAGTACAGTACCGTCTTACCATCCTCAGCACAGATATTTGCACGCGACGCACAGCAAGAAACATCAATGCCATGTGCCTCCATCATGCGCGCATTACCTGCAAGTATGTCTAAACCTTGCACACACCCAGTAACCCCTTCACCTGGTATCTGAAAAAACGAATCGGGCTCACATACAACCACATCCATAGCTTTAGCATAATTGACAATCGCTTGCGCAAGAGGATGTTCGCTGCGAAGCTCTATTGCAGCAGCCAGAGAAATTAGCTTAGCAGCTGTCATAGAATTCTTCGTTTTCGACGATAGAGATGTTGTCTGCACTTCGCCATCATCGTGCTGTACTACGTTAGATACCTGCATACAATCCTCAACAGGAATAACATCAGTTACCTGAGGTTTTCCAGTTGTGATAGTTCCTGTCTTATCGAAAACAACTGTTGTAAGCGCATGCGCTGTCTCAAGTGCTTCGGCAGACTTCACCAAAATACCGCAGTTTGCACCACGCCCCGTACCCACCATAATGGCTGTTGGTGTTGCCAAACCAAGCGCGCATGGACACGAGATCACCAATACCGACACGGCGTGCGACAGGGCGGTTTCAAGCGAGCCTCCCACAAGCAGCCATACCACAAACACCGCAGCAGCAACAGCTATAACAAAGGGTACAAAAACACCACTTATTTTGTCTGCTAGCTTCTCTATTGGCGCCTTTGAGCTGGTAGCTTCATCAACAAGGCGAATAATTTCTGCCAGCGTTGTCTCATCACCAACGCGCTCGGCACGCATCATGAAATATCCAGATGCATTTATCGTCGCGCCTATCACCGACGATCCAATCTTTTTATCTACTGGTACACTTTCACCTGTGATGAGTGATTCATCAACTACGCCTATACCTTCTAGCACCACACCATCAACCGGAATGCGCTCCCCCGAACGAACCTCAAGCACATCCCCAACTTGAATACTAGTTGCAGGAACCGTTTCCCTCACACCATTAACAAGTCGTGTTGCTGTTTGCGGAGAAAGATCAATCAAACTTGACAGGGCATCAGTTGTCTTCCCTTTTGCCCGTGCTTCAAAATACTTACCAAGCGTAATAAGAGTAAGAATCATCGCCGCCGACTCAAAATACAAATCCATGCCGGCTTCGTGAGCAGCTGAAATGTCATGTGCACCAAGAGCAATAACAATGCGGTAGAGCGTATAGATGCCATACACCGTTGACGCCCCCGACCCAAGTGCAATGAGCGAATCCATATTAGGTGCGCCACGGAATAGTGCAACAAACCCTACATGAAAGAACTTGAAGTTCACAAAGACGACAGGGATGAGCAACAAAAATAGGGTGAGTCCAAAAACACCTATGTTCTCTTGAGCAACAAGTGCTTGCGGCAGTGGCCAAGAAAACATATGGCCCATGGAAATATAGAACAGTGGAATTGTAAATATAAGCGACACAATAAGCCGCATACGTATCATTTTTGCTTCCTGTGCAGTAATGCTATGCACACCTAAACTACTCGGTGTTACATCAGACGTATGCGCATGACCCGTCCCGTTTTCATCAGCAGAAGCAACAAATGAAGCAACACGTGGCGTTGCTTCATACCCAGCCTTTTTAACCGCTGCACTAATTGCCACTACAACTTCGTAGGCGCCATCATAATCAACTTCCATCGAGTTTTTGAGCAAATTGACAGCTACATCCTTTACCTCTTCTACCGTACGCACTGCTTTTTCTACACGCGCTGAACAGGCTGCACAGGTCATACCTGTTACATCAAAGCTTTGCTTCATCGCTATGTCTCACTAACGAATAAAGCGCTTGATCAATTGCACAAACTCTTCAATAAGCTCATCATTGCCTTGCCTTATTTCTTCAAGCATGCAAGTTTCAAGATGATCTTGGAGTAGCATGAGCGACACAGAGCGTACTGCACTTTCGACAGCAGCAAGTTGAATAAGCACATCGCCACAGTAACGATTATCTTCAACCATGCCCTTAATACCGTTGAGCTGCCCTATTGCGCGATTAAGACGCGTGTTAATGTCTTGCTGAAATTCATGTGTACGAGGTGTGTTTTTATGACGACAGAGACATTTCTTATGCTCAGTACCCGCAGTTATTTTGTGCTCCATGAGTGCTTCCGTATCTTATATGTAGCTTTAATTTGACAACATAGCCTTGGCGCGTAATTTTGAGTTATACCCCTAGCCTATCACCATATTCGGTTTATCCTACTTCTTGCTTATATACCCCCTGGGGGCATTTTATTCATTTGAGAATTATATACACCATAGGGGTTTCGTCAAGATCTCTCTTCTCATTACATGCACACACAAAATGCTTTCTACAGAGCTTCAGACTTGCTTGGACTTGAAAGGGTGCCTTCCTTCGGATATATAGTGCGCACCAAAAAGTCAGAGCTACAGACCAAACTGTCTCTATCCTCGTGGCTTCAAAAGGCAAACTTTATATAATATGGTCATGTCGATTGTGTGAACAAAATAATTTGTATTTGCTAGTCAGTCTACAAAGGATTAAAGTCTCTTCTTGCGGCTTTCTTGCACGCAAGAATGATTCGCTACATATTGTGCGGGGTGGAGCAGTCTGGTAGCTCGCTGGGCTCATAACCCAGAGGTCGTTGGTTCAAATCCAGCCCCCGCGACCAAAATTAATCCCGTTACCTGTAAAAACAAGTAGCGGGTTTTTCATTTCACGTTTTGCGTTTACTTAAAAAGCTCTAGAGTAAGACAAAGTCTCTGCACATAAACAGATCAGTATTTCGAAATATCACAACGCTTCTTGATCTCTCTGATCTCTCGTGGCATTTGGAAAGCCTCATCACTGAACATGCGTATTCCAGTCGCGCTTCGATTCACAAAAGGCAAAAGACCCTCTTTATCGTAATACCGTAGCGAAGAGGGCTGCATACCTAACTTCTTTGCATGTCGCTAATTATGTAGAACATTTGCCTCATCTCCTTGAAAGCAAAAAATAATTGACTTAATCCTAACTTTAAGTTCTAGAATTTAAATATAACTTTTTA
>CAZXOF010000045.1:2018-11030 GCA_964642255.1 uncultured Eggerthellaceae bacterium | reverse complement strand
TGTTTTGAACAGCGGTACGATAATCGAAAACTTTGGTTGTTGAGAAAAATGACATTCGCGTTGAAGAACAAGCTCGGCTTGTGATGCACGGTGGAAGCGACGATACCACGCATCATAAGCACCACATTCATATGCCGGAAGAGTCATTAAACGCCAAGCATGCTCTTTATCGGCAGCAACAAAATGCTCAACACCACAAAAACCATCTTGGAGTTGCCCGTCAGGGAAACGAGCCCACACAATAAAACCCTCATCTAACTCGTGATCTATGCGCACAGAATACGCAATTTCACGCAGCTCCCATCCGGGATATTCCTCAAGAGCATGCACCGCATCACCCATACATATCCAATCTTGTATACGAATGGTTTTTCCGGTGGTGCTAAGTGCATCCATCTCGACAAATTCAAGCGGCGTATGAGCACGTCGCAGATAAGAAACCGTACCTCGCACTAAACGTGAGACCACACCAACAAATGAACCTTGTGCCCCCTCCTCAGGTACCACATCGTCAACTAATACACGAACATCCCCGAACAAAAACTCTTTATCGCAGTTGCGAATTACCTCAATTTCCGCACGTTTGACTAAACCATTCACACGCGACCGTACCATAGCAGCACTAGGAGTGACATCAAAGGCCTCACAGCACAGTGCCTTACCACTTACTGCATCAACGCGCACACTAACGCGCTGAGCAATATCAGTCAAAGGTAGCACAAGTACACGCTCACTACCATTCGTTATTGCTTTTGCAGGTAAAACCCTCCCGGTGCTGGTGTGTGATTGCACCACAATACGTCCAATGTCAGACTCAGCATATGGCACAGTGAGGCGTGCATAAAGCTTTCCCGCACCTCGCGCTACCATATCCATCTTGATGCTGGCACCTTGTGTATCTGTTAACTCAGAAGATGCGCCCTCTTTTGCCTGCGTCTTAAAATAGACACGCTGCAGATTACGACCCGTATAACCACTGTCATACAAATACGTAATAAACGCACCACACAGACGCTCTCCCAAATACCCTGCCACACGTCGTCCAATAGCGCTGTAGTGTGAGGTATCACATAGCCGTTCATGCTCTGCAAGCACAGAAAATACAAAGTCGGAATATTCTTCAAACAGCTTTCGCTTCATCACAAACATATTGCATACATATGACTTTGTTTGCGAGAAATACGCTTGAGCGCTTTTCCAGATATGAGGATAGCAGCGTTTAATAATGGCAAGTACTGTATCAAGATCGCGAACATGATGCCCCACGGACGCTGCATACTGTTCATAGACTGTTGTTTTATCTAGGGCTTCAACCGGTGTAGGCGCAATAAAATCGTATGATTCAATCACTGAACGCATTGTAGCCTCATCAAAACCGATTGTTTTAAGAGACTCTGCATCATTGCAGGACATTACCACATCGCCAAAAATGAAAGACTCGTGATGCTCAGGCAACAGTGTATCGGTAAAATTAAAGTAGCGGCGATAGTGTAAAAAACCATAATAGTCGGCCTTAACATGTTTCCATGCCCAATACTGCCCTGTTAGTTCACAGTACGATTTATTTTTCAGCGAGATATTGTCGCCCTCATCATCATGAAGCATACCGTCAAAACGACGTGCTGCGCATGCCGTACCCACCTGGATTGGGCGGATCAAACAATTGTTAGGGATAGCAACGTCATTACGATGACATGAAACAAACAAATTTATTGTGGCAGGCATAAATCTCGCTTCTCCTTGTACGCATACAATGTAGAGCAGCTGACAAAAAGTTTAGCTACTAAGCAGTTCGCGAATTAGTGCAGCGAGCCTCTCGCCATAGGTGGTGCTTGCCGCCCAGGTACCAGAAAGTCCATAAACCGTTGGCGCACTACCACGCGTCACGTAGTTAAAACGGGGATCAACAAGGTCGTTCACTAGAGCTTCGGTGGAGGCATATGCCTTAAGATGCTGCACCTGCGCTCGTAGTCCCTTGCGTACTGAGTTTTCGCCCCAGTCGTTAAAACTATTGCCAGACACACCGCCGGTTGCGCCAATACCCCCAAAATTACACTGATCGGCCTGCACGTCGCCCCCAAATTGCAACCAGCCCGTTTCAAGCATGACTTGAGCAAACACCACTTCAGCACGCACACCCTCTGTTATGGCTTCCTCATACAGAATTTGGCAGAACGCCTCAATAGTGGCAGCACCGTATTGTGTATACACATCTGAAGGGTAGGTGTACCCGGTTGCTTGATAGCGACGCACCATCTGTGCAACAGTTGTTTGACTCTCACCCATGATTAGCATGTCTGAGTTTAAGTCACTGTCAGTTGCTTGGCGCCCCTCAGCCTGACCATACTGAATATAGTGGGTGTAATAAGATGCAAGGTTAGACCCAAAGGCTGTTTGTAAGTCGGTATAGCGATTCCGATAAAACGAGACCGAAAAAGATGCACTTCCCTGACGACCTTCCGACATGCCATACCACACAAAATGTTCGATAAGGGTTTGATCGTCAAGCAGCGATGCCGACGAACCAAAGGTGGCTATCGCAGCAACATCTGTATTGTTTTCTGCATAATAGTTAGCATCATATACCGCTGAGTAGTCAACACCATTAAGTGTAGAGATACCACTTACAAGAGTAGTAACCCCTGTTGCCACACGCCCTTCAGATAATCCGCATTCGATATAGTGCAGATAGTATGAGACTAAGTCTCGACGAAAAGCTTGGCGCAAATCGGGATACTGGTTGTAGTACGAGCTCACCGAAAAAGATGCACTTCCCTGACGACCTTCCGACATGCCATACCACACAAAATGTTCGATAAGGGTTTGATCGTCAAGCAGCGATGCCGACGAACCAAAGGTGGCTATCGCAGCAACATCTGTATTGTTTTCTGCATAATAGTTAGCATCATATACCGCTGAGTAGTCAACACCATTAAGTGTAGAGATACCACTTACAAGAGTAGTAACCCCTGTTGCCACACGCCCTTCAGATAATCCGCATTCGATATAGTGCAGATAGTATGAGACTAAGTCTCGACGAAAAGCTTGGCGCAAATCGGGATACTGGTTGTAGTACGAGCTCACCGAAAAAGATGCACTTCCCTGACGACCTTCCGACATGCCATACAGGGCAAAGTGGTAGTAATACAGCTTGTTGTTGTCCCCAAACGCTATCTGTAGATCGCTATATGCAGCACGATAATAGCTCAGATCAAAACATGGACTAGCAATGCGACCCTCAGCTATGCCATAGGTTAGGAAGTGTTGAAACACAGCAACACGGTCATTGCCATATGCGGCGTATACATCGGGGTTTTGTGCAATATAGTACTCATAGTCATATGCACCGAGATACTGTGATTCGTCTATTTTGGAAAGACCGAAATACTCTGCGATAGCCGTTGCATCAGCAACACCTAGTGCTTGCAAATTGATTTCATTTGAAAGAAATGCCGCATCAGAAGCATTCGATAAAAATGCATGCTCCACAATAAGACCAAGCAAACCGTTGGCGCGTGCGCGAGCAATAATTGTGTAATAGTCAGACAAAGTACCATCAGAATAGGTAGAACCATTATCTGCATCTCGCGAATATACGTAGCGCTCGCTCAAACCCAGTGCCACAATCTGTTTGAGAATCAGCGTACCAAGCTCGGTGCCAGCAACGTAGGTTTCTTCATAGTAGTACGATCCTGCCCGAGGAACAATGACTTCAGCACCTTTGGCCGAAGAGCTTGTTGAAGAGTTCAGATGAATGCTTACCAAAACATCGGCACCAACACTAAGTGCATAATCCACACGATCTTGCAGCGACACATAGGTGTCGTCGGTACGTGTTAAATACACCTGCACATTGGCGTACTCTTCCAACTCTTCTTTGCAGTACTGTGCAATCTTAAGTGTTAATTCTTTTTCGGTGAGCCCATTCGCAGAGGCGCCACCATCTGAGCCGCCATGTCCTGGATCAAGCACGACAACAACCGATGAGCTACTTGTGCTTGCCAAGGTGCTCATAGAAGACAGGGTTAACGTAGTCCCAAAGGTAGAAAGAGTTGATGTTATATCAGTGTCTTCAGAAAGAGAGCCGTCATCACTAATCGTATAAACCGACAAAGAAATATTGCTGCTGTCTGCTTCATCACCTGTTGTTACAACATCAAAGGAGTAGCTTGCCGCCTCATCGTCAGTAAACGAAAACGCTATTACCTCGCCATCACTAGAATTACTTATGAGGTTGAGGCTCTCTATGACATAGGCACCCTCGGACAACATATCCGCAGCAAGCTCAAACAAAACTGCATCTTCAATGCAAGCAGAAGCAACAATATTAAAACTATCACCCGTTACAATATTGCGCACAACAAGCTCCGGGTCGCCAGATAACACCGCATCATCGGCAAAACCAACCACTATATGCTGCGTTTGTCCAAGCTCGATTACGGGTTGCTCAATATACACATAGGACAGAGCACCCAGATCTCCTACTTGGTGCTCAAGGCGCTCTTCACTCTCATTTTGATCGGCGCTTGCTTCACCTGCATCGCCCACCACAGCCTGTGGCACATCGTCGGCATCATCTGTGGTATTGGACTCAGAAAGTACCTGTGCTGCACTTATAGAGTCCACATCTGTAGACGCAAATTGCGTTTCTACAGAGGCAAACGCTACCGAAGGAACCATCGTTACCACCAGCAACATCGCAAGCATGCATTTTGCTATTTTGTGAATCCGAGGCATATGCTATTCTCCGTTTCTCTTGCATGATGCAACCACACTCACATATTACTGTGTAGCACAACTCTCATTCATATTTATCAGTGAATCTTACTTGCTGGTTTACTTGCATGAAATTTTATTTTATCATACAGACTTCTTGACTCTGTTTCCCTCAAAAGCTTCACCTTACACCGCTTACCGTACTCGGTCGCACACCTAATTCATGCTCAACAAGATCAAAAGCTGCGGCAATCGCCTTGTCCATATCATAGTATTGGTAGGCACCTAAGCGCCCAGCGAACACCACAGAACTTTCGTGTTTAGCTCGTTTAGCATAAACCGCATATAGTTTTTCATTTCGTTCGTTATTGAGTGGGTAGTACGGCTCGTCTCCCGGATGCCAATCGGCTGGATATTCGCGCGTGATCACCGTTTTTGGAAGCATCTTACCATCAACCCCAGCACCGAAAGTAAAGTGCTTATGCTCAATGATGCGCGTCCAAGGTATATCACGCTCGGCGTAATTCACAACCGCAACACCTTGATGGTTCTCTTCGTTCAACACTTCGGTTTCAAAACGGAGACTACGCCACTCAAGCTGTCCTTTATCAAAATCGTAAAATTGATCAATCGGGCCACAATACACGGTGCGCTTGGCAAGATCAGGGTGCTCAACAATCAAATCTTTATACTCTATACTCGTGCGTACTTCAACGCCTGCAAGCATGCGCTCAACCATCTTGGTATAACCGTCATAGGGAATACCTTGGTAGCGGTCATTGAAATAGTTATTGTCATAGGTAAAGCGACACGGCAAGCGCTTGATAATAGAGGCAGGTAGGTCTTTGCAGTCACGCCCCCACTGCTTTTCGGTATAACCTTTCACAAGCTTCTCAAAGATGTCACGCCCAACAAGAGACAACGCCTGATCTTCGAGGTTGTGCGGCTCATCAATGCCCTCAGCAGCAATCTGCTCGTCTATCTTTGCCTTCGCCTGAGTCGGCGTAACTACATCCGGCCACATTTTGGAAAAGGTATTCATATTGAAAGGCATATTGTAGGTTTTACCCTTGTAATAGGCGATGGGTGAGTTCACGTAATTGTTGAACTCGGCAAAACGATTCACGTAATCCCAGACATCCTTAAGCGAGGTGTGAAAAATATGCGCACCATAGCGATGCACATATATTCCCTCGCATTCTTCGGTGTATATATTGCCGGCAATATGATCGCGCCTATCGATAACAAGACACTTTTTGCCTAGCGCATGAGCCTCGTGTGCAAAGACCGCACCGGTTAACCCTGCGCCAACAATAAGGTAATCATACTGAAACGCCACTGCAGCTCCACTCTGTTGTACGTTACAACACATTATGCATGTATAACTTAGTTCATCTGTGCTACCAGCATGCCGTTCATTCTAGCATCGTTGCCAATCGCATATAAAAGCCACAACGTTCGCAAGATATGGCCAACAAAAACAGTTCTGCACTACAAAGTAATGAGTAATCGCTATATAACACTCACCGATTGAACAAAAACTACTCTATCCTGCACAGCTTTTTATTGCATGATGCGTGTAGGCTTCGTTAAGTATCGATGTATGCACTTTCAAAAAACATGCGTACAACTACAATCTTTCCATTGGTGTGAGAGGAAGTTATTACACCTTAATATATGCATATATCCATGCAGCTACCTATAAACCTTTCACTCGATTGGGTTGCGTAACAAGAGGAGATAGGTGTTTCTTATGAATCCGCTTGTTTCTGTCATTATTCCTATATACAACGGAGAACATCACTTACAGGAATGTCTTGACAGCATTGCCGGGCAAACTTATTCCCCTCTTGAAATCATCTGTATTGATGATGGATCAACCGATGCTACGCCCGATATACTTGCAGCCTTTGCCGAACGTCACGATAAGGTTGTAATCGTACAACAAAACAACCAGGGTGCTGGACATGCACGAAATAATGGCCTTACACATGCACAAGGAGACTACCTTTTCTTTTTCGACAGCGACGATTACTGCGATACGCAGCTCCTTGAGCACAGCGTTACCGTAGCCGAACAGACACAGGCCGACTTCGTATGGATGCCATTTTACCTGCATGATGAAATCATTGGCAGACCACTTCTTTTTGATGGAGACTTTCCTATCAAGCACTATCCTCGCTCCCCTTTTTCATGGCACGATAATCCCGACTGGCTGTTTCAATGTGTACATAATTACCCGTGGAACAAGCTTGTTCGCGCATCCTTTGTTGAAAAGCACTGTTTGCGTTTTGCCCCACTTCACTTAACAGAAGACATGGCCTTTGCGGCTCCGGCAGCAGTGTTTGCACAGCGAATTGCATGGATTAAAGATGCCTTTGTGTATCACCGACAAGGACACTCTAATAATCTAATGTCACAAAAAGATGCCCACCCGCTTGATTTTTATCAGGCTTTCGTAAATCTTAAGTCCTTTTTACTGGATAATGGCGTTTATGACAGCTTGAAAATATCTTACCTGAACTGGGCATTAGGTGGATGTAAATACAATCTTGAAACGCTTCATAACTATAATAATTTTTGCAAGGTGTATGAGCTTCTTGCATCGCCCGATGCCTTTGATCAGCTTGGCTTTACAGATATAGACGAACATACTATTCAGGCACCCGCTATCAGGGAGTTTTTCTCACAGCTAACTACCGATTCGCCTCAACAATACCTTTTGCGTCGCTTTGGTTTTGAACAGCGCACCGCCGAGTTGGCTGCATATCGGCTACTCGCCCACAAACAAGATTACGAACAAGAAGTAGCATCTCTTCGTGCAGCACATGATCTTGCTTGCAAAGGTCGCGATGAAGCATATTGCAGCCTCGATGTAACCAACCGCAAACTTGCCTCTATGCAGACCGAACTTGACTCCACACGAGTCGAACTCAGCTCTGTGCGCACAGAGCTCACAAATATACAACAGCAATTTGATGCCCACATGAACGCCGCCGAGCAGCGTATTGGACAAGCAATCTGCGCGGTACCCCGTGCCATTCAGCGACAACTCATCGCAGCCCGAAGCCGCCGCAAGAATAAAACCTAACACGACACACCACGTACTACAGTTATACACCTACTCAACACGGCATTATCTTTCAGGTATTTGTGCGCAAGTCAAATACTTTCACCCCACACTAGGCGTGCAACATGGTATGTTGCCATGCGTCTTTGTGCGTGAAAGCGGCACGATTACAAGGAAAGAAGGATTGCGATGACATGCACCTTAATTGGATGCGGAGGAGCGTTTCCAGAACTTGTTATAAACAACGATGATCTTACTGCGCTTGTTGACACCAGTGATGAGTGGATTTTTTCACGCACCGGTATAAAAAGTCGTCATATTGCAGTTAATGAATCTGGGGCTGATCTTGCTGAACGCGCCGCACGAGCAGCTTTGGGCTGGGATAACACCGGCTGGTGCGAGCATTCGCTTGCTGCCGAAGATATTGATCTTGTTATTGTGGCCACCATCACTGCTGATCATCTTGTTCCGTCAGCTGCCAGCCTGGTGCGACAGCATTTGGGTCTTACTAATGCCGTTGCTTTTGACGTGAACGCCGCCTGTACGGGCTTTTTGTATGCAGCGTCCATCGCTGAATCCATGATGAGCACTTCTGCTTTGTTGCCATCATCACACACACCTATGCGACGCGCTCTTGTTATTGGCCTTGACATACTTAGTCGCGTTACCGATTGGACTGACCGCACAACCTGTGTGCTGTTTGGTGATGCAGCAGGTGCCGCCGTGTTTGAATGGAAAGACGAGCGCACTGGCATATTAGGAAGCTATCTTGCAAATGCTGATGATGATTCGCATGCGCTTTTATGCGAAGCTGCCTACGATGCTCCACACCCATTTGACCAAAGCGGCATTCAAACACAGTGCGGCGCTGCAATACGCGCACCACATGAAGCAAGCAACGCCAACACACAGAATAACACCCACGTCGTTCAAACACTTCATATGGATGGCCGCACTGTATTTAAGTTTGCAACCAATGCCATAGTGCAAGCTATAACCGAAGTGCTTACTCAGTGCGAACGAACACTCAATGATGTTGCGCTTATTGTTCCCCACCAAGCCAACGAACGTATTGTGTCGTATGCGGCAAAAAAACTGGGGTGCTCTCTGGATCGTTTTCATCTCAATATTGACCACGTAGGCAACTCATCAGCAGCAAGCATTCCCTGTGCCCTTGCCGATGCTTATACACATGGTCGCATCACTCAAGGCGATCTTGTTCTACT
>CAZXOF010000045.1:0-1918 GCA_964642255.1 uncultured Eggerthellaceae bacterium | reverse complement strand
CTATAAATATGCCCCTCACACGTACGCGCAAGGGGCATCAGGGAGGACGCTCTTATAGGAGCATGAGAATATCGTTCTCACACATTCTACACGTAAGAAACATTCACTACTGGCGCAGCTAGAGACCCATTTCCTCTTTAAGTTTTGCAAGCTCTGCATCAACCGAAGCAGTACTACCTGCACTCGAATATTTCTTTTCAAGCTCAGCAGCAGCATCAACCGGCGTTGTATTTAATTCGGTTAATGCAGTGGCTTGATCAAGCATCTGATCGGCCTTGGCTTCCATACGACTAAACGCGCTCATTGCGCCTTGCGCCCTGTCGGCAGCTGACGCAATCTCGTTTACTTTAGTCTGTGTTTTAGCAACAGCAACCTTTGCCTTAATGGCCTCTCGGCGTTCATTGAGCTGATTGATATCACTTACAAGCTTATCGTGCATCTCGCGCATTTTTGTTGCATTTGCACTGGCTGCTTCATACGATTCCTTGAGGCTTATACCTTTAGCCTCAAGCTCTTGCTTCTTGGCAAGGAACGTGCGCGCATCTTCCTCATTGCCAAGAGAAAGCGCCTTACGCGCAAGCCCATCATAGCGCTCGATTTCAGCTGTATTGTCGTCAAACAGGCGCTTCGTACGCTTCTCTGCAGCCATAACGCCTGCTGTTTCCTTTTTCACTTCGGCAAGATCTTCGCTTAAATCACGTAGATACTGGTCGATCATTTTGCCGGGATCTTCCGCCTTGTCGAGTAAATCATTGATGTTTGCCTTAATAATGTCGGTAAAGCGCTCAAGAATACCCATGTCTCTACCCCTTTCTGATCGTTACCTTAACCATAGTACCTATGTCTGTGCAGAATCAGTTTCTTTTTCATATTTATCAGCAAGATCTTCAACTTTCTGATCACCAAAACTCTCGAGCGGCGTATTGAGAATACGCTCCGTGTATGCAGCCTTTTCCCGTTTCGCTTGCGCACGTGATTTGATAACAAAAAACACCATAATAGCACCAACAGCTACAATAACACAGATCACAATGGGAATAACTGGGGAAGCCGTCACACTCATAATGCGATCTGCTGTCTTGGCAAAAGTTTTAGAAAATAGCTCTTCTTCTGACAATGAGAGATCTTGATAGTTAGTCTCAAGAAAAGCTGCGAATATTTCAATTGCTTCACTGTCAAGCACCGCAAGTGCTTGCTGTCCTATGTAATAACCACAGGTATAGCTTCCTTTACCATTATCACAAAACACGAGGAGGAAATGACCGTTATCGTCAAAGAGCTCGGCGTAGAGTTCCTCGGCTAAACTTTCCAGCTCACTTGAAGACGTTGTTTCTCCATTAGGAAGAATATAAAGATAGGGCTGCACACCTGTCTTTTGGTAGAAATACTTCATACCCGCTTCAAGCGTCGATGAGCTTGCTATCCATCCACCATCTTCATCGGTATAGTAAGCAGTTTCTGTCGTTGCCGACGCAGGTAATGCCTCACGGTCAACTGTCGAAGTAGGCACACTGCTACATGTCGTCAGGTTTAAGATGGCAACAATCGCAATAACAAGGATGATTGCCACCACACCAACGAAGCAGCCGCTTCGACATCCTACTGCATCATACTTAACAGGAGTCTGAGAAGCTTGCCCATTTTGCTGATAGGGAATGTTTTGCTCAGCCTGTTGGTTGCTAGCCTGCGTATCAGAAGTATTTTGGGTAGGTGCATTTGCGGCATTACCGCCCCGTGAGTTCATAGTGTCAGCGAACAACATTCCCAAAAGAAAACTGCTCAAACTACCGCCACTGCCTCTTCTATGCCAGTGCGGACCATGTCCACCAGAGCTAGGGCCACCACCAAAGCCGCCACCGCCAAAGGAGCGACCACCTCCGCCGCGTCCACCACCTGAAAAGCTACCGCCTCGACCGCC
>CAZXOF010000044.1:6234-11438 GCA_964642255.1 uncultured Eggerthellaceae bacterium | reverse complement strand
AAAGGCCTTGGTAACGGCACGCAGGCAGCACTTGACTACCTTCCCGAAGCACCAACAGATTTCATCTTTTGTGTACTTGCCGAAGAGCTGGGATTCGTTGGGGCATGTGTGCTTATTGGCTTGTATGCGGTTTTGGTGGCGATTGCGTTTCGGGTGGCACGTCAATCAGGCAATTTGTTTGGGCTGATTGCCGTTATGTGTGCAGCTGGAATGTGGTTGTTTCAGATTATTGAAAACATTGGCATGACTTGCGGGCTGATGCCTATCACTGGCATTCCTCTGCCGTTTATAAGCTACGGTTCGTCGTTCATGTTGGTGAATTTCATGCTGGTGGGGCTTGTGGGTTCTGTATCCTCGCATAGTGGCATGGATGGAAAGAAGGATGGCTATGCAATTACCCCTTGATGTGAAGGCTGTGCTTGATGCTGCGCTTGGTATAGATCAAGACGCGTGTGAGCCAGTTGCGGTGAGCGTGGTTGTCGATACAACAGCTCCTCGTGATCTTGTGGCACATGTGCGCGCTGTGTTTGCAAGTGCTGCTCTTCATGTACGTGTGACGCTTGGCTATCTTGATGAAGGCGCACTTGTTGCTCCATATGACGATGTAGTGATTATTGTAGGGGGAGTTGATCAACATGTAGGAGAACGTGCGGCACAGGCACGTGCCCTTGGTATTCCTACTATGGTGGTCACAACCTTACCTGCACTTGTTGATGCTCTTGCGCGTGAAACGGGTTTTCCTATTCCTCTAGGCGACATCATTGCGCCGGCGGTCAAGCTTGATGATGCCTCGATAACAGATCAGGCACGAGCAAGTGAGGCGTCGCGCAATGCAGGCGCGCTTGCTCAGCGCATTGCTGCATCCCTTGCTGGTCGCCAGGCAGGTTCTTTTGCTGGCGCGATGGCAGGAGCCATAGTAGGTAGTAACCCAGCAGCGTTTGACGCAGAACCTTATATGCTTGATGAAAAAGCCGCACAGTCACTTGACGAACGTATGGGTGAGTGGATTATCGATACCCGTCGTGATAAGTGTATTGCCATGGCGCAGGCCTTTCCGTTTGTACGTCGTCCTCTTGCACTTGAAACCGTGCATGCGACCGCTGCCCAAAATGCAGCTATTGGCACTGTTGCCTTTATTCCCGGCGCCGACCTACCGTTGATGACACTTAATCAGGCAAAAATGGTACTGAAAGTTGCTGCCGCCTACGGTGAACCAATGGATGTGGGGCGTGCGAAGGAGCTTGTAGCTGTGGTTGCCTCAGCTTTTATGTGGCGCTCGCTTGCGCGCAATGTTGCTACAGCTGTGCCTCTCTTTGGCTGGGTGATCAAAGGTGGCGTGGGTTATGCTGGTACTCTTGCTCTGGGGCATACAGCACTGAAATACTTTGAAGGAGGCGGCGGTATCACCGGGTTTGCTGAGGCGCTCGGGCAAGCAGGCAAGCTTGCAGTAAACACGGCAAGTGGTGCCAAGAATCTTATGACAAGCACGATCGTTACCCGAAAGCAGCAAGGGTAGAAGTGCTGCAGATACGAAAAAGCCAGATACAACAGCGCATCTGGCCTGATAGTTTATGGTGGTCGCTACAGGATTTGAACCTGTGACCCCCGCCGTGTGAAGGCGATGCTCTCCCGCTGAGCCAAGCGACCATATATGAGTGAAGCTCGTGCACTTCGAACCTGCATTCTATCCGATGCGTCAATGACGCGCAAGCCTCACGCAGTGAGCGTGGACGTTTGGGCCGTAGAGCACGATTAAAGCGCGGCCAGAATACGGCTAGGCAATATAGGTGATACCGTGTGGGTACTACCATGCAGGTGTAAGCGACCTTGCATAGGCGCATGACTGTCTATAACGTATCATTCGCTAGCTTATATGCTTCCATCCTAAAATGGCAGCTGGAACAAGGATAATGCTTGCCGCAACTAAGGCGTAAAGCTCTGTTTGGTCCTGCAAGAGCGCTGCATATGAAAGATTCGGTAGTAGCAGGCTATACATTACGATCGCTATGTCATAGCTAGCATGAACAAGCATAGCTTTTATGATTCCTTTTGGCTGACCTGTTAAACCAGACATTGCAAGACCAAAGAGAGCTGCTTGAAGAAAGGTAAAAAGCGCTGTCGTAGCTATCAGTGGTGAAGAAAATACATGTGTAATATCAACATGTAGCAGTGCGAAAAATACTGTTGAAAGCAGGAGTGCTGCCTTAGTGGCGGCTGTGGCATCAAGTCCGTTTGCAGTGAATCCGTGCTTAAGAGTGCGTGGTATCAATAAGCGAAACAAACCCTCTTCGTAACAACCTGTAGCACAGCACGCAAGAATAAGTGTTCCTGCTATTGCAGGTGTAAGGCTCGTTGTGTCAGTAGTTAAGGTTTCAGATGTTCCTCCCGCAATTACCGCAAACACTGCGGCAGATACTAAGCAAGATCCCATAAGCACCAGCTGCCATATGTGTGTACATTGAAGCTGCGGGGTGCTTATTTCCGCGCTCTTCTCAGCTGTAGCAATCTCAGGTGCAATAGTTTCTGCTGCCTTTGTAGCGAATGAAGTGTTTTGAGCGGAAACGCTATCAGATGTGATTTCTTTCGTTGAGCGAGTACATATGGTACTTATAGCAGTTGCAATGGGGTTAGGACAATTTCGTGTCAAGGAGCGAAACTTCTCGGTTACTGCAATTCCCACGCTTACAAGTAGTGCACAGGCAAGTGATGTTACAACCGTGTCTGCAAGTGCTTGATGAGTGGTGGTAAAAAGCAGTGCCACAACACCTCCGGTAACAACGAAGGCAACGATGCTATCGACGATGCACATTAATGTGTGCTGTGTACGATGTCTCATCACATTCTCCGCTGTAAAATCTTACGCTTTGCTTGAAAGCACAGCATGCTTTGTTACGGTTTGTCGCAGTGCCCGATGAGCGTTTCATGCCGCTCTAGTCGCCAGTCGTGTCGTCGAAAGCACTGCTTCTGTATATGTTCACGCGGCACAATTTCGCTAAGAATTGTAAGCACCATAGCAACTTGATAACGGTATGCCCTTTAGTGGTTATCAGTATAATGAAATCTCATCAGGGGCAAGGGGAGGGGCTTATGGAGCGCACAAGCGACATCTCGGCGTGTACGCTTAAGATGATCGCAATTCTTGGTATGACTGGCAATCATGCAGCTGCTATTTTTGAGTCTGCGTTGCCTTACTCCGTGCTGTGCATGCTTACAGGACTAGGTGGTCTTACCTTTCCCATTATGGCGTATGCCTTAGTGGAAGGATATTGTCACACTTCCAATGTAGCTCGTTATGCTCTGCGTCTTTTTGTGTTTGCCTGTATCACGCAGGTTCCGTTTCAGCTATTTCTTGCATCTAAGGGAAATGTCTTATTTACGCTACTGATTGGTCTTGGCGTCTTGTATGCACGCGACCACATCAGAAGCGCTATTGTATTTTGGCTGCTTGCCACTATGGCGACGTTAGCAAGCATATGTTGCGACTGGGGTTTGATAGGGATAGTTATGATCCTTGTTAACGCCATGGCACCGCAACAGGGTGCACAATATTACGGCGCACTTATACCCTGTGTTGCTCTCGGCGTCTCGGCACTTACGTCGCTGATAATAGGAGATGTATCTGTGTTGCCACAGTTATTCTATGCAGCTGGATGCGCTGGTGCTGCGATTTTACTGTTGCACTATCAGGGGAGACGCGGACGGCCACTACAGTGGTTTTTCTATGTCTACTATCCGGCTCATATTACTGTATTAGGGATTGTGAGCAGACTCATCATTCTCTGATGTGAGACGTCTAGCACAAGGTCGCCGATACAAGATCACTAATACAAGATCAAATCGGTGTTGTGGCGCCACCAGCCATGTATCACGATGATGCTAGCCAGCATCCACCAATGCTTTTGTCAGCAACATTAAGTCCGCGATACAACACGAAACCCCACGTCAAAGCTTTGTTGTCCGACTTATGCCACATGGTATACTCATGAGCCGCATGGGTGCCTATCTCATGCACCACAAAACAGCGTTCGCAGTAACTTTGAAAGGATGCGCAATGGCTTCCGATAGTTTTAAGGCAGGCAAACAGCGAAGTGATACGATTCGCGCCGATCTTCCCCTTCACCCCGAAAAGTACACTATGCTCACCGGAGATCGGCCTACAGGAAGGCTGCACCTAGGACATTATTTCGGTACCATTCGCGAGCGGGTAGCATTACAAAATCTTGGTGTTCCAACACTTATTGTCATTGCTGATTATCAAGTGATTACTGATCGGGATACCACCGAGCATATCCAAGATAACGTACTGAATATGGTTATTGATTACCTTGCTTGTGGCATTGATCCGGAAAAGACAATCATTTTCACACACTCTGCTATTCCCGCCTTAAATCAGCTCATGCTGCCATTTTTATCCCTTGTGAGTGAGGCTGAGCTACTGCGCAATCCAACGGTTAAATCTGAGCAAGAGACTTCGGGCCATGCTCTTACCGGACTACTGCTTACCTATCCAGTACATCAGGCTTGTGACATCCTTTTTTGCAAGGGTAATATTGTGCCGGTAGGGAAAGATCAGTTGCCACATATCGAACAAACCCGTCTTGTGGCGCGCCGCTTTAATGGGCGCTATGGTCAGGTATTCCCTGAGCCCGATGGCTTGCTGACCGATGCGGTGGAAATTCCTGGTCTTGATGGACGCAAGATGTCGAAAAGTTACGGTAACGCAATCAGTTTATCGGCTACCGAGGAAGAAACGGCCAAGCTTATCAAGAAGTCGCAGACAGATTCTAATCGTCTCATTACCTTCGATAAGGAGAACCGCCCCGGTGTATCCGCGCTACTCACAACAGCTGCGTTGTGTGTTGGTGGCTCTGAGCAAGACATTGCTGATGCGATTGGGGAAGCCGGTGCTGGTGCGCTTAAGAAGTACGTGACTGACAGTGTTAATAACTATCTTGCTCCGATTCGCGAACGTCGACGCGAACTTGAGGGGCAAACTAACTACATTGTCGAAGTGCTACATGAAGGGAATCGTCGCGCAAGTAAAATTGCAAATGCCACACTTGATGAAGTACGCGAAGCAATGCATATGGTGTACTAGGTGGCTTGTTATAACAAATCGGGGACATCTAAGCCCCCGATTGCAAGTTCAAATGGCGGGATGTACGAGACTCGAACTCGCGACCTCCGACGTGACAGGCCGGCGC
>CAZXOF010000044.1:0-6224 GCA_964642255.1 uncultured Eggerthellaceae bacterium | reverse complement strand
CCCCATCTGCGTTTGCAGCGGCGATTATCTTACCGATGATCGCGTTATCTGGCAAGAGGAGATTTTATTTTTTCTCTCACATGAGACCTGTTACTCTTGTGCACAGCATATTATTCCTCGATAGAGAGATGCGTGCTACGACGCTATGAGCAAGAACAAGACTGAAAAACAACTAGGTGAAAGAGTGCGCATTGCGGCCTTCGATTTTGATGGCACATGCATTGACGGAAACTCCCCGGTACTGCTTGTACGCTACCTTGGGCTACGTGGTAAGCTGCGTCTAAGCGTGCTTTTGCGCATTTTGGTGTGGGCCTTTGCATATAAGATTCATATTCCACAAAACGAAAGCTGGGTACGTGGCCTTGTGTTTACGGCATTTGAGGGTATGTCAGTACATGATACTAACCGCTATCTTGCTACCTTCTATGACGAGTGTATTGATGACATCTTTCGCGCAAGGGCACTTAAAGAAATTGAATATCGTCGCTCACAAGGTTGCTACATTGTTGCCGTGTCGGCCACCTTTGCTCCCATTCTTGATCGTGCACAGGAGCATCGCGGACTGTTCGATCATGTGATTGCAACGCATATGCACATAGATAGCGCAGGTTGCTACACCCGTGAGGTTGCCTGCACACCAATAGAGGGTAAAGAAAAGCCCCAGGCAATTACTCAGTGGGCCAATGAAAGTTTTGGAAAGGGAAACTGGGAGCTTGTTGCAGCGTATGGCAACCATTATTCCGACTGCCCACTTCTTGAAGCCGCAACCGAGCCGTTTGCGGTAACTCCTGGTATCACACTTGCCCGATATGCGAAGAAACATTCGTGGCCCATTCTTGATTGGTGAGGGTTAATCCCGCATGGCTGCAATCGATAATCCCGCCACATTTTCCGTTAGGCGCGATTGTATATCTGAAAATAAGCTTATCGTTTGACACGTCAAAAGCATGAATAAAGAGTGTGGGCAGCAAATGTGAGCACTGTATAAGTCATTTCGCTGCGCTATTCCTACCACTTGTCTAATAATAGGCACTTCTGTGGCCGTTTGTTCTTGCTTGCTTGAGCTCTCGTCCATATACTTCACTTGCAAAGCATAGAAATAAAAAGCTTTTTGAAAATGATAGATGTTATAAGGCGAAGGGGGCAGCGCTCATGAGCGGTAAATGTCATATCCCCCAATTTAATTACTCCTATTACTCAATCACTATATCTTTGCGCGCTTTCGCGCTTAACACAGTATGTAACTGTACGGGACGCAAAAAGGTGTCGGCACATCCTTGGCATGAAGGCTAAGAGTGTGTCGACACCTTTTTGTATATTGAGCACAAGAAAGGAGACAGTATGGAGGATGTCTTTCAGTGTCAGCCTCAACCGCTTTAACCGTGTGGTAGAGGCAACATAAGATTAGGTGAAGCTAACATGAATGTTACTTACTAATTCCTAACTCTTATGTAAAAGCTACGAATTGATGGTGTTTAGGATTTATAGGAAAGGAGATGTCATGACGCAAGCTACAAAAAGGAGTTCGCAGGTACTGTCCTCAGTGCTAACATTCCTTCTAGTCTTTAGTTTATTGCCTGTAGTAAGCGGTTCTTCAAATACCGCTTATGCAGCATCAAGCTCAAGCTCAAGCTATGACGCCTTCGGTATCAGTACAGATGACTGGACAGAAGCAGAGGAGCTGGCAGCTGGGAGTTCGGTGCCTTTTGGAACTTACGGCGCAGCAACATCGCTCTTTACCAGATCCGAGCTGTATATTGCAGCAGGAGATAGTAACAATAGCTACTACGTTACTTTCGACTGGAATGGTAGTGAGGATTGGGATGCTGACGCTGTTATCGAAGGCGACATCAGTGCAGTTGTATCTGGGGTAGAAAACGCTCACAACGCTCAAGACGTCAGCACCGAAGATACTTCCTATTTAGTAGCAGCAACTGCTGCTATGGACTTGGACAACACCGGTAAAGACGAATACATTGCCACTTTGGCCTATGATTCAAGTAAGACCGAACTTACTCTGAGTGTTGCGAGCACCGATGGTGACACTGTTGACACTACTACAGTGGCAAGCGGTGATGTTATTGACCATCTTGACTCCTTACAAGTGTATGAAATGCATGAAACTGTAGGTGTTTTCGCTGTTGCTGCTGGAGATTTCGATGGTGATGGCTATGACACCATTATCGTTTATGTTCCTTTGATGGCTTCCGGAAATCCTTACATAGCAGAATATGAGATTGATGAAAGCGGGAGCCTTACGTGTGTGAATACCATTTCAAGCAGCGTGTATGACCTCCTGAGTGTTACAAACTTAAGTTCCAACTCTGGTGGTCGCTTGGACAACCAACCGGTAGTTTCTTTGGTTGCAGAAGATACAGATAAGGATGGTGTTGACGAACTCATTATCACCGCTGGTATGAATGATACTGCAGCCATCGGTAGCGGAGAGGGCAACTTGGGTTCGCAGCTCTTTATCTATGAGTATCTAAGCAGTGGGTGGAGTGCAAGCTTCTCTACGGCGCTAACAACAGAGAATGGTACAGACGCTAGTAGCGCCAATCGCCTTATGTGGGCATCTGCTACTGTTGGTAATATGCTTGTTGCTACCGATAGCACCAATACCGATTATCCTGAAATCTTAGCTGCTGGCTTTGTAGATACTGGCGCGTACAACCAAGGATGGTATCCCAGTGTAGATGGTTCTACTCTTGGGGCAGTACTTATCCAGTATGCAAGTACAGAGACGACTTCCTCGCTTACTTACACTGCCAGTGATGGCACTACCTATAGCGTTTCAAATGTTGTGGGTAACTACGAAGTTGTATTTAAAGATACACTTTCGGCAAATACTTTTACTGCGGAGGGCTTTGGTACAAGTAAATACCTCCATTCGCCGTTGTCCGTAACAGCATTTGCAGCAGAAGGATCTGACGCAGCAGAGTCTGTCTTTATCTCTGGTACTGTATACAGCGTAAGCGAAGATGAGCTAACAGCGGCTTATACGCCAAGCGCATTTCAGACCAAGGTTACGGCTACTACTAACTATATGGTTGACAACGCTGTCGTATTAACAGCGGTTGCAGGTAACTTCGATGGCAACGCCGATGGTAAAGAGCAGCTTATTGTTGCAACTGGCCTAGAGAGAGCCGGCACAGACAACACCATGTCCACTCGGTTGGTTGTTATCTATAACAATGAATCAAATTGGGCGTCTGCAAATTCCGCTTACTTTGAGCAAACTGTAGGCTTAAACTACTTCACTTTGCATGCAGTCGATGTCGATAACGACAGCTGGATCGCTAAACTTGCGGATATGCAGCGTACGTGGAGCGAGCCTGATGTACTTGCCATTCTTGAAACTCCTCCCTATTTTACTGAGCTGAATGATGGGGATATTGGCTCAACTATTTATGGCACCACTTCAATTACTTCAAACAGTAGTTCAAACAGCTTTGGTTTTACCGTGGGTGTTTCGGTGGGCTATGAGACAGAGATTCTTGGTTTTGGTGCGGGCGCTTCAACTACTATAGGCAACAGTTTTACGTGGAGCTATTCCAACGCTACAGAAATTTCTATGACTCTCAGGTTCACTAATGGTACGGGTGAAAACACCGTTGCAGTCTATCGCGCGCCTATAACTTCCTATCTCTATATCGATAATGATGGTAAGAAACTTGTTGTAAATAAGGTCGATGAGATAGCAGCCTCCTTGATTACTGTGGATGAATATAATGCAGCTGCAGAAAGCTATGGGCTTGACCTTATTGATGAGTCCACGCTAGGAACCCCAGGCGATCCTTCCAGCTATCGTTCATCTACAAAGGGTCTTCAGGATGCTCAAACGGCTCAGGTCGGTTGGAGTCAGTACTATTCAACTGGTACGGTAACGCAGCAGCTTGAAGTTGAAGACTCAAGTTCAAGCAGCTTTACTTATGGACTTGACATTAGTATCGAGGCGTGGGGTCTAGTTTTTGGTGTCAAAGCAGGGGCGAGTACAGGCTTCTCCTATTCATACAGCACAGCATCGGTAGAAGCTACGGCTGTTGCTAAATCCGGCTCTGTCGCAGGCAGGCAGTATGACAACTATGACTTCCAGTGGCAATTTGCTACCTGGTTCACAACACTCAACGGTAATACCGTTCCAGTTTTGGGGTATCTAGTACAAAGCGTAGTCGCTCCTCCATCCCCTGCCCAAAACCTAACTGTCAATACCGTGACGCAAGACTCAATAGAACTGAGCTGGGAAGTTGGTAGTCGAGAGGCTCAACAATACCGGATTTATCGTGTATTAGATACTGGTAACTATGTGCTAATAGATGTCGTTGATGGTACAACCACCTCCTATACCGTAACCGGGCTAAAGGAGGACACGCTTTATACCTATGTGGTTCGTGGTGCGGAATATGGTTCCACTGGTTCTCTGGTGAGCTCTATAGACAGCTCAAGTGTTTCTGCACGCACGCTTTCGAAAGATGCTATTAATGTAGAAATCACTTTGATCGGGGTTGGCAATGACGGCATACTTTACTCTGATGGCTCTTCAGCCTCCATTCAGGCAAGCATATATGTTCCTGACTCCTCTGGAGTAAAATCCATATCCTATCAGTGGCAAATACTCCAGTCTGATACTACTTCTTGGAAAAATCTAAGCAATGGAACAAGCAATAGCTATATTGGTACGGTATCGGGCGCAACTGCTAAAACACTAACATTGCAAGAGATTGATTCATCGCTTGATGGTGCTGCACTACGATGCCTAGTGACCATTACTACCAGTGATGGCACGCCAGAACCTCACTACAGCGCTATTACAACAATCTCTTTGGAGGGTAACCCCACTACAACAAGCTTGAGTGTTGCAGGATCATTAGGTGGAAGTGGTACTATTGATGATCCCTACATGGGGTATGCCAGCTATACAGCAGATGGAGCAATCCATACTGGCACTACATTGAACTTGAGTACTGTTACAAGCTTGGCTGCAAATTCTCAATCAACAGTGGATAGTGCTAACGTAACGTATCTCATTGTGAATACTTCTACTGGTGTTTCTGAATCAATAGAGAGCACAAGTGGTGCAGAGGTTAACTGGAGTGCTTCTGCTGCGGGCTTATATTCGATTACTGCGACATCCCAAGCCACCACCTCAACTCTTTCAAGTGCAACAACTGTTTACTACTATGCTGGCGCTGTAAGCACTGAGGAAGATGCCACCGAATATCGCCTTACGGTTACGCAGGGCGATTCAAATACCCAAGTAAGCAGCATTCAGTACAACGGCTTGCCTGTATCGTTGAATCTTGAAAGTCGTACTGCAACAATGATGGACAGCAATGGTGAACTCACAGGTGCAGGCGAGTGGGAATCGGTGACGGCTACCGAGGGCTACACTTATACCGTCACGCTTGATGAAGTAACAAGTGTGATTGATGACCCGAGCAACTACCCAATTGATGCTGCAGGAACCTATGACTTTGCGGTCTACAGCGACGCTGTCTTCGACGAATCAACAGGCGAATTCAGTAGTGGTACCTTACTAGCAAGTTCTAGGCTGACGGTTTCCAAGATTGCTATTTCTGTCACACCTATGTGGGATGCTGAAGATAATTCAATTGCTACGGTTCCACATAGTACAAGTCACATATCGATTGCGGTCACACCTGAAGACGCAGTTTTGACTCAAGACCAAAGTCTTTTGACGAGTGCTCTGGCGGTATCGAGTGATGTGTACGATACAGACGGCAATCTCGATGCAAGCAAGACAGGCACCTTTGATGTTGCGGTTACATGGACTACCGATGAAGACGGCAATCTGACCAGCGCTGCCCAAACCTTCCAGTCTCGCTATAATGTGACCATGGAAAGCAAAACGCTTTCTATCTCTCGTGATAGCGTTGTTGTCTCCTTTGAGGGCGGAGCGAATGGTGAGGTCAGTGGACGCTATGCTGCCGATGACGGAACCGAGTATACTCTTGCTACAGGGATCGGATCATCCTTGTCGTCCGATTCCGAACTGACCGTTACTGCTAAGCCGTATGATGGCTATTGCGTGGGAACGTGGTCTATCAACGGGGTTGAGGTTAATGACAGCACACCGGGTGTTGACCTCAATAATGAGAGCAAAGTGTTGTCCATTGATCTAGAGGACTACATAAGCAGTCTTGAGGCAGGCACTTATACGCTTCACGTGACAGTAACCTTCGTCAGCACAATCACTTCAAGCA
>CAZXOF010000043.1:0-11846 GCA_964642255.1 uncultured Eggerthellaceae bacterium | reverse complement strand
CAGGTGTGTTGCTATGTGTATTAGTGCGATTGATAAGCGCATCATAGACAACGGATTTTCGCAAACCAGCTTCTTCATAAGCCTGTGCCACTGCCGCATTAAGCTGAGAAAACACATCCCCCGCTACCGCAGCATCAGGACCGAGCTCTAAACAAACCCATACAGTCCCTGTATCTTGACACAAAGGAACTTGTTCACAGCGCGCTATGCTCTCGTTTTCGACAAGTTGGTGTAAAACAAAACGCCCCAGTGAGTCGCGTTCACTCTTATAGGCTTTCACAAGAGCTGTTGCAACATCATGAGGCAATTCACAGGCAAGCTGCGGGATCACCTGATAAACCGCCTGTGCAAGTTCGTTTGCAGTAATGGTTGTGGGCATTGTTTAGTATGACAAACCCGCAAGCCCCGCACGTACTGATTCAGCGGAAGCTTGGAGCGCAGCTAGCTCTTCTGCTGTTAAGTCAAACTCAACAATTTCTTCAATGCCATGTTTCCCGAGCCGCACCGGCACATTCATGTATAGATCTCTGATACCGTAGTGTCCATCAAGAAACGCACATACACTCATAATTTCATGTGAGCCTACAAGGATGGCTTCTACCATTTTTGCAATTGAAGCGCCAGGAGCAAAATACGCACTACCTGTTTTCAGATGGCCAACTACTTCAGCCCCTCCTTTAGTACAACGATGAACTACCGTATCAATTGCATCAGATGAAAGTAGTTCGGTTATAGGTGTACCTTTAACTGTTGTGAAGCGAGGCCAACATACCATACCCTCGCCATGTGCGCCAAGTGCCCAAGCTTCAACATCAGCCGGATCACAATTAAGAGCCTCGCACACCGCATAGGACAGTCGTGCGCTATCGAGAACACCACCCATACCCATTAGACGTTGAGCTGGCAGACCGGACTCGCGATACGCAAGATAGGTCATGACATCAAGCGGATTTGTCACGCATATATAAATGGCATCGGGTGCAACTACAAGCGCTTGATCAATGACCGATTTCATAATACCGGCATTAACTTCCAATAAATCTTCACGCGTCATACCGGGCTTGCGAGCAACTCCTGCTGTAATGACAACGATCTCAGAATCACTAGCCATCTCATAATCATTTGAACCAATAATCGTTGAACTAAAGGCTTCGACACCGCGCATATGCATCATGTCAAGCGCCTTGCCTTGCGCAAGTCCGTCGGCTACATCAAGCAAGACAACATCAGCAATATCTTTTGCTGCAATAATATGTGCAGCTGCTGCTCCAACGTTTCCCGCTCCTACAATGCTTACCTTTGCCATGAGTTTCTCCTATCGCTTTGCTTGCACTTTCGTCTTTTTTGCCTTGGTCACGTCAGTCTCTGCTTTACTTGGGCATTCAAAGTTTGGGCAGAGTTTCCACGGTCCGCGATTTGTTGTTACAATCACCAGAGGCGCATCACATGCATCGCAGATTTCTTCAGTTGCCGTGATTGCTCCCTGCGGTGGCAGCGGATAGCTAATATTGCATTTCTCATAGTTCTCGCAGCGTATAGAGCGTTTAAGCGTACGCGGGTTCTTACGTGCAATAAGTTTTGACTCAAGACCAGCCTTTGCACATACAGGACAGCTTCCTACTGCAACATCGGGTTCTTTGTTTGTCTCACATTCCGGATCAATACATACAATACGCGGTTTCGAGCGAAAAGCTGTAACCTTTACCTGCGGCATCCCACACGTAGCACAGACATCCGTAACAGATTCCACCCTACCTTTGGGCAGTGGATAAGTTACGTCGCACTCTGGCCACCCAGCACACCCAATAAACATAGATTTGGTCTTTTGCGATGCACGCATCTGTAGGTCGCGACCACACTTTGGGCACAAACCAACATAGGCATCAGCTGCAACTGCATCAGCAAGTGCATCCTTAACCTCTTCTGAATGAGGAATAAGATTTGCAAGCTGTTCTGCAAGCAGTGTGCGCGAATTATCCACCACATCATCTTTCGTGGTTTTACCACTTGCAATTAAATCCATTTCGCGTTCAAGCTCTGCAGTCATTTCAGGGTGCGTGATATGCGGAGCAAATTTGTCAAGCGCATCACACACTGCCATGCCAAGTTGTGAGGGTTCAATAGGATCGTTTTGAACGTAATTTACCTGATACAGCCGCTCAATAATCGAATGACGCGTTGACTTTGTACCCAATCCAAGCTTTTCCATCTCTTGTATAAGACGACCTTGACTATAACGCGCGGGTGGCTCGGTTTGTTTTTGTATACAGGTCGCTCCGTTAAAAGCTATAGACATTCCATCTTCAAGCGCGGGAAGTTGCTCATCTTTTTTAAGTCCATAGGGGTATATCTCACGAAAACCCAACACAACAAGAACATCGCCTTTTGCAACGAAAGCTTCATCTGCTACATCAAGACTAACCTTGGTACCCTCAATAATCGCCGCATCGGACAGTGTGGCAAGAAAACGTCGTGCAATAAGATTGTAGAGTTTATAGTCGGCAGCAGATAAGTTGTCAGGATCAGCTTTTGCTGTGGGATAGATAGGCGGATGATCGGTCTCTTCCTTCTTGCCACGCGTCGCGCGCAAGGATCCAGCTGAAAGTAATTTCTTGCAGTACGGCGCATATGTAGCGTTGCCTGATATAGTACGCACAATCTCGGCAAGATCAAGAGATGCGGGATAAACCGTATTATCAACACGTGGATAACTAATATAGCCATCCATGTACAGGCTCTCGGCAATACGCATGGTACGCGCCGGAGAAAGTCCTTCAGCCGAAGCTGCAGCCATTAAACTTGTTGTATTGAAAGGAGCTGGTGGAGCAACGGTGCGTCGACGTTTCTCGACAGCTAAAACACGTGCACAACGTGCATCTGCAACAGCATGCATAACTGCCTCAGCTGCTTTCTGTGACTTGAAGCGAGCTATTGAATGCGCAGCTTCAAATACACCTTCACCATTACCGGTGGTCGGGCCGTTTTGAGCATATGCATCAAAGCTTCCGCGAATTACCCAATAATCTTCGGGCTCAAATGCAAGGCGCTCGCGTTCACGCGCCACAACTAGTGCAAGGGTAGGTGTCTGTACACGACCCGAACTACGCACATTGCCATAACCAGCAAACTTTACGAGTGTGAGATAGCGCGTAAGCACCGCACCCCAAATAAGATCAATATCTTGGCGCGAAGCTCCAGCTGAGGCAAGATCAAAATCAAGCTCAACTAGATTACTAAACGCCTCAACAATTTCTTTTTTTGTAAAGGATGAATACCGAACACGATACACTGGCGCCGTTTCGTTCACCTGACGACAGCATGATAGTGCATCGGCGCCAATGAGCTCACCTTCACGATCAAAGTCGGTTGCAATAACAATAGTATCCGCCTTTTTGGCAAGGTTTTTCAGTGAGCGAATAATTTCTTTTTCCTTGGGCAGCTTTTCTATGGGCGCATATACCAAATAGGGCAACGCCTCCATCTTCCAGCTTTTAAGTTCAACGCCATCTTCTGTAAAGGGCTTTTTCTTTTTGAAGGGGGGCTTTGGCAACTCATGAGGAATAAACGCCGGTAGTACTTCCCCTTCCTCTGATATACCCTGCCAACCGCTACGCTTTTTATAGGTGAGCCGTGAGGTGAAATCAGGTTCAAGAATATGGCCGCGCAGACCAATCGTTATCCATGTTTCGCCATCACGCTCAAAGCTATACACGGGTGTTGAATATACCTTGTCGCGTTTTGCCTTTGTCGCACCAAGCAGATCGGCTATCTTTTGGGCGGCATCATTTTTCTCGGTAATGATCAATTTCATATAGTCAGCTCCTTTTATGTCGCCCGAGGTCTTTATGTATATTACACAGGCGACACATTCGCTGCACGATCACATCAAGAGGCAAGGCTTCTCTCTCTTGCCACAGCTTAGCTGCCTTACTATCGGGTAAAAGGCCTGTCGTTTCGCAAAAGCTTCGCTTTTTATAGAAAAAATTTTTCACAAAAGATGCTTTCGCTCTCAATCGTGGGTCAGCATACACGATTTTTATCATTGCGTGCACAGCGCCGCCTAACTTATATCTCACGGTAAGACCATATGTGCATAAAATAATTTGTATGCCATACACCTAATACCCATGAAATACATCACTTGACAAAAGAAGAATCGCGGTATCATATATACCAACAAAGCGATCTGAACGACGGTTCCGGAAGAGATCTTCACGCTGTGTTTTGCACCACACACTATGGGCAGACATAGTGATAGAAGACGCCGAAGGGGCAGAAACTCTCAGGCAAAAGGACTGGTTCCCGACAGATCTCTGGAAAGCCGTTTAATCGGCACCGACGAGGCAAGCTGTACAATCGGCTTGACGCTGAAGGTATAGCCCATCTTTCAGGTACGGAGACAGAGACGCGTATTGCAGCTTTGCGTGCGCGCGCTACAAAGACACGAACAGCCTCGACCTGAAAGGATTGCCTATGAGCGCTGACGACACCCATGCCCATTCCTCCGATTGTTGCACTACCCCGCTTTATGAAGCACACCGCGCAGCTCAAGGAAAGATAGTGCCGTTTGCCGGCTACCTTCTTCCCGTCGAGTATCCCGCGGGCGTTGTTACCGAGCACGAGGCGGTGCGTACAAGCTGCGGGCTCTTCGACGTTTCCCACATGGGAGAACTCTTGATAGAAGGCTCGCGTGCAGCTGAGGCTGTCGATGAGCTTGTAACCAACCGTATGTCTGATATGAATATTGGAAGCTGCCGCTATACCCTCATGTGTTATGAGGATGGCGGCGTAGTAGACGATCTTATTGTCTATCGTCTCGGTGAAGAACGCTTTTTGATCATAGCAAACGCGGCAAATAAAGATAAAGACGCCACATGGATTAAAGAACATCTTATCTCTGGTGCATCATTGACTGACAATTCAGCTATCACTGCACAAATTGCCATTCAAGGCCCAAAGGCGTCTGAGATTATGGCTCGCTTGTGCGATGCGGATCAGTTGCCACAGAAGTACTACACTTTTGTTGAGCATGCAAAGCTTGCAGGAGTTGATTGCCTTATTTCACGCACAGGCTACACAGGCGAGGACGGTTTTGAGATCTACTGCGATCCCGCTGACGCATGTGCACTGTGGGATCTTCTTCTTGCCGAAGGTGAAGACGAGATCATGCCATGCGGACTAGGAGCTCGTGACACCTTGCGTCTTGAAGCAGGAATGCCCCTGTACGGACATGAGCTTTCGGCCGATATCAATCCCTTTGAGGCTGGTCTTGGTTCCTTTGTGAAACTTGATAAGCCTTCATTTATTGGCAAAGATGCTCTTGTCGCGAAAAAAGAAGCAGGAATTACACGCAAGCGCATTGGTATTAAGGTAAGTGATCGCGGCATTATTCGCGAAGAAGCTCCTTTATTCCTTGGTGACCGTCGCATCGGAGTGAGCACATCAGGTACCTACTGTCCACACCTCGGTGCAGCCGTTGCTATGGCCTTAGTTGAAGCTGATACGGTCAATATTGGTGATGAACTTGAGGCTGAAGTGCGCGGACGGCGCATTACCGCGAACGTTGTGGCACTCCCCTTTTATAAAAGACCAAAAACAAGTTAGACAATGTACTGCTTTACCACCTGTTATATGACAGCAAAAAGCAGCGCATCTAAGCTAGCCGTCATTAGGCAAACCACTTTGCCTAAGTAAACAGAAAGGAACACACCATGGCAACTCCCGACAAACTTCGCTATACCGAAACACACGAATGGGTTGGTCTTGAGGATGGTGTTGCGCTTGTTGGACTAACCGATCATGCTCAAAGCGAACTCGGTGGTCTGGTATATGTCAACTTGCCTGAAGAGGGCGATGAACTCACTGCTGGCGAGGCACTTGGTGATGTTGAATCGGTTAAGGCAGTTTCAGAAGTTATGAGCCCTGTTTCCGGTACAGTCTGCGCCGTTAATGATGACGTCATTGATAATCCCGGCTCCATCAATACTGCACCCTATGATGCATGGCTTATCAAGCTCGAGGGTGTTTCCGAAAGTGATCTTGAAGGCCTTATGGACGCTGCTGCGTATCAAGCATATATCTCTTAACGATACACTACAGGGCTTTGCGCTGCTGTCATGACATCTTATCTATGATGTATTGGCGCGTGCGCAAAGCCTACCCCTGCGCTGCAGCTTACCTGTCGCATCTTATGCACTCTTGATGTCTGTTATAGATGGCGCTTAAGCACTGTAGCGCACCTCCCATATATCACGAGAAAGGGAAGAGCATGGGAACCTATCTCCCCTCTACTGCCGCCGAGCGAGCAGAAATGCTTGCAGCTATCGGTTGTGCATCTATTGACGAGCTCTATCAAGCTCTGCCAGCCGATACTAAAACGCATACGCTCGATATCGGGTCTGGCTTAAGCGAACTTGAACTCCGCGACCACATGGAAGGTCTTGCCGCTCAAAACACTGTGTTTCACGATATCTTTCGCGGTGCAGGAGCTTATGACCGCTTCACTCCGGCACTTGTGAGTGCTGTCCTCTCTAACGAAAAATTCATCACTGCATATACTCCCTACCAAGCAGAAATTAGCCAGGGTGTACTCCAGTCAATTTTTGAATATCAAAGCATGGTCTGCGAATTAACTGGCATGGATGCTGCCAATGCCTCTGTCTATGATGGCGCTACCGCAGCTGCCGAAGCTGTGGCAATGTGTCAATCTAGAAAGCGCAGCACTGTTGTGGTATCCGATGCTGTTCATCCGCACTTTATTGAAACGGTACGCACCTACTGCGACAGTCGTGGCGTTGAAGTGCGTACCGTTGCGGTTAAAAACGGTAGAACTGATGCTACCGCACTCGCCGATACCCTTGATGATAGTTGCGCCTGCCTGCTATTCCAGCATCCGAATTTCTACGGAGTGCTTGAAGATACCGAAGCGTTTGTTACAGCTGCTCACGATGCAGGTGCAAAAGCCATCATGGCCGTTGAGCCTGTTTCCTTGGGCATTCTTGAGAGTCCTGGCAACATTGGTGCTGATATCTGTGTAGCTGAAGGACAATCCCTTGGGCTTCCTTTATCCTTTGGTGGCCCATATATCGGTCTTATGGCCTGCAAGCAAAATCTTACGCGCAACCTTCCTGGTCGCATTGCTGGTGAGACCTGCGACGCAGATGGAAGACGCGCCTTTGTACTTACACTTCAGGCACGTGAACAGCATATTCGTCGTGAGAAGGCTTCTTCAAACATCTGCTCGAACGAGGCACTATGCGCATTGTCGGTCGGTACCTATCTCGCTTGCATGGGTCCTGGTGGTCTTGCACAAGCTGCGCGCTTAAGTTACGCCCGTGCTCACAGCCTTGCCGATCGTCTTTCGCAGCTTGACGGATTTGCGCTTACCTACGATGCCCCCTTCTTCAATGAGTTCGTTATGTCGAGTCCCTGTGATACGACAAAACTTGAATCGGCTCTAGCCGAGCGGGGTATTCTTTCAGGACTTCCTCTGACAAGCGATACTATGCTGTGGTGCGCCACGGAAACAACGGACGCAGTCGCGATCGATCGCTTAGTCGACGCGGTGCGGGAGGTGATCTAGATGACTCTGGATACAACATGCTCTACCTTAGACAACACCACAACTACACACGATCGGCCAACCGTATTTGAGCTTTCACGTCCCGGGCGTTCAAATGATTATCTGCCAGCTCTTGATGTAGCTGACTGTATGCCAGATGACTGCTTCCTGCGCAAGACTGCTCCTGCACTGCCTGAAGTTGCCGAATGCGATCTTGATCGTCATTACCAGCGTCTTGCAGATGCATCCTTTGGCGTGTGCGATGGATTCTATCCTCTAGGTTCATGTACCATGAAATACAACCCGCGTATCAACGATACGCTTGCATCTCTGCCAGGATTTGCAAAACTTCACCCACTTCAACCCACCTCAACAGTGCAAGGTGCGCTTGCTGCGATGGCGGAACTTTCAGATCTTTTAGCGCAGATCACCGGCATGGATGCAATGACCTTACAGCCCGCGGCAGGTGCTCATGGAGAATACACGGGCATTCTGCTTATTCGCGCCTATCATCAATCGCGAAACGATACAGCTCGTACCAAGATCATTGTTCCCGACTCGGCACATGGTACAAACCCTGCTACCGCCACAATGGCTGGTTTTGAGACAGTTAATGTTGCGTCTAACGAAATAGGCGGGGTGGATCTTGATGCTCTGCGTGCCGTTGTTGGGCCTGATACAGCAGGTCTTATGCTTACGAATCCGAATACTTTGGGACTGTTTGATCCCAACATTCGCGAAATCTGCTCCATTATCCATGAAGCTGGTGGTCTGTGCTACTACGACGGAGCAAACCTCAATCCCATCATGGGCATTGTACGTCCGGGCGATGTTGGCTTTGACTGCGTGCATGTCAACCTGCACAAGACCTTCTCGACCCCACATGGCGGAGGCGGTCCGGGAGCTGGTCCAGTCGGTTGCACAGCGGCACTTGCAGAGTTTTTGCCAACACCTCTTGCTACTGAAAGCGAAGGTGGCTTTACCTTCAAGACCCCAGACAACACTATAGGACGTATGAAGGCTTTCCACGGTAACTTCGGTGTCCTTATACGGGCTCTTTGCTATATCCGCTCTT
Organism: uncultured Eggerthellaceae bacterium; assembly: GCA_964642255.1. Lineage (GTDB taxonomy): Bacteria > Actinomycetota > Coriobacteriia > Coriobacteriales > Eggerthellaceae > CAZBEP01. The sequence goes on along the minus strand of CAZXOF010000043.1, from coordinate 3,210 downwards.
TGGGAAGTGACGGTATTGTTGAATCTGCACAAGGAGCGGTACTGAACGCAAACTATCTTATGCATCAGATCTCTGATCTGTATGACGTTGCCTTCCCCGGACCATGCATGCATGAGTTTGTTATTGACTGCGGACCGCTTAAAGATAAAACAGGTGTCTCTGCTCTTGATGTGGCCAAACGCCTTATTGATTACGGCATGCACCCACCCACAATGTACTTCCCCCTTATTGTCCACGAAGCACTTATGGTTGAGCCAACCGAAACAGAAAGTCGTGAAACGCTTGATAAAGCTGCACAAATATTCCGTGCTGTATGGCATGAGGCACAGGATAACCCCGAGCTTTTACATAGCGCACCACACGGTACCGTTATTAGCAGGCCTGACGAAGTGAGGGCAGCACGTACACCCGTTATACGGTGGATGCCTTCTGATGCAGATTCTGCGAATGAATGAGTAACTCATGCGCACGTACGTTTTTGAAAGCGACAGTTTGGATCCCTATACCAATCTTGCTTGTGAGGAGACAATTCTGCGCTCTCTTCAACCAGGAGAGCTTACGCTCTATCTGTGGCGCAATGAACGCACCGTAGTTATTGGGCGTAATCAGAATCCCTGGCGGGAATGCCGCCTTGAGCAACTTAACCACGATGGTGGGCGCCTTGCGCGCCGACCATCGGGCGGTGGAGCGGTTTACCATGATTCTGGCAACCTCAACTTCACCTTTGCTGCTGCAGATGATATGTATAACGTGACACGACAAATGAAGGTTATTATCGCAGCACTTTCCTTCTTTGGTGTTCACGCTACACTGACTGGCAGAAACGATATTGAGGTTGATGGGGCGAAGGTATCAGGCAATGCGTTTTTCCGCATACCGGGCGCGCGCTTACACCACGGCACGCTTATGATCTCGGTTGATAGCTCTGCGCTTGAACACTATCTCTCGCCTGATCCACGCAAGCTTGCGGCCAAAGGAGTTGCTTCTGTACGATCGCGCGTTGCTAACCTCAAAGATCTCTCCCCTGACATCACGCCAGAAACTCTAGCGCAGGCGCTAAAGAAGGCTTTTACGGTTGCATATGGCAATACCACTGAGTTTCCGGCTGAGCGGCTTGATCCTGTCGAGCAAGCACGTCGGCGTGATCGTTTTGCATCAGATGAGTGGCTCTTAGGGGAAACTATAAGCTCGTCTCAGGCTTTTGGTGAGCGTTTTACTTGGGGATCAGTTGATCTTGAACTTGCTGTTAAGGATGGCGTTATTGAGGCGCTGCGTGTGTGGTCAGATGCGCTTGATGCCGATTGGATTGATGAATTCCAACGAGTACTTGTCGGGTGTCACGCATCAAAAGATGCACTAATAGAACGCCTCAATGCACTGCCAGCAGATACCCCTGAACATGTTCAAATGCGAGATGACTGTCATACCCTGATACAAGACAATATGTAAGAAAGATTTACAGGGCGGCTTACAAAAGGTCGCCCTGTATACATTAAAGCTTTTTTGTCTCTCACGCTTTGTTGTCTGCATGCACTATGTAGACAACAAACTATAGAAAGGAACTACCATGCTGCATCGTCAGCTTGTTGTCATTGGAGCCGGTCCGGGAGGCTATGTTGCTGCAATCAAAGCGGCTCAGCTCGGGCTTGAGGTTTGCGTTGTAGAGCGAGCCGAGGCAGGTGGAGTTTGTCTTAATCGCGGTTGTATTCCCACTAAGACCATTCTGCACTCAGCTGCATTATTCGCCGAATTACAGGATGCTGCACATCTTGGCATCATCGTCGATAAGGCAAACGTAGACTATCCAGCCTTGCGTGCTCGCACTAGGGAAGTGACTACACAGCTAAGATCTGGTGTCGAAGGGTTGTTCACAGCAAATGGTGTTGAACTCATTCGCGGCAATGCGCACCTTGACTCAGAGGGGCGTGTTGTTATACATAACACCGAAACGGCAGATGGCGAAACAATAATAGAAGCCGACGATATCATTATAGCGACCGGATCGTCACCCGCCTTACCACCGATTGAAGGCATTAACCAAGAAGGCGTGCTTACATCAGACGATCTTCTTGCACATATACCCGAGCTAAAACGTTTGGCTATTATTGGTGGTGGTGTCATAGGCGTTGAGTTTGCCTGCGCTTATGCAGCACTTGGTACACAGGTCGAAATTTTTGAAATGGCATCACGTATTCTGCCGACCATGGATAAAGACATCGGAACTACCTGTGGAAGTGCCCTTAAAAAGCGCGGAATAAACATTCGCACGGGAGCTGCCGTCAAGCGCATTGTACATACAACAGCGCATACACTCACTGTAGAGGCAGTCGTTAAAAATAAAGATGTCACCTTTGAAGCAGATGCTGTCTTGGTAGCAACGGGACGCACATCAAACCTTGACGGATTATTCTCCGAAAGCTATACCCCGGCCATCGAGCGAGGGCGCATTGTGGTTGATGAGCTGGGGCGTACCAACATTGAACACCTTTGGGCAATTGGAGACGTAGCTGGAGTGGCACCACAGCTTGCACATGCTGCATCAGCTCAGGGTATTATTGCTGTGAGCTCCATTGCTCAAAAGCCCTGCTCTATTAAGGCAAATGTCATTCCTTCGTGTGTCTACTCCTTCCCAGAAGTGGCAAGCGTTGGTATGAGTGAAGAAGAGGCTCAAGAAGCTGGTATTGAAGTGCGTGTCGGTAAGTTCCCCATGGGAGGCAACGGCAAAACCTTAATAGCCGAGCGTGATCGTGGTTTTATCAAAATACTCGCCGACACCAATGATTGCGTAGTAGGAGCACACTTGGTATGCGGTCATGCAACTGACATCATAGGTGAGCTATCCTGCGCCATGGCAAACGGCCTGACCGTCGAAGAGCTTGCTTCTGCCATACGCCCTCATCCCACCTTCGAAGAAGGTGTTGGAGAGGCGGTTGAAGCCCTGCTTGATGGAGCCATTCACGCCCTACCCATAAAGCGCTAGAGGCATACACATCGCTTTCTGTGCATCACACATGAATGCGATGTGTATGTTGAGCGGATACCTGTCCTGCACTGCCCCTATCCTTTCTACCTTCGTTTAGGCTTACAGTAGAAGAACGCATATACCCGGCACATCTTATACGCACACAGCATCATCGTGTATCGGGTATATGCAATAAGGGTGAGAAGGACTATCTTTCATGAGTGACTTTCTTGAAAAGCTGCGACAAG
>CAZXOF010000042.1:0-11916 GCA_964642255.1 uncultured Eggerthellaceae bacterium | reverse complement strand
CAATAACCCAACCAGCCCAGCCATCGTTGTAGATAGATACTTTGTCATAGCCAAGCACCAAAGCATCCCACACTATTTCAGCAGCGCGATACCCATTTCCGCAGAAGAAGGAAAGATGCATGCTGCTTACATCAAGATCTGCATCTTCCCAGATGGCAAGAATATAGTCTGCATCACGCATAGAACCATCTACATTTTGGTAGTACAACATTGAGCTGGAATTGTTAATACCTGATGGTTGCGAAATGCTTCCATCAATGCGTCCTGCCTGATCAATGTAGCTATATCCCGACGTTTCACCAAGATATTCTTCAACGGTTCGGGTGTCTACCAACACATAATCCTCGAAACCAGCTTCGCCTGCTAATATCGCCTGAGCTTCCGCAACGGTATCGATAAGATTAGGATTTGCAGGCTCATCCACACCAATACTGTCAACAGGTGTTGCCTCAACTATGCCTTCTTCAAGCTCAAAACCTGCATTCGTCCATGCGTTAGCACCACCACTCATGACATAAACCTTCTCGATACCCAAGTACTTCAAAACTAAGGCATAGTGACAGGCATAAATAGTCTCGCCCGTAACAATGACCGTACTATCAAGCGTGATACCTTGTGAAGCTGCAAGCGCAAGCAGCTCTTCATCACTTGCAAGAACGTAGAGATTGTCCTCATCATCAATATCGTCACTATTCACATGGATAGCGCCAGGTATATGTCCTGCCGAATAACCTGATTCGTCTTCGTCACCCCAGCTCACTTCAAGAATAACGAGGTCGCTCACCTCGCCGATCTCTTCGACTTCCTCGCCTTCGATCAGCGCATTGACTACTGTTGCAGGTACATACAGCGCATAGTTCTCATAACTTACAAGCTCGCCTTCATAGTCGGCAAGATCAAACAGACTAACGTCTTCAATACCTACTTCAGCTAGATAGCTTGCTACTGCAAGAGCATCCTCGCCACCTTCGTCGTAAACAATAACCTTAGTATTTTCGGAAATACCCACATCTTCCATTTGGATTGCCAAATATTCAGCACGCGTAACATCACTATAGTTGTCGTCATCGTCATAATCGCAGCTTAGCCAATTTGCAGAAAAAAGGCGTGCTCCATCAATATGTCCACCGATGTTTTCATCGCTTGACCAACCAGAATAAGTATCTGCATTGCGAGCATCAAGCACCACTGCCGAACTGCTTGCAAGCGCTTCTTCTACCTCGTCAGCAGTAGCTGTTGCAAAACTTTCAGATTGGACAGTACTTTCACCAGAACTTTCGCTACTTGATTCCGAAGAACTGCAAGCTGCAAGCGCACACATAACAACGACACTACAGATAAGCAGTCCAAACGCAGTAAGCACAGCGTAACTACGCTTTGATAGATTATGTACGATCACGAATTTCTCCTCTTTCACATCACTTGAACCGTCACGCTCTGGGAGGTGAGGACTCATCGTTTTTCATGGAAGTAGAAGAAGGCTTTTGTGCGAGTAAGCATTTGCCAGCTTGCAAGCAGACAATTGGCAGAAACGCAGCAAGCAGGTAGTAATAGGCTCGCAACTCCCCACGCGACAGAGCAAACGCAACGAACAAAAAGGCCGCACAGAGCACTACAAGAAGCGCTGCCTCAATACGCATTACAAGACGCAATGGGCGCTTGCGCCATATAAGCACACCAAGAGCAAACATACACAGTGCTACAACAACAAATGCCACAACGCGAACAACAAGTTGCATATCATACATACGCTCAAGCTGTACGCTTCGTGCTGTAACGTGTCGCGCAAAACCTGCTCTGCTTGTGGCAAGATACTGAAGCCCTGCAATACAACACAGTAGTACAAGCTGCAAGCTAGAACAGAGCCAGCAAGCTATCACACGTCCTCTTATACGCGTAGAAGTACCTTCCTTTTGGACACACTAAAGCGTGCGACTACGCTCCGCACAATAAGCGCGGGCAGAAAAGCGAGGTCGCATAATTGTCTTAATTATAGACACACCGCACAGAAGCGACAAGACATCGGTAGCTTAGACGAATGAAGGATTCGCTGTATGGTCATGCGTAAGAAGTTGCCTGTTTGAAAAACTGAATTACTAGAATACTCACAGGGCGATCAGGTAAAAATGCTAATAAAGCTACTTCTTATAGATATTCAATGAGGGTAAAAATCTCGCGGTCTTCTTCAAGATATAACACACCGCGAGAAGCCACACCTGATGAGCGCACCACATGAAGTACTGATGCAGGTTCATCCGCCTCAAACGCAAGTGCAATACCACAACCAGCGCTGATAGCACGCGGTAGCGGAATAGTCAGAGTATGCTCCTTGGCATCAGTAAGCGCTTTACTCACCGCTAAAGCTGCATGAGTTGAATCAAATGCGATCACATACCTTGCCACAAACCTGTCGTCCTTCCATAGTTATCTTAAGCTACGTCACACACAAATCTTTTACAAAGTAAGAAGCAATATTGTCGCCTGTGCCGCCAAGAACGCTTAAACATTTATGCGCCACCCGAGCATGTATATCTTTTCGCTTTCCGCGCCTCGTATGCAACAGCCTGAATAATATCTAATACGACATCAACATCAGCTTCAGAATTAAAGGGGCCAAAGCTTACTCGTACCACGCCCCCGTGCTCGGTACCAAGCGCACGATGCATCAGGGGTGCACAGTGAGCACCCGCTCGCACACACACATCGCCATCGGTTGCAAGACGGTCAGCAACATATGCTGAATCGAGGTCATCAACAACAAAAGCAACGATTCCACACCGGCCAACACCCGCACCTCCAAACACGCACACGCCATCAATCGCGCTCAGCCCTTCAGTCAGATAAGACACAAGCGCAGCCTCGTGCGCGGCAACATCAGCTACACCGCGTTCACACAGGTATGCAACACCAGCAGCAAGACCAGCAAGACCGTGGGCATTAAGCGTACCTGCTTCAAGCGCTTCAGGCATGAAACGCGGATGGCGTTCGTCAAAACTGTGAGTGCCCGACCCTCCCTCAAGCAAAGGGGCAATCTCAAGATCTGAGGCCACTAGCAAACCACCGGTACCCTGGGGACCTAGCAAACCCTTGTGACCTGTAAAGCACACGACATCAGCACCAAGATCAGACATGCTCAAAGGAATAGCTCCGGCCGTTTGGGCAGCATCTAACACAAGTCGTGCTCCCACCGCATAAGCAATGGCAGCTATGCGTTTTACATCAAAGATATCGCCAGTTACATTCGATGCATGAGTCAAAACAACAAGATTGGCTCCTTGAGCCATACGTTCAAACGCCTCATAGTCAAGTGCACCGCGTTCGTTATGAGGTACCACGCGCACCGTACAATTTCGTTCATCACGCGCTCGATAAAGTGGACGCAACACCGAATTATGCGAGGCGGCTGTTGTCACAGCAATGCTGCCATCGGGCAAAAGTCCTGCAAGCGCACTATTGAGTGCAGCTGTTGCATTTGCGCAAAACGCTACGCGATCAGCACCTGGTCCCCCCAAAAGCGCGGAAAGAGCTTCTCGTGCTTCAAACACCGCAAGCCCTGCCGCAAGTGAGGCCGAATGCACGCCGCGACCTACGCCTCCAAAAGACCTGAGCGCGTCGATAACTGCCTGTGCTACAGTAGGTGGCTTCGGGCATGATGTCGCCGCATTATCAAGATAGATCATGAGCGATCCTTCCCCGGCAAGTCTTGTATTCCACGCATTTCGCACATCCCTACAGTGCCGACAACTTGCGTTCAAGTGCCTCTTTTACACAGGCGGGCACGAAAGGCTCAACATCACCACCAAGATTTGCTATTTCACGTACAACTGAGCTGGACAAATACATATAGCGCGGTAAAGACATAATAAAAACCGTTTCAACACTCTCAGACAACTGATAGTTGATTGCCGACATTTGAAACTCGTATTCGAAGTCGGTAATGGCGCGCAATCCCTTTACCACTACATTTGCCTCTACACGATGAGCAAAATCAACAAGTAATCCCGAAAAAGGCTCAACACTCACATTGGACAGATGTGCTGTTGCTTGTTGTGCCAGATCAGATCTCTCTTCAAGAGTAAATAACGGATTTTTTTTCGGCGAAGCAGCCACAGCAACAAGCACCTCATCAAACATCTGCGCTGCACGGGTAATAACATCAAGATGTCCACTGGTGATAGGATCGAAGGTTCCTGGCGTAATGGCTCGTATTCGGCCTATGCCTTTTGTTGTGGTCGTAATAGGCATAACTTCAATCACCTTATCAATTCTTGTTTCATCACACTGCATCGTAAGCTATGCGTATCAAACACCCCGCTCACACAAGCTTAAATATAGGAATGCTTACACATGTCTTGCCTGCACACACGCAAGCTACAACACACATCTTCCCTCAAACATGGTAAGTGCACCGAGCAGCCTTACTCGATGTTTCGCATAAATATATCCACCGTGAGTGTAGCGTAGTGTTTATGCGAGCGATTCACCCAGCCCGCCTGAGCTGCTAGCGTTGCCACTGTTGCGTCATCAACACGTGCGTGCTCATATGATACAAGTACCTTCGTAGCAAGCACCTTACAAGCAGTAAGTCTATCAAGAAGCGCAAAGATGGAACTCGGATCAGTTTGATAGGGAGGATCAAGTAATACAAGATCAAAGGGCATAGGTGGATGCAAAGGTGGATGCACAAACACATCAACAGCATGCACTGTAGTGGAACTTGCGCAATCAAGTACGGTGATATTGTTTTTAACAACTTGAAATGCTGCACGATTCACTTCATAAAAAGTCACACATGTAGCCCCTCGCGAGAGTGCCTCAAGCCCTAAAGCCCCTGAACCAGCAAAGGGATCTAGTACTACTGCCCCTTCAAAATCACCACGTGCACTTGCTAAAGAACTCATCAGTGCCTCACGAACGCGATCAATTGTAGGCCTGGTATTTGAACCTACAGGGGCTTGAATAATGCGTCCCCGCCACTTCCCTGCTATGATTCGCACGATATACCCTCTTCTTTAGATTCACCTGTCACACTGAGCATCAACTTTACGCATTACAATACGCACCTCATGAGCTAGGGCAGCGTGCTTCGGTTGCGTAAGTGTCGGATCATCTTCTAAAAGCGCTGCTGCATCAGCATGGGCTACTTCAACAATCGCACGATCACGAACGATATTGACCAGCTTTAGCGATGAGGCTCCATGCTGGCGGTTGCCCAAAATATCCCCTTCACGGCGTAAGGATAGATCATAACTAGCAAGTTCAAAACCGTCATCGGTTTGTTCCATAGCAGCAAGTCGCTTAAGCGCTGCTTCTGATTTTGAGGATGACACCAGAAACACTTCAGCCGTCCGACCGTCACGTCCCACACGTCCACGTAGCTGATGTAACTGCGAAAGGCCAAAGCAATCTGCATTCTCTATGATCATGACAGTAGCATTGGGGACATCAATACCAACTTCTATAATGGTTGTTGTCACCACTACACTTGTTGTACCCGCACGAAAGCGCTCCATGACCTCACTCTTTTGCTCAGCGCTTAGTCTTCCATGCAATAATTCAACCTTTACTTGAGGGAACACCGATGTTTGCAGAAAAGCAGCCTCTTGCTCAGCAGCAACACGTATGGTTTTTGAGTTGAGATCAAAATCGGCATCATCTTCAATACGAATAGAGGCGTATTCGTAGCGCTCTTCAAAGAGACCGTATGTCTCATGCCCATGTTTTGCACTGTTATATGCTGATGCGGATTTTTGTTCGTTTGTTGACAACGTGTCTTTGCGGCCAATAAGCGGACACACCACATATACCTGCTCACCACGATCAACTGCGGCGCGCGCTGCATCATAGGCACGACCACGATCACTATGTCGCAGTACTACCGTTGTACGATGGAGCGATCCTGTGGGACGCTGAGTGAGATACGACAAAGTCATATCGCCAAACACAGCAAGCGCTAAGGTACGCGGAATAGGCGTTGCTGTTAGATGAAGGGCATCTGGCGCAACTCCCTTTGCAAGGGCTGCCTTGCGCTGTTCCACACCAAAACGTTGTTGCTCGTCAATGACCACAAGCGAGCAATTTGCAAACTCCACATCCGGCTCAAGAAGCACATGAGTTCCGATCAAGACGTCAACTGTGCCATTTTTCACGCGTTCCACAATAGCAGCACGCTGAGGGGCGGGTGTTGCGCCTGTTAGTAGCTCCCAAGTAATGCCCGCAGTATCAAAGAACTGCCCTAGGCTTTGCGCATGTTGACAAGCAAGCACTTCAGTGGGCGCAAGAAAAAGCGCTTGGGTCGCTGTGTCCGCAACAGCCGCTACTGCAAAAGCCGCGACAAGCGTTTTTCCTGTACCTACATCACCTAACACTAAGTGATTTGCACAGCGTTTACTCGCAAGCTGGGCAAACACATCCTCTATCGCACGCGCCTGATCTTTAGTAAGTGCAAAGGGGAGTGCCGCACCAAGGGCACGCACATGAGAGCCATCTGTTATGTGGCATACACTATGTCCCCCTAAAGAACGCTCCTGAGACTTAAGCATGAGGGCTAATTCAAGCAGCAGCAGTTCCTCATAGGCAAGGCGCTTGCGAGCTTGTGCGGCTTCCTCCATTGATTCGGGAAAATGAATGGCCACAAGTGCACGACCTCGGCTCATAAGATGAGATTTTGCACGCAGCTCAACGGGAATTGGATCAAGATTTCCCGCCACAAGATTAAGTGCATTACCCACCAGCCGCCGCATCATTGTTGCTGATATCTGCTCGCAAGCAGGATGTATAGGAACAACTCGCCCAACACGGTGGTTCAATGATGAATGCACTGATTTCATCTGATCTGTCGGTGAAGAAGTCTGCACCGAATATAAAACATCGATAAAAGGATTAGTCATGCGCTTGAAGCCAAAATCAAATTCAAGCTTACCTGCTACCGCAAGTCGATCCCCCACCGACAAGCGATTTATAAGCCATGGCTGCCGAAAAACTGTGACAATAAGAATACCCGTGTCATCAACGAGGCTAATTTCAACCAGCGATAGTCGAGGGCGAGGGGTCTTGAGCTTGACTTCGTGTACTTCGGCAACAATTGTAAGTTCTGAGCCTATACGCGCATCAGCAATACTTGCCACCTCGGATAGATCAAGATAACGGCGTGGATAGTGCATTACTAGGTCACGCACCGTTTTGATACTAAGCTTTTTTAAGATATGCGTTCGTTGTGCACTCACCAAGCGTACATGGCTAACCGACTGATCAAGTGCAAGGGTGGCAGCTTTACGATCATGTATTGCATAAGCCGAGCGCTGCGAAGTCTTTGCAGCGTGCGTTGTGCTCATCGTGTTTTGCAATACCTTTATTCGACCGACAGAATCACAGGGTAGAGCGGTTGATCTCCCCGATGGGCATCAATCTCAAGATCCTCGTATGCCTCTTCAATGCGCGCTACAAGCTGAGATAATGCCTCATCAGAAAAGCCTTCTCCCGCAAGAAGCGTGCACGTATCAGCTTCATTTGCCTGTAAGACACTCAATATTCTAAGAGCAACCTCAGAGATATCAGAACCAACTACTTCGATTACACCTTCTGCAATACCAATTACATCGCCTGCTTTAATAGGGTTGGCGTAGGCATCTTTAGCATCCTTAACGGCATACGTTATTTCGCCTGTCTTTACCTCTGCTAAGGCTTCTGTCATCGCGGCAAGATTATCTTCAAGTGATGCGCCCTCATCTACGCTCAGAAGTGCCGCAAATGCCGCAGGAATGCTTGTGGTAGGAACAACGCCGCAAGGGGTATCAACCAACTGAGCTGCCGATTGTGCTGTCATTACAATGTTTGAGTTGTTCGGCAGAATGATCACCGCTTCAGCGCTTGTATTCTTCACGGCATCAAGCAGATCTTTGGTCGAGGGGTTCATAGTCTGTCCACCCGACACCACAACATCTACGCCTAGACTCTTAAGAATTTTTGCATTGCCTTCACCTGCGGCAACCGCTACAAAACCTAAAGGCTTTTTGATAGCTGACTTTGAGTGTAGAGCCGATGTAACTTGTTCAGTTTGTGCAATGCATTCGCTTTGGTCGACAGGTTGCACTTCTGCTTTGCGCTGTTGAGCTACTAAGTCCTCATTGCGCTGCGCACTTTGGAGCTGCATATTATGAATGAATACTTCAAATATATGCCCACGTTCAAGAAAATAGGCAAGCACTTTATCGGGATGGTTGGAATGTACATGCACCTTAAACGTTGGTGCTGACCCAACGCACAACTCGCAATCACCCATTGTTGTCAAAAACTCAAGTGCCTCACTGGGATTTAAGGTTGTAGATTGAACCAAGAACTCATTGCAGTACCGATAGGCCGACCCCTCCCAATCGTTTATTCTTTCGATTTCTACCTTGGGTTGTGTCATTCCTGCAACGACTGTCGTATCAAGCTGTGTTTCTTGCTTCCCTAAAAGTGCCATCACCCATGCATCAAGAAGAATCGCAAAGCCATAACCCCCGGCATCTACTACATTGTTTTCTTTAAGCACCGGTAACAAATCGGGTGTACGTTTAACCGAAGCATAAGCCTCATCAACAAGAGCCTCGAGTGCTTCGCGAATATCAAGCTTCTTTTTATGCGCACGTTTTGCCTGTGCGGCTACATCACGCAATACCGTAAGCACCGTACCTTCAACCGGTTTGCGTACTGCATGAAACGCCACATCAACAGCGCAATCAAAGGCACAAGCAAGCGAGGCAGTGTCAAGTGCTTCTGCCGAAGCGGATCCCTCGCACAAACCACGCAGAATCTGTGAGATAATAACACCTGAGTTTCCGCGCGCACCCATAAGTGCTCCGGTCGTGATAGCTTTGCACATATCTTGATTACTTGCTTGCGGAGAAAGCTCAGCCATACTTGCTACAACCGATTCGATGGTAAGCACCATATTGGTACCCGTATCACCATCTGGAACAGGAAATACATTTAATCGATTAATCTCGTCTTTGCGTAAAGCAAGTGTTTTACTTGCCGATGCAATAGCGCTTAAGATATCGTTGCGAGTAAATGAGTCTGACATGACAGCGAGGCCTATCCCCCTTGTGTTCCAACAATCTGCATATCTGTTGCCCGTATGCCGTATCTCTCCCAATACACCCCATAAAGCATAAGCAGTGAGACTGAGTCGTTCCTATAAAATCCCGCGTTATTTGCGTACCTTGATTCCTTGTACATGCACATCAATACCATCAAGTGGCACACATGCATACTCGGTAAGAACAAAGCCCACCTGATCAATGAGATTTTGGCTAACGGTATTGATATTAGTTCCATGCTCTACTACTACATATAAGTCCACATGGACTCCGGCTTCGCGCGATTCCACCACAATGCCTCGACGAAGGCGAGATGTAGGAAGAATGTTAACAATGCTGTCCACTGCTGTAGGTGCTGCCATACCAACAACCCCGTAACACTCAAGGGCGGCGTTACCCACCATGTCGGCAAGCACATCATTGGCAACATGAAGCGTGCCTGGTACGGTCTTGGTCATAACGATCCTTCTCTCGACGAATCCGGCAGATTTCGCATCTTGGTAACACGGCGATACGAAATACAACACCGGAAAATGGTGTCGCGGGAAACCCTGCTCACGCTGACCGCTCAGTATAGCGCATAGGAAAAGAGTAGCTACATGTACGTCGATAAGCGCAAAGAAAACACCTGTTTTCAGGTGACACCATGTTCAGGTGACGCACTCAAACTTTATATACAGTGATCATTTGCCAAAAGAAACTGATAGAGATCTCTGTACAGAACCCCATCAATCAATAGCGCGCTCCACGCGTTGACCTTGTGGAGTGTCCATAATCACAAGACCACACGATGCAAGACCATCGCGCACAGCATCAGCGCGTGCCCAATCTTTTGACATACGCGCATCACTGCGTTCAAGCAGTAGGGCCTCAAGCGCCTCGCTTGCATCATCTCCACCAAAACCCAACAGACGTTTTGCTAGCTCAAGCACTTCTGATGACGCCCCCACAGTATCTTCAGTATTGTTTTGTTCGAGATCAATGCCAAAGACACCCATCATCTCAATAAGCGCATCCCTTACGCACACAAGCGCTGCACAATCTGTCTCTGATACCGTTTTTCCAACACATGCAGTATTGACTGTAGTCACCAACGAAAAAAGTGCACCAAGTGCCTCGGGAGAATTAAAGTCATCATCCATAGCAGCCACAAATGCTGCTTTTGTCTTATCAGTAGCATGCGTTAGGACAGTTGCATCAAGTTCTGAACTTTTCTTTTGCGCATGATCAATCTGCCAGTTTATATCGGATATGGCATGCTCAATGCGCGTTAGCGCCGCATCAGCCTCAGCAAGACGCTTCTGCGAAAAATCAAGGGAGCTTCGATAATGCGTCTGCAAAATGAGCATACGCAATGCTTCGGGTCGTGTTGTCTCTAGCACCTCATGAAGTAACACAAAATTCCCCAACGACTTGCTCATTTTCTCCGCATTAACACGAAGCATACCGCCATGCATCCAATACGAGGCAAACGTAGTACCACAGGCTGCTTCGCTTTGCGCTCGCTCGTTTTCATGATGCGGGAATACAAGGTCTCCGCCTCCGCCATGAATATCGACGGGGAGTCCCAAATATCGCTCCGACATCGCAGAGCACTCAATATGCCAACCCGGGCGGCCTTTTCCCCAAGGGGAATCCCATGAAGGCTCACCGGGTTTGGCAGCCTTCCACAGCGCAAAGTCAAGCGGATCGCGCTTGCGCGCCTCAAGCCCTTGTCCGTCGGCGCGCAGTTCGCGATGACCACCTTCCATGTCATCAATATTGCGACCCGATAGGCTTCCGTAGTCGTTATACGATCGCACGCTAAAATACACATCACCTTCAACCTCATAGGCATGCCCACCAGCAATGAGCCGCTGAATAAGCTCAATCATACCGGGAACCTCTTCAGTTGCTCGAGGTCTTTGTGTTGGATCAAGCACCCCAACTGCACGCATATCCTCAATAAAAGCAGTGGTGTAGATGTGGGCAAGTTCGGCAGCATCTTTATTTTCTTCGTGTGCACGAGCGATGATCTTATCGTCAATGTCGGTTACATTTTGTACAAAGGTAACCTCAAAACCGCGCCACATAAGATAGCGCCGAATCACATCAAAAGATAAAAAGGTGCGTGCGTTGCCAATGTGAATACGATTGTATACGGTAGGGCCACACACATAGAAGGCAATTTTGCCTTCTTCGCGCGGCTTAAACGCAACCTTGCGACGCGTTTTAGTATCATACAACCGTATAGTGGTCATAGTTTCTCCGTTTCACCTGATCAAGTGCTACAACGCTATGCTTATGATGCACACGCTTATAATGCATACCTGCACTACAGAACACTAACACTTAGCGTAGACACACAAGCAAAGCACTCACTGTTGCCGATATGCCTTCTTTGCGACCCTCAAAACCTAAGCCTTCGGTTGTAGTTGCTTTTACTCCTACTCGCTCACGGCTTATACCAAGCCTGTGTGCAAGATTAGTACGCATCATATCGCGATAAGGCGACAATTTTGGCTCCTGTGCCGCAACAACCGCATCAATATCAAGGATCTCAAAACCCTGTTCTCGCACGAAAGTCGCCACTTTCGCAAGCAGCATCATTGAATTAGCATTTCGATATGTCGGGTCGCTATCGGGAAACAACTTTCCAATATCACCCGCACGAGCTGCGCCTAATACCGCATCGGCCACGGCATGTGCTAATACGTCGGCATCCGAATGACCCAGCAAGCCAAAAGCATAAGGAATCTCAACGCCACCAATGATAAGACGACGTCCCTGCACTAACGTATGCACGTCGTAACCGCACCCTATGCGCAGTGCGTCTAAAACTGCAAGCGATGGCGGC
>CAZXOF010000041.1:0-12020 GCA_964642255.1 uncultured Eggerthellaceae bacterium | reverse complement strand
CCGTTACCAAGGCCTTTCCCAAACAAACCACCCGAACCAATAGCAATTTGTGCCTGCAAGAGATTATAGCCACTATCGGAAGTATCGGCCGCAGGATCAAGAAACACAAGGATTCGATTGCGCTGGTAATTCTTGAGAAGATGATATTCCCATGTGCCATCGGAAGTCTGATACTTAAAGATCTCGTCTACAACAAGTACGCCAACAACAAAGATCAGCAGTGCTCCTACTGATAACAATAAGAGCTTAGGACGTGCGCCACCAACCACAAGCGCTACTACCGCTATGACAAAGTAGACCAAGCCTGTACCAAGATCGGGCTGCGTGAGAATGCATATAACCGGCACAAGCATAATGACGCAGGCTTTTATATACTCACGCAGATCATCAAGTCTGCCGCCATAGCGTGCCACTACACTAGCAGCAAGTAAAACAACGGTAACTTTCGCAAACTCGCCTGGCTGCACTTGCATACCAATTTTAATCCACGAGCGTGCACCATTGCTTTCCACGCCAATACCCGGAAGATGCGGCGACAAGATAAGCGCAGCACTGATAAGCAGCAGGGGTACGGTAAGTTTCGCAAGACACCGATAATCGAACAGCCACACAATAATCATTGCAACTACACCAAGACACACACCTAACACTTGCCGCGAAAAGTCGAAGTCATCGTCACTGGCAACTGCCGATTTCACCACAACAAGCCCAAGCGCCACGAGCATTCCCACCACAAGAAGCAAAAGTGCATCTATACGCGAAAAACGCAGCACACTGCGTACATGTGCCTGACCTGCATGCGACACACCCATTGAGCCAGTTTGAAACGGGGATGCCACCTTAATCGGTCCTTCCCGAGCTTGAACTTGTGTATTCTACATATTGCCCCGTTGCTCCTGCGATCTCCCCAAGCTCTATGTCAAGGGTGCCGGCATCAGATTCAAGAACTGCATTCATAATGTCTGCACCTACCGGTGCCGCAACAGAAGAACCGCCGCCACCTTGTTCAATCACAAGTGAGACTACGTATTTAGGATCTTCATAGGGGGCATAGCACACAAACCACGCATAGTCATCTTGACCTGACACCTCACCAGTACCTGTTTTAGCGGCCGCATCAATGCCGTACTGAGAAAACAGTGGTGCAACTGAGGAGTTTTCCGTCGCTACACCATGGAGAGCATCGCGCACAAAAGCAAGATCATCAGCATCAACTTCAGGCTCACCAATGATTTCGGTCTCATGCGTAATAACCACATCCCCCTGCGCATTGCGTACCTCTTTGAGCACATGCGGGCGCACAAGCTTACCTGTTGCAATAGCACCGTAAGCAAGAGCAATCTGAATCGGTGTGACAATCACATACCCTTGTCCAATGATCGTATTGGTTGAATCCCCACCAAGCCAGGTAGCCGATTCGGGATAGTCGCGATAGTTTTCTCGTTTCCACTCAGGTGTTGGAACACGCCCAGCGGATTCCCCTTCGGGAAGGTCAATGCCAGTAATCTGACCAAAATTGAAGCGCTCAATTACTTCCTGCATTGCTGCCTCGCCCACTGTATCCATATTCTCATAGAAAGTCTTACCAATGCTGTAGAACACCACGTCGCACGACTGCACAATACCCCCACGCAGATTTAGTGTTCCATGCCCTGACGAAAGCCAGCAATCTTGTGAATATCCTGTACCAAAACCATCCCATGTTCCTGTACAAGTCCATGACTGACTCAGCGTTGCAAAGTCATACTCAAGTGCAGCTAATGAGGTGAAAGCCTTGTAGGTAGACGCCGCAGGATATTCACCGCGAATCACGCGATTGAGCATGGGATATTGGGATGTGCCATCTTCATCGTTATAGATTGCCCAGTCACTTGATGAGATGCCACCAACAAAACGCTCGGGTGCATAACAAGGAAAGCTTGATAGCGCAATAATGCTTCCGTCCTGTACGTTCATGACCACGGCTGCACCCGCCACACCAGTACCGGCACCAATAACCCCGCCAGGAGCAATAAGATTAGCAAGATAATTATCAACGTAGTATTGCACCTCTGCCTTGATAGTGAGGTAGACATCTGAGCCCTTTGAGGCAGCGGTTTGACTTATTACTTCCCGAACATTGCCTTGTGCATCGGTAAGCACTACACGCGCTCCATGCTCTCCAGCAAGTAGATCATCATACTGAGACTCCACACCCGCTTGACCAACGTCATCGCCTGTTTTAATTTCACGTCCATCAGATGCATTCTCAAGATCGCTTTGAGTGGCGGTTTGCGTATAGCCAAGCACATGAGCTGCAAGCGCACCATAAGGGTAAGAGCGCACCGTGCGCGACTGAATTTCAACCCCGGAAAAAGCATCGGCATGTTCGGCAATAAAAGCTATGTCACGCAGACGTACATCAGAAGCAACCGTACGCTGAGCTTGAGCTCCATCCGTTTCATCTTCAATGCGATGCTTTACGATATTGAGTGGAATACCAAGCACCACCGACAAGCGCCGCATAATGTCGCGATCATTGGCAACATCAGCATCTGCAACAACCGTCATTGATGTACGATTGGTTACCAGCGCAATGCCATCTGCATCATAGATAATACCGCGCGGAGCCTGAGTTGATATCGTTGTATAGGCATTTGCTTCGGCCTGGCTTATATAGCTATCAGAATTAATGATTTGCATATTAAAGAGACGTGTAAGCAGCGAGCCAAACACTCCTACTGCAAGTACAGCCATAGCCACAAAACGATTTTTAAGCGTATCTGCCGGATTAACAACAGGGATACGATCTTGGCGCATATGCTGAGATGCAGCCTCACTTTGCACCGAATTCAGTGACGAAGAAATACCCAACGATGATAGCTCGTTGAGGCTCTTTTTTTTAGAGCGTACTTTAGCGGTTGTGTTTGCCTCGTTACGTCGAGAGGACACCACAAAGGCAACAATTACAAGCGCAGCTACAATGATGGCTGAAAGAATAGCAACGATAATGGCGACAAACATATAGTCGTCCCCTATCGCAAATTGGTTGTTTCAAGCGGCTCGCGCGGCGCCGATGATTCAACAACAAGCTTGGTGACCAGCGGATACATAATAAGTCCTGCCACAGTATCATAGAGCGCGCAAGGAAGTACTCGCCGCACAAACGCGTCTATAAGGCTCACCTCAAGACCAAAAGCTATAAGCAATAATGCATAGAACAATTCAAGTGCCACCGAAAATGTCAGCAAAGCAACAATTGACATGAAAAGCGAATCATTCGCTAAAACCGAGAAGGTGCGCGCTGCAAGAAAGGTAATAAGTACCAGCAGAAAAGCCATCCCTCCTACCGGTCCTCCCGCTGCAAAACCATAAAACAAGCCCACAATAAAGGCAAGTACGACAGGGGGAGCAGATGAGCGCACGATAGCAAGCACAATCATGTATGCTGCAATGAAATTGGGTATAGCACCGAAAAGCGAAATAGCAGACGCAAGCACAAGCTGCAACAGACATATTACAACTGCACTTATGACTGTCACTATGCGAGAGTGCGTAACTATCATTACTCGCCATCCTCCCCATCTTCTGACGAGGATGAATCCGAACCGCTTAGCTGCACCACAAAGACCTCTTCAAGTGACGTTGCTTCATCGTTGGGGGCAATCACAATAGTGCGTGTTCCCGTTCCATTGTCCTCTTGCACACTTACCACGGTTCCAACAATTAAGCCGCTCACATAACTGCCACCAAGCCCTGATGTGATGACAACATCACCAATCACAACATCAGAATCAGAATCAACATCTTCAAGGTAGAGCAGACCCTCCAAAGAACCCCGCACAATACCCTCTGCACGATTCGACTGCAAAATAACAGCCACACCACTTTGCGGGTCAGTGAGCAGGCGTACGGTTGCCGTTGTGGTGCTTGTAGAAACCACCTGTCCAATCACACCAGAGGTTCCCATAACCGTCATCCCGGTATCTATTCCGTCATCCTTACCAACCCCGATCGTAATTGTTTGACTCCACGCCTCCGCGCTGCGCCCAATGACGCGAGCAGCAATGCCTGATACATCATATTCATCGATGAGGTTCAACAGTTCTTGCAAGCGCTTGGCTTCCTGCCGATATTCCTCTGCTTGAGCAACAAGCTCACGCAATTCCCGGTTTTGTTCAATGAGAGCCGAAAGCGTTTCCTCATCAGCTGTTAGATCGCCAAGAGTAGTTTCTAGCGACTCAACTCCCGATCCAAGGACAACACCCGCAAAAGAAAATGGTGAGAGAATCTCTTGGGTTTTTGCTTGTAACGTGTGCAGTACGCCGTCATCTCCTTCACGAGCGTAAACCACCACGCACACAACTGACAAACCCAGGCACACGACAAGCGAGACCCATCGCGGTACAGACGGGGCATTCTTGTTGACATGCAAGGCCATAAGAAGCGCGATGTCACCTATTTCGAACGCATAAGCGTCTGTCGCAGTGCGGTTGGCGTTTCAAGTACCTTCAGGCAACCTGTCACCACATTCGTAAGTGCCGTTTCGCTTACCCACACTGGTATCTCAAGCTTTTCGGTAAGAAAGCGATCAAGACCAGACAGCAAACCACCACCACCGGTGAGCAAAATTCCATTTTGAATAATGTCGCTTGCAAGATCAGGGTTAGTTTTTTTGAAGGTTTCTTTGATGTGAAGCACCATTTCGTTAACCGATTCTTCAAGTGCCTCACGCACATCTTCTGACTGAATGGTTACCTCACGCGGCTGTTCGGACACAACGTCTTGTCCAGAGATAACCATATCTCGTTCGCGGCCATCTTCAAAAGCAAGAATGGAGCCAATTTTAATCTTAATGACTTCTGCCGTACGCTCACCAATCTTGATGCCGTGCCGCTCACGTAAATGCAGCGCAATAGCCTCATCCATACGATTACCTGCAAGGCGCAGTGATGAGGAGGTCACAATGCCACCAAGCGAAATAACTGCAACCTCTGTGGTGCCGCCTCCAATATCAACCACCATTGACCCAGTTGGCTCTGTCACGGGCAAATCGGCTCCCATAGCAGCCGCCATAGGTTCTTCAATGAGGTAAGCTTGGCGCGCACCAGCCTGGATGGTACTTTCAAACACAGCACGCTTTTCTACCGACGTTGCTCCGCACGGGATACAGATAACCACACGCGGCTTTGATTGCCACGGATACTTACGTGGAGCTGCTCTATTGATAAAAGCCGAGATCATTGCTTCGGTTATATCGTAGTCGGACACAACGCCATCTTTAAGCGGATGTTCAGCAGAAAAGGTCTCTGGCGTATGATTGATCATGCTTTTTGCTTCATGACCTACAGCCAAAACGCGATTGGTGCTCTTTTCAATTGCGACAACCGACGGTTCGTTAACGACGATGCCCTCGCCCGTCACGGCAACAAGCGTATTCGCCGTCCCGAGATCAATGGCGAGATCTGCTGACATCTGTCCGGTGAGGCCGGCAAGGAAATCGCTCAATCCCATATCGTGCTTCCCCTTGGATGTGCGGCCATGCCGCTTCTTATCGATCAAGGCACTCAAAAGTATTACTGAATACCTAGTTTATTTAGGCACTATAGCGTTGAGATTTTATCACAGGCAGTAAGAGCGCTCGCAAAATCCACGAGGCTAGCAAGCCGCATCATAGAAGTATAAATGCGGCTTGCATAGTAGATACAGTGTAGAGTTTATGCGAAAAAAATACCGATCTCTCGTTTGGCAGATTCGGGAGAATCCGAACCGTGAATAACGTTTTCGTCCATAACAAGACCAAAGTCACCACGAATGGTGCCAGGAGCTGCCTCAGCCGGATTGGTAGCACCCATAAGAGAGCGGCACTTTTTAACCGCGCCTTCGCCTGACAGTACCATCTTAACTACAGGCCCGCTGGTCACATACGCAACAAGATCATTATAAAACGGCTTACCTTCATGCTCAGCATAATTTGCCTTCGCCTGTTCAAGCGTGACCATGCTAAGCTCCATGCGCTCGATAGTAAGGCCCGCCCGCTCGAAGCGAGCCACAATATCGCCAATATGACCATTGCGAACGCCGTCTGGCTTAATCATCGTGTAAGTTTTTTCACATGCCACTTTATGTCTCCTTTGTCACATCGAATATCTTTCACGCATCAATCAATGCGTTTTTACTCCGCTTGTCCCGCTTCGGCCTTTTAATGCCCGGGGCATAACTACACCGCACATTATGGCTGATGATTTAGACAAGACCGCGCTTAACTCATGCTAATTCGTATTGAGTCCTTATTCGGTTCAGCGTCAGTTCTGACTCTGGAAGTACAGTTGAACATCAAGAACTGTCCAACCTAGCATATTGCGTCCTAATGTTATTTCGTAGGTGATCTCGCCGCCTTCGGATGTCTGAGCCGTTGCATATACTACAGATGAGGCCATCGACCGGTTTACTCCCTCAATAACCACATCTTCATCCGTTACCAGTATGGATATAATGTCATCTACGCTGCTTTCGTCCAATGCACTTGACAGTACACTTTCTGCGGCTGCTTCAGGATCGGCAAACAGGGTACGCACAACGCTTTCTTGCGTGGGAAAACCATAGCCGTTGGCATATCCGTAAGCAACGACACCCAAAAGCGCTAGCAACAAAACAACAATTACCAGAAAGACTTTAAGCCCCACGTTGCGGCGCCGACGGCTTTGTCGCACCATATCTCTTGACCATGCTTCAATATCTTTATCGCTTGCGGTGAAAAATCTATCGTCTGCCTCCTGCGAAACTTTGGCAACATGCGCTCCTACAGGGCGATCTTCATCATCACCCAAAACGCTATCACCAGCTTCATCAGCTGCTACGATGTCAAAACCGCTCATGCTCGTATCAAGAGGATCGTGTGCGCGCGTAATCGCAGCTGTGCCTTGGGCAACAACTCCTACAGCACGCTGGTAATCAACACTTGCTGAATCGGATAGAAAATAGGTTTTATCGGCAATAGCTTCCTCAAATGCATTGACTGCTTTTTGCATCTGACCACAGGCAACATATGCCTGACCAAGATTGGCGTAGAGCTTATTGCGCGTTACACCCTGTATTTCAAACTGCAACGCGCTTTCATAAGATGACACCGCATCTTCTGGACGATCAAGCGCCATAAAGCACACACCAAGATTAAGGAGTGCTTTTGTAGGGTCAGGGTTGCGACTATCGAGCGCAGCTTCACGAAAGGCCACACCCGCTTCAGCTGTCTTACCTACCTTCATAAGCGCATTGCCCATACCAATATATGCCTTATACGGAGTGCTGTAACTTGTATCAGACAGCGCGCTTTCAAAGTGTTTGACAGCATCCTCATAATCATGCAGCGAGGCATAGGTCATACCAAGATTGTAATTCACAGCACCACATGCGTCATAGGCACCATCATTGGCAGCCTGGCTATAAGCTTGAATAGCTTCTTCGGGATTCTGCAATTGGACTAAACAATTGCCAACCTGATGATAAATGCAACCTATCTCGCCTGCAGCGGGCGGATTTAATTCGTCTTGCAGACACGACGTGAACAGCTCGAGTGCCCGTGTATAGTCCTTCATCGCGTAACTCGTGCGCGCTTGTTGGAATACCTCGTTGTTCATATGATTCCTTAAGCTCGTTTCTCGCTACGTTTATCCCCGTTGCCCATCTACCTGTACGCGTTATTTTGTAGTTTCTGTGGCACCTTCAATTACGATACCCTCAATCACATCACCTACACGCAGCTGAGCAATCACATCAAGACCCTCAATGGTTTGCCCAAACACGGTATAATTCGGATCCAAGAACTGCTGGGCACCTAAGCAGAAATAAAACTGCGAGCCTGCTGAATTAGGATCGGATGAGCGCGCCATTGCAAGCGCACCATCTTCATGCTTGTTATTTGGGTTGGTTGTGAATTCCTCTTTGATGGAATAGCCTGGGTTACCCGTACCACAGCCATAACGACGACCTTCTTTTTGTACCTGTTCGGAAGTTAAGTCACGCGTGGTCGGACAACCGCCCTGCACTACGAAACCTGGCTCATAGCGATGAAACTTCAGTCCGTTGTAAAAACCCTTGTTCGCAAGCTCGATAAAGTTACCAACATGAATGGGAGCATCCAAGCCTGCAAGTTGAACGCGAATAGTTCCTTTCGATGTAGTGAACACAGCAACTTCTTTGCCTGTGGGTTGATAGTTTGGAGTATAGAGAGCCATGCTTATGCTGCATCCTTCCTTTCGCTGGCAGCAATTACAATGAATGTATCAAGAGAGCGACTGCCGCCATGTATACTTCTGCATGAACTGCACTATGGTATCAGACCATCACACGAATGAGCCTAGACTAAGCTTCATGTAAACGTAAAACCCATAAGGAGCATGCGAAAACGGGCGCGTGAGCTTTTGCGTATACACTTTATAGACACCGCGAACTATTAGATATCTTAGCGGCCTTAGCGATAATCGGCAGGGCTTTTCGAGGAAGAGCCAGTCGTGTTCGCATCAAGACGCAAATCTCGCCCGAAACTAATTGCATCCTCTCCAAAGCGATCACGCACCGCATCAGTTGCCTTAACCAAGCCTTTCAGGCGACGCACCCGTGCACGAGAATTTGCAACAAGCACATCACATGGATCGTCGTCATCAAAGAGACTTGGCTGTTCGAACACCTCAGTTGCAACAAAGCCCGATGTTGCAACTCCAAGCAAACGCACCTTGCGTCCTGGTGTCCATAACTCATCCATCAAAGAGACAATATAGGGTGCAAGTGCATTTTCGTCATCGGTAGGTGCAGACATCGTGCGCTGCGCACTGCGTATGGCTCGGCTAGAAAAGCGCATCTTAACTGTCACCGTTGATGCCCGCAGGTTTTTGCGCCGCAAGCGTCTGCCCACCTTCGCCGCTATTGTGGCAAGTGCCGATTCTATTTCGTGTTTAGTGACAAGATCTTGGGCAAAGGTCACCTCATTCGAAACTGACTTCACCACATCATCAGAGGCAACCGGTGTATCGTCAAGCCCATTTGCACGCAGATGCATGACAAGCCCGTTTTTCCCGAAAGAACGCTTAAGCATATCAGGGTCGGCTACGGCAAGAGCACCGAGAGTATGAATACCAAAAACAGCTAGTTTACGTTCAGCAGCAGGTCCAACACCGCTCAGTGAGCGAACAGGCAAAGGGGCAAGAAAAGTGTGCTCTTCGCCAGGATATACCACAGTCAATCCACAAGGCTTGTCACGGTCGGAAGCAATTTTTGCAATCGTTTTTGATGTTCCAACCCCAATTGAGCAGGTAATACCAAGCTGCTTTACACGCTGTTGGATGCGCCGGGCAATATCAACAGGATTTTCAGTATTTATTTGCGTTGGAGTTACATCAAGAAAGGCCTCATCAATGCTTACCTGTTGAACCTTCGGGGTTTCATCGCGCAACATAGCCATAACCGCACTTGACATTTCGCGATAGCGGCTGAAATTGCCGTGAGTCCATATGGCGTGCGGACACAAGCTGTGTGCTATTGCAGAGGGCATAGCACTGCGTACCCCAAACGAGCGCGCTTCATATGAGGCTGTTGAAACCACACCGCGACGATCAAAGTCACCACCTACAATAACTGGCTTTCCACGCCAACCCGGATGGTCAAGCTGCTCTACCGATGCGAAAAAAGCATCAAGATCAACAAGGAGAATTGCGGTTGTATTCCACCTCGGCTCACTCATGCTATTCAGTCTATCACGTTGCTTTGATAAGAAATCAGCAAAGAGCAGTGCTTAGCCACTGTGCTACTATGAGCGCCCACACATGAGCCGAACGGAGAATTATAGGTGCGCTTTCGAAACAAAAATAAGGGGGAGACTGCTTTTACCGCTGCGCGCCCATCTTCGTGGTTCATGGCTTCTCGCACGCCATCACTTCCCCTTGATGAGCACCCCGAGATATCGTGGCTTGATTTTTCCAATCCTGCCAATCCCCTAGGTACTCCTACAAGCTTTGTGGAGACCATGAAAGACACACTTGCCTTGGGTGCGGCAAGTCGCAAACCAAATCATAATGCGCAAACTCTGAATCAGACCTTTGCCAAGCTTTATCGCCTACCATCTGAGGCGTTTATCTGCGGGACTGCATGCGCTGATTTGCTGCAATCTATCATGCAAATGATCGAACCTAGCACCGTTGGTATTCCTGTTCCCTGCCCTTCTCACTACCTTGCCACAACACGCGCTGCCGGACATCATCCTGTTACAATTATAAGTTCGGCCATAATGCGCTCTGATGGCAGTAGCCGCACTGTGAGTAACAACCAGATCACCGGCGCTCTCTTGGGTAATCCCTTATTCCCTACAAGTCGCTTGCTTTCCAAGACAACACTTACCAGTTTTCTTGAACTGTGCTCATGGGTGATTGTTGACGAATGCTTTCTTGAATTGTCGCTTGGCGGAGAAAGTGTCATACCGCTTACTCAGGATCATCCCAACTTGCTTGTCATGCGCTCTATGAGCGAATCCTTCGCCATTCCTGGAACGCCAGTGAGCTGCTGCATTGGTCATCCGTCAGTTATTGAGCGCATGCGCTCTCAATTCAATCCCGCAAACATATCAATATTCGCCGAAGCATTAGGGAATACAGCAATAGATGAACTTTCCCATCTTGAACGTGCTCGCGATGTACTTGAACACGAGATACCGTGGCTTCAATGTCGACTTGCACTAATACCAGGCATTACTGTTTCACCTGCTGAAGCATGCTTTTTGTTCTGCACATATCGCTGCGATCGCAATGCCGGAGCCTTTCCTCAAGACGCACATGAGCTTGTCGATCGACTTCAAAAACTTGGTATCATTGTGGACACGCTTGATGGTGTACCCGGAATTGAAAAAAATAATTCTTTTTGCGTTGCAGTTAAAACACATGCAGAAAACGAAAGTCTCGTACAGGCTATGCGCACAGCAGTTGCAGCATGCGATGAACAAGGTTAGTTAATGCAAAATCTTAAAGACCAGCTTACCCTTCGTGGCATTGTGATCGGCTGCGCAGGATGCATTGTTATCACCGCATCATCAGTTTATGTTGCACTTAAGCTTGGAGCCTTGCCTTGGCCCATTGTTTTTGCCGCTATTGTGTCGTTTGCATTACTAAAAGCACTCGGCAACACAACACTTCATGAAATAAATGTTACTCATACCATCATGTCGGCCGGATCCATGGTGGCGGGAGGGCTTGCCTTTACCATTCCTGCTGCTTGGATGTTGGGACAAGCAGAGTCTATTAGTACACTTGGGCTTTTTGCAACTGCCCTGAGTGGAGTTGCATTAGGACTTGTTGCCACTGCTGCATTTCGCAAGCATTTTATTGAAGATGCCTCGCTTTCCTTTCCCATTGGAGAATCCGCAGCACAAACACTGCGTGCCGGCGTATCGGGAGGCTCCCTTGGAAAAAAACTCTTTAGCTCAATGACAATTGCAGGTGTCTATACTGCCCTACGCGAGGCGGGGAAACTACCTGCCATAGCATTTTCGAATATAAACGTACCGGGCGTATCGTTTGGCCTGTACAACTCGCCTATGTTATTTGCTGTTGGCTATATGGTTGGCCCACGCCTTGTTGCGGTATGGGCGATCGGCATGATCCTTGGAAGCTTTGTACTAATAAACGGTGCAGCAGCTCTTAGTATATGGAGTATTGACTACGGACAAACTGTTGCTTCTAATGTCGGCATGGGTACCATGATGGGGTGCGGCATTGGTGTTATGCTCTTCGACGTACTTCCTCAAAGTATACAAATGTTGCGGCACATCCGTTCTTCACGCACTCATACTACGCCTTCTGGGGCTACTTCTTTTGAGCAAAGCAACATGCAGAAACATCAGCAGCACATACCTACCACTCAACCTAATATCACTGTTAATCAGGTAAGTATACCTACAACAGATGGTGCGCCCTTTGTGCATTCTCATCGAAGTCATATTGCAGGTGGAGCACTGCTTGTTACGGCCGCAGCACTTGCACTGTCTCTGTTGTGCGGGC
>CAZXOF010000040.1:0-12665 GCA_964642255.1 uncultured Eggerthellaceae bacterium | reverse complement strand
AAAACACCTTCTTGTCTCCAGGTGCTTCGGATGACTTTGAAATTCAACCTGTCTTGCCAGAAATAGCTGCAACACTCAGATAAGCTATCTATTTCAAAAAATAAGCACATATATAACTAGGTCACTGATTTTACTCATGCTACTATGCGCCCCGACCTATCATCTGTAAAAAGAGAGGCTTTAAATAAAACAGGTGGGATTGTCTGTCAATCTTAAGCAAAGAGAGTACTTATGCGTAAATACCTTCGAAAATGGTTCCTTGTAGGAGAGCTAGTAGCGATTACAGGTCTAATTGGATTAGGAGTATGCGAGGCTTTACTTCCTTCAACTCCTAGTATGTTTAGAGGACTCGGAGGCTTGGCAAGAGCTGTTACATACGGAGCTGTATTTATCGTATTAGTAGCAAGCCTAATCACACTTCTTATCTGTCGTGGCATACAAAGAGCTCGTGAAAAATCACATACACCTGTATCACCTAAAAACGCTCGTAGAGAAAAGATCATTGCAACAGTTGTGCTTGGCGGTAGTGTGCTTGTCACTGCGATACGCGTAATACCATCTGGTTACATAGGTATATATGGCATTGATAGTATTGATAGCATTGAAACACTGCTAGAAATTATTGAAATGGTGATATATGACATTGAATTTATTACTATATACTCTCCGCTCTCTGTTATATGGATTGTTGCTTCAGCAACCTTTCTTTTAGCCGGAGGAACACAAGGCTAGTCATACTAGTTCTGCGAGTAATATGATCCTTTCTTCATGTGCTGTTGAAACTCGAGAGCTACTTCGCTATTATCAGAAAATGAACAGCACGTTGATTATTGGTCTTAGTGTTGAATTTACTAGGAGGATTGCGCAGCATGGTAAGTATTGTGGCAAGTTCGGCAATGCTTGAAAAACAACCTGCATGTGTAAATGCGGTTGTTGTTTCGCAAGATCGCCGTATTGCCCGTTCAAAGCGCGCTTTACGTGATGCATTAGTCGCCCTCACCGAAGAGTGTGGCCTTGAAGGTTTTACGGTAAACGACTTGTGTATTCGGGCTGATCTTAATCGTGGTACTTTCTATAACCACTTCGCCAGCAAAGAGGAACTGCTTCTTTCGCTTGAAGATGAGGTTATTGCCGATCTTGAAGCACTTCAGACGCGTATGGAATCTATTGGACTTGCAGAAATGCTGAGTTATCGTGTGTCGAAGCGCCCTGTTCCTCTATTGGTCGAATTATTCGACTACCTGCGTGCTCAAGGCGACTTTTTACATGCAGTTCTTGGGCCTCATGGAGATGCTGCTTTTCGTGGAAGATTGCGCGAATGTGTGTGCACCACGCTTGTACATTCGGTTCTCCATGAGCATTATCGCACCAGTGGCGATACCTTTGTTGGTTACTACGTCGCCTTCTACGCATCTGCCTATCTTGGTGTTATTGAGCGATGGCTTGAAACAGGTATGCGGGAAAGCTCGGAGGAAATGGCGCGAGTCGCGGTGCGACTGCTGTTCATCAAACCTGGTGAGTCGATCAAGTTGTAACGAACACTTTAGAAGTGTTACATCTGCGCGCACGATGCGCTTATAGGCGCATAGGTAAGATCAGTCAAATTGATGAATATCGTGCTACATAGTGAGCGCTCTGTAAGATGAAGGGATATATGCATGGGAAACGACGCGGCAACAAAAGAGAAATCCTGTGGCGGCACCTGTTCACCGCGCATCACGATGGTGGACGAGGCTGATATACCCATCTGTGCACAAGCAGGTGGTGTGGCGCGACAAGAGGGCGCAGACCATGACGAAGCCCTGCATATTGGTATTGACGTCGGTTCGACCACAGTCAAGTTTGCCATTCTTGATGCGGCGGGTAGGATTCGCTACTCCGTTTATCGTCGCCACCACTCCGATGTTCGTGCAACAATTATTGAAGTGCTTTTAGAAGCTGCAAGCGAATATGGCGATCGTGAAATGACCATTGCGCTTACCGGATCGGGCGGACTTTTACTTGCCCAGTGGCTGGGAGTTGAATTTATCCAGGAGGTTATTGCAAGCAAAACTGCAGTTGAAGTCTTCATTCCTCAAACCGATGTAGCTATTGAGCTTGGGGGCGAGGATGCGAAGATTATCTACTTTGACAATGGCATTGAACAGCGCATGAATGGTACTTGCGCTGGCGGTACGGGTGCATTTATTGACCAGATGGCCGCACTGCTTGACACCGATGCTGCAGGCTTAAACGATCTTGCTAAGCAGCACAGCACTATCTATCCAATCGCATCGCGTTGTGGTGTGTTTGCCAAAACCGATGTACAGCCGCTTTTGAATGAGGGTGCGCGTAAGGAAGATATTGCTGCGTCAATTTTTCAGTCGGTGGTAACGCAAACAATTTCTGGTCTTGCTTGTGGACGTCCTATTCGTGGCAATGTAGCATTTCTTGGTGGCCCTTTGCAGTATCTTACTGAGCTACGCGTGCGTTTTTATGAAACACTTGAATTAACTGACGATCATATTGTTGCGCCAGACAATGCGCATTTATTTGTGGCATGCGGCTGTGCTCTTGCGGGTGGGGTATCCGATGCGGCGCGTACCGAGCGGCTTAATGATGTACTTGATCGCCTGCATAATCTTGGTGATGCCCAGGCCTCTGAAGTGGTGCGCCTACCTCCGCTTTTCGAAAACGAGCAGGATTACGAGGTATTTCGTGCTCGTCATGCAAGCGAGTGTGTGCCGCGTGGGGATTTGGCAGCGTATCGGGGTATGGCCTTTCTTGGTATTGATGCTGGATCAACTACTTTCAAAGCTGCCTTGATTGATCAAGATGGCAAGATTTTATGGACTCACTATGCAAGCAATAAAGGTGATGTGCTGGGTTGTGCGAAAGCGGCCTTGGCAGGTCTGTATCGGGCTTTGCCGACCGACCCTGTAACTGGCGAGGCTCTTGTTGAAATTGGGCACGCAACGGTAACCGGTTATGGTGAGGCGTTGCTATTGGCTGCCTTACGTGTAGATTCGGGTGAGATTGAAACGGTTGCGCACTTGCGAGGTGCTCAAGAGATGCTTCCCGGTGTTGAGTTCATTCTTGACATTGGTGGTCAAGACATGAAATGTTTGCGCGTCAAAGATGGCGTTATTGATCACATTATGCTCAACGAGGCATGTAGTTCGGGTTGTGGCAGCTTTATTGAAAGCTTTGCAACTGGTCTTGGTCTTGATGTGTCTGATTATGCCCAGACAGCCATACAGTCGAAGAATCCGGTCGATTTAGGGAGCCGCTGCACGGTGTTTATGAATAGCCGCGTAAAGCAGGCGCAAAAAGAAGGTGCCAGTGTTGGTGATATTGCGGCTGGTCTTGCTATCTCGGTCATCAAAAATGCCCTGTTCAAGGTTATTAAAATTCGTGATGCTTCTGATGTGGGTGCGCGCGTTATTGTACAAGGCGGTACTTTCTTAAACGATGCTGTACTACGCGCTTTCGAACAGCTTTCAGGAGTGGAAGCGGTACGTCCTGATATTGCAGGCAATATGGGCGCTTATGGAGCAGCCCTTCTTGCGCGTGATCGTGCTTCTTGTGCGCTTGTAACAAACAAGTGCTCTCTTGGTGGTGATGAGGGCGAGCATCAAACCAAAATCATTACTGCTAACACACCGTCGCGCTCAACCTTATTACCGCTTGAAGAGCTTGAGGCGCTTGAGCCGCTACATCGCACAACACGCTGTAAAGCCTGTTCAAACCACTGCTTACTTACGGTGAACGACTTTGGTATTGATGAAGGAACCGGAAAGCGTCGCCGTTTTATCACCGGAAATCGCTGTGAAAAAGGTGCTGGTGCTATAAATAAAGCAAGTAAAGATATTCCAAATCTTTATGCTTACAAGAGTCACCGTCTTTTTGATGTGTATGAACCCTTGGCGCCTGAAAACGCACCACGTGGTTCGGTTGGCATTCCACGCGCGCTCAATATGTATGAGAACTATCCATTCTGGTTTACTTTCTTTACCAAGTTGGGCTTTCGTGTGCTGTTGTCCGATCCTACAACGAAAAAAATCTATGAGGCGGGCATAGAGTCCATGCCTTCAGAAAGCGTGTGTTATCCAGCGAAGCTTTCCCATGGTCACGTGATGAATCTGCTTGATAAATGCCCGGACTTTATTTGGATGCCCTGTGCGAAGTGGGAGCGTCAAGAGGACAAAACAGCAGGTAATCACTTTAACTGTCCGATTGTAGCAAGCTATTCTGAAGCCCTGCGTCTTAACATTGATGATCTGAGCACATCCGAGTCAAAGTTCTTGAATCCATGGCTGCCCTATGACAAAAAAGATAAGCTCAAAGAACGTCTTTATGTTGAACTGTGTGAAAACTCTGCTGATGTGGTAGGCAAGCATGCGGATTTACCAACCAGAGCCGAGATAGACGCTGCTGTTGATGCTGCATGGGACGAGGACGAAGCATTCAAGCGCGATATTCGTCAAAAAGGTGTCGAAACGCTTGTATGGATGGAAGAAACCGGAACACATGGCATTGTTCTGGCAGGTAGGCCGTATCATAACGACCCCGAAATTAACCATGCCATTCCCGAGCTGCTTACTAGCTTTGGTTTAGCGGTGCTTACTGAGGACTCCATTGCGCACCTCGGTGTGATTGAACGACCTCTTCGTATTGTTGATCAGTGGATGTATCACACACGACTATATGCGGCGGCAAAGGTTGCTATTCAGCGTTCAGACCTTGATCTGGTGCAACTCAATTCCTTTGGCTGCGGCCTAGATGCGCTTACAACTGACCAAGTGCAAGAGATTCTAGAGCCAGCGGGCAAGGTCTATACAGTCTTAAAGATTGATGAGGTAAGTAATCTTGGTGCGGCACGCATTCGTATTCGCAGTTTGCTCGCAGCATTGAAAGACAAGGCTGATGAGGTAGCAGAGCTCAGTGCACAGGAAAAACAACCAAGTTGTCCGGCTTGCACGCAGGTTGAACGACTTTTAGAGCAGGCAGAAAAGAGCCTTGATGCGTCAGATACTCAAGCCGCTTGTGCCCAAGAAACACAACAAACCGTAATAGCTTGCAATGACGCCAAACTTACACAGTGTGAAGATGCGGTACCAGACACCTTTGTTGAAAAGGCGGGTGAGCGTACGCGTGCGCGCCTTAGGAATCGCGAGGATATATCGACCGAATTTGAGCGTGTGCAGTTCACTCAGGAAATGAAGGAGGCAGGATATACCATCCTTGCTCCTCAGATGGCACCCTATCACTTCGAACTCATCGAGTCGATTTTCCGTCGTTTCGGCTACAACATCGAGTTATTGCCTAGTGTCGATCATGGTGCGGTTGATGTAGGGCTTAAATACGTCAACAACGACATCTGCTACCCGTCAGTTCTTGTGACCGGCCAGATTATGGAGGCCGTTCTTTCGGGACACTACGACACCAATAAGCTTGCTGTTTTGATCTCGCAAACTGGTGGTGGATGTCGCGCAACGAATTATATTGCACTCATTCGCAAGGCACTTGTTGCAGCTGGGTATCCGCATATTCCTGTGATTTCACTCTCATTCAAAAAGCTTGATGAGGACAATCCGGGCTTCAAAATCACACCGAAGATGCTGTTGCAGGCTATCTATGCGCTGACCTACGGCGATTTGCTTATGATGTGTCTGTACCGCACGCGTCCTTACGAGATTGAACCAGGTAGTGCAAATAATCTGTTTGATTATTGGATGAATATCTGCAAGGCTCAGATGCTACGCGGAGTGAGCCATCGGGAGTGGAAGCGCACGGTAACCCAGATTGTCG
Organism: uncultured Eggerthellaceae bacterium; assembly: GCA_964642255.1. Lineage (GTDB taxonomy): Bacteria > Actinomycetota > Coriobacteriia > Coriobacteriales > Eggerthellaceae > CAZBEP01. The sequence goes on along the minus strand of CAZXOF010000040.1, from coordinate 6,875 downwards.
AGGACTTCGATACCTTACCGCTTGAGGGCGAGGGTACAAAACCACGCGTGGGTGTGGTAGGTGAAATTCTGGTTAAGTTTCATCCAACCGCTAACAATCAAATTGTCGATGTAATCGAGCGCGAAGGTTGCGAAGCGGTAGTACCAGGGCTCATTGAATTTTTCCTCTTCGGCATTGCGGGTGGTATCTTTCAAGGTCAAATTGGCAAGTCGAAAAAAAGCGAACTAGGCAGTCGACTTTCACTGGCGATTATCAAGAAGTTGCGTGAACCAATTACTAAAGCCTTGCGAAAGTCGAATCGTTTTGAGCCACCAGCTGACATTTATGAGTTGGCTGACTATGCGAAAGACATTCTATCACTGTGTAATTCAATGGGTGAAGGGTGGCTGCTAACCGCCGAGATGATAGAGCTTATTAAGACGGGTGCGCCTAATATTGCCTGCACGCAGCCTTTCGGATGTTTGCCGAATCATGTAGTGGGCAAGGCAGTTATCAAAGAACTGCGGCGCAAATATCCAGAAAGCAACATTGTTGCGGTTGACTATGACCCAGGTGCTTCTGAGGTCAATCAGCTTAATCGCATTAAGCTCATGATCAGTGTGGCAAAGGCTAACCTTGTAGAGCAGCAAGCAGCACGGTATGTGCAACCAGCTACTTTTGTTGAGGTTCAAAATCTTACAACAGCCAACGAAGCAACGCGCGAGCATATCAAACATTGTGCAACTGTGGCGGCAGTGTCGAGCGATGCAGTTGAAGCCCCGCAGATTCTTCGTGAGGATGCTGGCGAGCTTGAAATTCAGCCGGAAGTGAGAGTGCAAGATACATTACAGAGTCGTGAAGCTTCTGAAGTGCGTGAAGAAGAGCTTATAGCGAAATAGCTGCGCGAGAGTATATACCGAATTGCAGACACAACAACAAGCGTACCCGTCATGCAGGTACGCTTGTTGTTGTGAGAGAGTTATGCGTGCGGAAGGTGTACAAAGTGGAACAGCTTACGCGAAACGCTTACTGCACTTCAGACAACGGGGGCGGCGTTGAACTCTTAATGTTCGATGTGTCTACTTCTGATGCACCTACTTCAAGTTGTGGACACGCATTAAGGGGTTGAGTATCAAATAGTTCTAGTTCACGCAGTTTTGCGTGATATGCTGCAGCAATAACGTCAACGCAGCCCTGACGTCCTAATTTAGCGCGGTTTACCACAATGTCCTTGCCTCGATCCATGCGCCATTTCCCAGCAGAGTAGTGCCGATAAAACTGCTCGCGAGCATGCTGTTGTTCCTTAACCAGTTTTGCTCCTGCTCGACGCGAGAGACCGCGCTTACCACGAACAATTTCGATACGTACATCAAGTGGGGCGGTTACAAGAACTGCAATGTGATTGGGGTTGTGGCGCAGTAAATAGTCAGATAGGCGCCCTTCAATGATGCAGCTTTCAGATGACCCAAGATCAAGGATGACCTGACTCATATGCTCAAACAGTTTGTCCGAAAGGGAGCGGGCATCAATGCGATCAGGTAAAAAGGCAAAGTTTTCAATAGCAAGCTGTTCATCGTAGGCTGCCATGAGGTCGGTTGATTCGCCAAAGCGCATACTTGAACGCGTCAAAAGCTCATTGTCATAGAGTGGAATACCCAGCTCCATCGAAAGCATCTTTCCAATTTCGTGCCCTTCGGCTCCAAAGTCGCGTGCAATGGTAATAACAATCGGTTGCCCAGCACGTGCGATCTCATCAGGAGTCTGCTGCTGTTTGAGCTGCTGCTTAAGAGTCGGTATGATGGTGGCGCTCATAAGACCTCCTGACGCAGTGGGGATAAATCTACTATGCAGATACAAGACGACGCTGATAGGCACGCACAATAAGTGATATGCCGAAGTTCAAAACAAAGTACAGCGCAAACACCAGTGCATATATAAGCAACATTGCCATAACATTCGATGTTGAAGCCATAACTACGCGTGCATTGAACATCAGCTCGGCCACGCTAATAGCCGATAAATATGATGAGTCCTTAATAACCGTGGTGCACTGACTAAACAGTGCTGGAATAATAGTACGGAAGGTCTGTGGCAAGATAATGAGCCACATGGTGTGGAAAAAGCCAAAGCCTTGACTTTGTGCTGCTTCATACTGACTTTTTGGGATTGAGTTAAAGCCACCACGAATAATTTCGGCTACAACAGCCGAGGTAAATATCGTGAACGCAACAACTGATACCGTAAAGTTGGTGGCGCGCATGGTGAAATAGACAAAAAGAATCCATAGTAGATTTGGTGTGCACCGGAAAAGCTCGATATAGGCGGTTGCAATCCAGCGAAAGATGGACAATTTTCCGCGACAGTATTGCTTCACCATTGCCAAAATAGTACCAACGATGATTGAACAAACAATTGCAAGCGCTGATATTTCAATAGTTAGCAGAAAGCCACGGAGCAAAAATAAAATATTTGTTTGGTTAAAGATCTCCATCGCTTAGGCCCCCTTCGCAGATTCGGAAGTGGAGGCAAGTTCGGGGAGAGCTTTAGCCTTTGGGCGGCGCGTAGCACGCTTCTCAAGGTAGAGTACGAGCATTGACAGTGGGAAGCAGATAATAAAATACATCACACAGGCAACAATATAGCCCTGTAGATAGCCGTATGTTCCCACAAAGCTATTGGAGAAATACATGAGGTCGCCACCAGCAACAAGTGCGAGTACTGAACTATTTTTAACGAGGTTCAGTGCTTGGTTGCACAAAGGTGGCAAGATAATTTTGAAAGTCTGCGGCACAATGATATAGCAATATGATTGTGTGCGACTAAAACCTTGAGATAGTGCTGCTTCCATTTGTCCGCGTGGTACCGCCTCAATGCCAGTGCGGATAACCTCAGATACATAAGCAGCATGGTAGAGACCAACGCCTACAAAACCGAGCACAAAAGACGCAATACGCACTGGAGATGACGCGCCGGTAATAATTTGAAGCACTTGTGGCCCTACCATATACATAAAGATCACTTGAACTGGTAGTGGTGTGTTCTGATAGAACTCAACATAGATACGACTGATAGCACGCAAAATACGTGAACGCGTTGTAGAAAAAACACCGAGGATAGACCCAAGTGCCAGCGCAAGTATCAACCCAGCAATCACTACCTGCAGGGTTGTGAAAAACCCCTCCCAAAACGAACCCATCGAGCTGAGAGTAATCTCCCATCGTCGAAGGTTAAAGAGGCTTTCGAGCATAACATTCCTTTCAGCTTAGCTCAGCATGCGCTCCGCCCGACTCGTAATCGTCGCACTGGGCGCTCGCCACAAGATGAATACTATCGCCCTGTGGCGAGCGTCCAAATGATACATTCTTCAAAAGTGTTACGACACTTTTCTTGACTGTCTTTCAGAATGCAATCCATTTGGCGCTCGTATGTATCACAAGAAGCGTCTTTTAGGCGCTGTCTCCTAACCAGGTTTCAATCTCTTCATCAAGCCAGCCGCTGTCAAGCAGCTCGTTTACTGTTTCGTCTACGAGTTCAGACAGATCGGAATCCTTCTTGGTGGCCACACCGTAATCCTGCGTACCGAACTCAATTTCAGGCTGTAACAGCTCAACGGAGTCATCCATATAGGTGTTCAGCGTAGAGCGATCCATGGCAAAGGCATCTACATTGCCCGTGGACAGTGCCTGCTTAATGGTTTGGTAGTCCTGATACTCCTGAAACTCTGGCGTGCAGTCAAAGCCCTCATCTTCAATCATCTGCTCTACAAGGGATTGTGTGGTAGAACCGGTAGACACACCAATAAGCTTGCCGTCTAGATCCTCCATTGTGGTCATGCCATCAGCAGTGCGCACCATGATGCCTACCGAGTCGGTGCGATATGGTGTTGAAAAATCCCAGCTCTCCAGACGTTCATCGGTAATGGTGTAGGTTGCTGCCACAATGTCAAGCTGACCTGAGTCAATAAGGGTGCCCCGGGTGGATGCCGTTACTGTAGTAAAATCGCATAATTCCTGCTCTTTGGCTTCCTCATAGCTAACGTCAAATACAGCCGCTGCAATTTGGTAACACAGGTCAATTTCAAGACCCTCATACTCGTTAGTCTCGGTGTTGAGATAGCCATACCCTAATACGTCAGCCTTAACGCCACAGTTTAAAACGCCACGATTTTGAATGGTCTCAATGAGTGAATCTGACGAACCTGAATCTGAGCTACATCCTGTGATTCCAAGGACGGCTACGGCGGCGGTTGTTCCGGTTGCCATAAGGAAGGTGCGTCGAGTAATAGACATATACTCCCCTTTCATTTGAAATCGGTTCCCGCTTTGTGCGGGGTATTATCTATCAGCGCCGAAGCATGTGTTGCAGCGCTAAGATACCTGTGTGGTGGGTGTCGCACAATTGCTTCAATGTTAGTCCAATAGCTTTTAGACGGCGTTTAGTGCAGAATCTTGTTTAAGAAGTCCTGACAACGTGGGTTGTTTGGATTCGAGAAGAAGTGTTCGGGTGTGCCCTCCTCTAAGATTTGGCCGTCATCCATAAAGATGACGCGATCGGCGACCTGACGGGCAAAATTCATTTCATGGGTAACGCAGAGCATAGTGATGTTGTCGTGTGCAAGCTCAATCATAACGTCAAGCACTTCTTGGATCATTTCAGGGTCAAGTGCTGAAGTTGGCTCATCGAACATAATGATGGGTTGCTTGGTACACATGGCACGCGCAATGGCAACGCGCTGCTGCTGACCGCCCGAGAGGTTTTGTGGGTATTCACCCGCCTTTTGCTCAAGACCAACGCGACGCAGTGCTGCTAAAGCAACTTCGTTGGCTTCACTCTTGCTTTTCTTCTGTAGTTTGATGGGAGCAAGTGTTAAATTGCCCAGTACTGTCATATTGGGATAAAGATTAAACTGTTGAAACACCATAGACGAGTATTTGCGTGCCATTTCTAGGTGATTTTTCTTAGTGACAAGCGTGCCGTCGATATACACTTCACCTGAACTGGGCTCTTCTAGCCAATCCACACAACGAATAAGCGTGGATTTACCAGAACCAGACGGGCCAATAATGACAAGCTTTTCGCCCGCTTTAACGGTTAAGTTGATGTCTTTTAGAACATGTAAGTCTCCAAAGTACTTGTTCATGTTCCTGATATCAATCATATTGGACATGGACGATAGTCCCCCTTCAATCGCTGTCAGACATAGGCGCACACGCGCTATGTCAAGACGCGCAAACCGGCACTGATCGGTTGTACCAAGTAGTACAGGCGATTGATCATATTGCAGGATGAGCGACGGATGCAAAACGAACACGAAACAGAGTCAGAAGGAATGCCGACTACAAGCTCATGACTTTCTTGGCGTACCGTCTATGTTTTATAAAGTGCGCAACGTACAAGTATACACGGTTAGAGGCATTTCGTGTATCTTATGCTTATGGGGCGCCGGTCAAGAGTCTGCTCTATGTTAGTTCCGGCAGCGTATTTCAGTTGTATGGCACACATCTTACGTAAGACGCGCAAGTATCTGATCAAGGATCGGATTGAGCAGATCGCCCGTGTCGTATTCTTCAATCTTGCCGGCATCAGCAAGCTTAGCAAAGATGGGATCAATGGGAAGCGTGGCGTATGCGGGAATTTGATAGCGCCGCGCAATGAGTTCCCCTTGCGGCTCGCCAAAAATGTAGTGTTTTTTACCGCAGTCATCGCAGGTGAAATAAGCCATGTTCTCAACAAGGCCCAAAACGTCAACATCCATTTGTCGTGCAAGGTTGACTGCCTTACCAACAATCATAGCAACAAGCTCTTGTGGAGCCGATACGGTCACAATACCATCAATCGGAAGTGACTGGAATACGGTAAGTGCTACATCTGAAGTACCGGGAGGCATGTCAACAAACATGATGTCAAGGTCTCCCCAGCTTGTCTCGCCCCAAAATTGATTCAGCACTCCCGAAATAATTGGTCCACGCCATGCAACAGGGGAATCTTCCGTGGGAAGTAGCAAGTTTGTAGACATTACTTTGATACCGCTTGCTGTTTCGCGGGGGATTGCGCCATTTTGATCGGCAGAAATAGACCCGCGTATGCCGAAGGACTTAGGAATGGAAGGGCCAGTAATATCGCCATCCATAATGCCGACCGCATAACCACGTTTACACATTTCCGAGGACAGCAGACTGGTTACTAGCGATTTGCCTACACCGCCTTTGCCGGACACCACGCCAACAACATGCTTGATATGAGATGAGGCGTTTGTGGTAAGCGTGTTTGGTTCACTTGATGCGCGATCGCCACATCCTTCAACGCCACAGCCGCCACAAGAATGTGAGCAATTACTAGAATTGACTTCTTCTGACATAAGTTCCTCTTTCGGGATTTTGTATACCGCAACTGCTATGTAGGCTACGGTAATTTCTCTCGTCACAACAAGGATGATAGCACAGCAGTTCGCTCTAACAGCGCTTTGACATCATACGCATGTGGTACGTCGAATATGTACCGTACACGGCGTGATTGAAGTGTCGGGCTATACTGGATGTACAAAAGTTATAGGGCATATCTGATAGAGCAGGGATGCTTACAACAAGTGCCCTATGTGAAAGGATTGTCATGCTTTTCGAAAACATCGCGATCATCGACGAGAGCTTCGACTACCGTCCCGGCATGTGGGTCGGGGTCGAGGGGGATACGATCACCTATCTTGCCAATGTTGCTCCGGCTGATGCCGAGCGCTTCGGCGAGGCTTACGACGGTGAAGGCCGTCTGCTCGCGCCCGGCTTCTACAACGCGCATGCCCACGCCCCGATGACGATTCTGCGCGGCTATGCGGAGAACCTGCCGCTTCAGGCCTGGCTCAACGATACGGTGTGGCCTTTCGAAGCGAAGATGACGGCCGA
>CAZXOF010000039.1:11631-12792 GCA_964642255.1 uncultured Eggerthellaceae bacterium | reverse complement strand
TCTATCCACAAAAGATGGAACTATTTCGCGCAGTGCTTGAAGCTGTAGACGGGCGAGTTCCGATTATTGCTAATGTGGGGGATAACTGTACTGCTGATACGGTTGAGTTTGCTCGCGATGTTGAAAAGCTTGGTGTTTCAGGTTTTATGTGCGTGGTTCCGTATTACAATAAGCCACCTCAAGAGGGGATTTATCGGCATTTCCACACTATTGCTCATGCTCTTGAATTACCTGTTGTACTCTATAACATACCTGGTCGCTGTGTTGTGAATATGGAAGCGGAAACTACGCTGCGTCTTGCTCACGATTGTGCAAATATCGTTGCCGTAAAAGAAGCGTCAGGCAATATGGATCAAATCAAAACCATTATTGATCAAGCACCATCAGAGTTTTGCGTCTATTCTGGAGATGATTCGATCACCTATGAACTGATGCAACAAGGTGGAGACGGAGTTATTTCGACGGCTGGAAATGTTGTTCCCAAGGAGATGAAACAGCTTACAAGCTTGTGTGCTGAGGGTAACTTTGATGCCGCACTCACCTTGCATAAGCGCCTGCTTCCCTTTATGAATGGTTTATTTGAAACCGCCAACCCCATACTTGTTAAGGCAGCGCTTGAACTGGTCGGATTTCCGGTCGGTGGAGTACGTTTGCCACTTGTTGATGCAACACCTGCTCAAATCGAGCGATTGGCAAGTATCATGCGCGATGTCGGGATACTCGCTACTTAGTATTATCCATAAGTGAAGGAAGTTATGAAACAAAGTACGAAACGTAATTCAAACGATAAAAAACCTACAAATACAGGCAATGCGAAGAGTACGCGTAGCTATCGACACGAAACTATAGAGCGGAAGCGCCCGCAGCTTTCGCGTGAGCAATCGAAAAGGCGTATAGAGCGTTCGCGTGGTAATAACCGAAAGGATTTTTCATCACCTAAAAAAGACCTAAAGGCAAAACTTTCTATTATACCGCTTGGTGGACTTGATGCCATTGGTAAGAATATGACCGCCTTTGCTTGCAAGGGTGATATTGTTTTAGATGATGCTGGTCTTATGTTTCCCGATGACGACCATCCGGGCGTTGATCTTGTTCTACCTGATTATACCTATATTCTTGAAAACGCCGAAAAGCTGCAAGGAATTGTTATTACGCATGGTC
>CAZXOF010000039.1:0-11621 GCA_964642255.1 uncultured Eggerthellaceae bacterium | reverse complement strand
TCATGAAGATCATACCGGAGCACTGCCATACTTGCTTAAGGATCTTGATCGGCCTGTTCCGATTTATGGAAGCAAACTCACCCTTGGTCTTATCGAGGGAAAGCTTACTGAGCATAAGATAAAACATGCCAAACTAATAGAAGTTAAAGCTGGGCAACAGATAAAGCTTGGGTGCTTTATCTGCGATTTCTTTGCAGTAAACCACTCTATTCCTGGTGCGCTGGGGGTTTTTCTTCAAAGTCCTGCGGGCAATGTATTGCATACAGGTGACTTTAAGCTTGATCAAACACCCATTGATGGCGTACATACTGATTTTGAAGCTCTAGGGCGTTTTGGCAAAATGGGCGTTGATCTTATGATGAGCGACTCAACAAATGCAGTTAACAACAGTTTTACGCCCTCTGAAGCTGAGGTTGGCAAAACTTTGCGTCGCATCATTTCTCAAGCAAAAGGACGTGTTATCATTGCCTCATTTGCAAGCCATATTCATCGGATGCAGCAAATCTGTGATACAGCTATTGATTGTAATCGTAAAGTTGTGGTTACAGGTCGCTCAATGGTGCAAAACACCGATATAGCACGCAAGCTAGGCTACCTCTTTATTGACGATGAACACCTTATCGATGCGTATGATCTGAAAGGTTATCCTTCTAACAAAGTTGTTGTGATGTGTACCGGTAGTCAAGGTGAGCCACTTTCAGCACTTGCGCGTATTGCAAACGGGGAGCACAAAACTATCGAAATTGAGGAAGGCGACACCGTTATTATCTCGGCATCGCCTGTTCCCGGTAACGAGAAGGCTGTTACACGCGTTATCAATACGCTTGCAAAAATTGGTGCTGATGTCTACGACAAAAGTCGAGCAATGGTACATGTGTCTGGTCATGCAGGTGCTGAAGAACTCAAACTGGTTTTATCTATTGTGCAACCGAAAGCCTTTATGCCAGTGCATGGTGAAGCAACTCATCTGCGCGCACATGCCCGTCTTGCTGAAGAGACTGGCGTGCCACATGAAAACATCTTTCTGTGTGAAAATGGTGAAACACTTGAGTTGTCTGCAAAGGGTATTAAGCGTGGTGAGGCGGTACAAAGTGGTATCGTGTTTGTCGATGGTTTATCAGTGGGTGATACCTCACAAAATGTACTGGATGATCGTAGTTCGCTAGCTGCACAGGGCTTTGTTGCTATAGCAGCAGCGTATTCAAAGAGCAAAGGGCTTACAGGGCATGCTCAAGTTGTTATGCGCGGTATTACTGGTGGCGATGATCGCTATCTTATTGAGGATGCGGTTCGTGTTGTTGAGAAATCAATCACCCGTGCTTGTGTAAAGGGCTTAGATGCGCGCGATATGCGTAAAAACGTACGCAATGCGCTTCTAACGCTGTTATGGGAACGTACAAAACAGCGCCCCATAACCGTTGTTAATCTCATTGAAGTTTAGGGGAGTAATACAGTTAGTAGTGTATGGTTGGTGCACACAGGTGACATACGACATCATAGCTTACGTGTGCGTTATACTTATATATACGAAAAGCGCGTTGTGAATCTTTGTGTTTCAGCAGCGTAGCTACACCGAATAATGAAGATCAAATACAGCACTAAAGGAGCACGGTGTGGCGAATAGGTTGGATACCTCGCGTGCAGCAAAAAATACCCCAAGTCCTTCCGGGAAAGCTAGAGTTACGTCTAAAGTTTCAAACCCCAAAGGACGTAATGCACGAAGAGCGGCAGCAACGGCAGAAGAGTCACAACGCGACGCATTGCTTGATGCAAAGACAAAACAAATTATTCTCGGCATTATCCTGTGTGTGATTGCTCTTGCCGTATTTGTTGGTATAACAATTTCTCAGCCAGGACTTGCAAGTGAACTTATTTTCGGCTTTATTCGTCAGGCTTTGGGTATTGGTGCTTATATCTTGCCTTTTGTTTTGGCTATTGTTGGCGTAAGTCTTATTATTAAGCCCTTTGATGCACGTATTTCAGCGAGAGTAGCATTAGGGCTTGTACTGCTTTTTCTTGCTGTGCTTGGCCTCATATCGTTATTTGTTCCAGGAGCAGCCCAAGACTCAGCAGCAATCCTTTTTGATGCTGATGTACTTGCTTCGTTTGGAGGATATCTGGGAAGTAGCATTGCCTGGGTCGGTATTACCCTGCTTGGTCAAGCTATTTCTTGTATTGTGCTCGTTGGTCTTGGTACTGTTGGCATTGTGGTTACTGGCTTTTCTCTACGTGGTTTTCTTGCACATTTATTACCCGCAGATAAAAGTGATGAGAATGACGAATCCGACTCTGTACCATCCGCACGCATGTATCGCCAGTCAATTCTTGGCATAAAAAAACATCACGGAGATCAGGCTGATGATACAGCGCGTCAGCCAACACAGATGCTTTCGCGAGCACGACGTACTCAAAAGGGTCATGCGATTGCAACGGAAGGTGCTGTTCAGGTAGGTGAGTTTACAAATCATAATACTGCACATGCGCCACAAGCTATTACTCGTAAACTTGGTAGTAATTTATGTGATTCCCATACGCCACAAAAAGAAACTACGCCTATATCACAGCAGGCCTCCTCGGTTAAAACACCAGTTGCCGCTCCCCATCCGCAGGATGGCTTTGTACTACCCCCTATGAATCTTTTAACAACAACAAAGGATAACGCATCAAGTGCTGTTCATGATTCTGAGCTTGCTGATACTGCTGCCGAACTTGAGGAGACGCTTGAAAATTTCGGCATCATGGCAGATGTGCTCGGCTGGATCGCTGGCCCAACCGTCACCCTTTTTAAGGTTGATCTACCGCCTGGTGTACGTGTTAGTCGCATTACAGCTTTAAACGATGATATTGCCCTTGCTCTTGCAGCTCCTGGTGTGCGTATCTTTGCGCCTATTCCGGGAACCAACTACGTTGGCATTGAAGTACCTAATCGTGTGCGGCAAACTGTTTTATTGGGTGATGTATTAAAAGACGCACCCGAAGGCCCACTTCAGATTGCTATCGGAAAAGATGTTGAAGGAAACTCCATTGTTTCCGATCTAGCCAAGATGCCACATCTGCTGATTGGAGGTACGACAGGTTCAGGTAAGTCGGTATCAGTAAATGCGATGGTCATGTCCATTCTCATGCGTGCCACGCCTGCAGAGGTGCGCTTTATTATGATCGATCCGAAACGCGTTGAGTTCACACCTTATAACGGCATCCCGCATCTGTACGTACCTGTTGTTACCGAAGCAAGAGAGGCGGCAAGTGCTCTTTCATGGGGAGTAGCCGAGATGGAACGACGACTTAAGGTGTTTTCCAAAGTGGGGGCGCGCAATATTGGGCAATATAACGCAAAATGTCAGGCAAATCTTGCTGCTGCTAGTGATGATAAACCTATACAGGAACCAAACGAAGAGCTGCCCTATATTGTCATCATCATTGATGAGTTAGCTGATCTTATGATGAATGTCGGCAAGGAAGTGGAGTTTTCAATTAGTCGTATCGCCCAGCTTGCGCGCGCTGCAGGGATTCATCTTATCGTTGCCACACAACGACCCTCCACCAATGTAGTTACCGGTCTTATTAAGGCAAATATTACCAACCGTATTGCCTTTAACGTAGCATCGGGTATTGATTCACGCGTTATTTTGGATACACCGGGTGCAGAAAACCTCATTGGTTTAGGGGACTTACTTCTCTCTAAGCCTGAACTTGCTAAGCCCCAGCGCATACAGGGTTGCTATGTATCTGAAGATGAAATCAATGCTGTTGTTGATACGCTTAAAGAGCAAGGTGAGCCCGACTATCACGGCGAAATCTTAAATACTAATCTTATTACCGTTGGTATGCAAGATACCATGGGTTCAAGTTCCGGGTCATCTGTAGACGATCCACTGCTATGGGAAGCAGCTGAGATTGTTGTATCAAGTGGTTTTGGGTCAACTTCTGGCATACAGCGGCGACTCAAGGTAGGTTATTCTCGTGCAGGTCGTATAATGGATATGCTTGAAGAAAAAGGTGTTGTTGGTCCACCTAATGGAAGCAAGCCACGTGACGTGCTTGTCGATGCGATAGAACTTGAAACACTGAAAGCCTTCGAGCTGCGTGATGATGTGACAAACAACTCATCAACAGAGGGGTGAGAGCGTGGCGACAAACAGGACATTCGGAGAGATCCTGCGTCTTGCGCGTGAGCGTGCAGGTATCGACATCAATGTTGTCGCCCGTGAGCTTCGCATACGAGCTGACATTCTTACTGCCATTGAAGAAAGTGACTTTTCCCACATGCCTCCGCATGGTTACACGCGCAATATGGTAAATGCTTACGCACGCTTTCTTGGTCTTAATGCAAGCGAGCTAACACGAGCCTACTTGCATGATGTGCGAAACTACGAGCTTCGTTCTGTAAACAAAGACACTTCTAAGCACTCCTTTAATTTAGTGCGTTCAAATCGTCGCGATACAGAGGTAAAACGAAGTTTTTCTCGAGATGATTCTGCGGTCTTGTCAAGCAGACGTCATTCAGATCGAACGGAAAGAGAACGCTTACGTTCATATCGGACAACATCACATAATACCTCACACAACGAACGTCGCGTTCGTTCAACTGGATCAACTCGTTTACGCGATCAACGCACAAGCACACGAACAAGTACGTCGCGACGTACAAGCTTGCCAGCTTCTCGCTATACAAGCTTTTACACTAGCCAGAAATCGCCACTACATGATACAGGTTTAAAGCTTCCTGCCATTCTTGTTGCTATTATTTTACTGCTTATTATTGTTGTTCTTGTGCTTCTGTTTGGGCGTAACGGTTCAGATAGTTCAAGTGATAATGTGCCGAACGTACCTATCACGGGACTTACAGACACCACGAATAGTTCGGAGGACTCTGATTCAAGTGATGGCTCATCAACACTTGTTGCACCAACATCAGTTACCGTAAGTTATGCGGTTACTGCCGATACTGCCCCATGGATTGAGGTATATCAGGATGATGTTACGATCGTGGCACAGATTGTGAGTGGGCCAGCAGAAGAAAGCTATGAGGTTACCGGAACGCTTACTATTGCAACTGCACAGCCAGATAATGTAACCATTACCGTTGATGATGAAGTTGTTGAAATGACAGATGATGACGGAGATAGTATGTATACCTACACCTTCGACTTTAGTACCTATTTAGAGGAATGGAATGCAGCAAACGCGATAAGCGATGACGAATCCCTTGAAGCTTCGTCAGAATAGGAAAGAGTACTTACTGAATAAATATCTGTACATGACATGAACTGATAATCGTTGCACGGTATCAATAGAAGATAGCGTTACTATGTTTCGACACTGTCGAGAAAGGATGTATGTATGGCAAAAGAATCGAGCTTTGATGTCGTTTCAACAATCGACATGCAAGAACTCGACAATGCCTATCAGCAAGCCTGCAAAGAGCTTATGCAGCGCTTTGACCTGAAAGATTCGGGCGCTACCATTACGCTTGATAAAAATGCTAAAACAGTTACGGTTTCTGCCCCAAGTGATTTTGTTGCAAAGCAGGTGATTGACGTGCTTTCTAGCAAATTGATACGACGCGGCATTGACTTAAAGGCACTGCGTTGGGCTAACTCTGTTGCCGCAGCAGGCCAAAGCGTTAGGCAAACCGCTACCATTGTGGACGGCATCGATAAAGATATTGCAGGGCGTATCAATAAAGATGTGCGCGCTTTGAAGCTTAAGGTGAAAATCCAAATTGAAGGCGACAAATTGCGCGTTAGTTCTGCTTCGCGTGACACCTTGCAAGAGGTTATTGCCTTTTTAAAAAATCAAGACTATGGGCAACCGCTTCAATATGTGAACTACCGCTAAAAGGGTATGTCTGTATGGCATCGCACGATCTTGACTCACCAACTGTTGCTTTTATAACGCTTGGTTGCGCTAAAAATGAAGTTGATACCGCGCGTATGCGTGAGCGCGTTGTGACTGCTGGTTTTTCACTTGTTAGTGACCCCGAACAAGCAGACGCCATTGTTATCAACACCTGTTCATTTATTCAAGCAGCAACCGAGGAAAGCCTCGAGGCTGTCTTTGAGGCAGCGCATCTTGATTCCGTACAACATGGAAATAGTGTTGTGGTAGTTGCTGGCTGCATGCCATCTCGCTATGGACATGATTTAAAAAACGAGCTAACAGAGGCTACAGCCTTTGTTTCTTGCGACGACGAAGAGCACATTGCTGAAGTTCTCGCCGACGCACTTGGAATTGAACAGAGTGCTTTATTACCTCAACAGTGTAATTTGAATCAATACAATGCAGTTACTGCGGATGGTGAGACTCATGCGTACGTAAAAATTTCTGAAGGTTGTAATAGGGGATGCACCTTTTGCACTATCCCCAGTATTCGTGGTAATTACCACAGTTTTCTTTTCGAAGAGATAGATCAAGAGGTTCTTAAAGCTCAAGAACGCGGAGTGCGTGAAATCGTCTTGATCGCGCAGGATACCGGTCGCTGGGGTGATGACTTTTCTGAACCCTCCACACTTGCGTCATTAGTATCACGCCTTGCGAAACGCCATCCTCAGCTATGGTTTCGTGTAATGTATATTCAACCTGAGGGAATGACTGATGAGCTCATTGAAGTGGTAGCAACTCATGACAATGTGTGTAGTTATTTCGACATTCCTATACAGCATGTTTCTGCGCGCCTCTTAAAAAGAATGAATCGAACAGGATCGGCTAATTCATTTCGCGAGCTTGCACGGCGCATTCGCGTACGCATTCCCGATGTGGTGCTTCGTACAACTCTTATTGTAGGTTTTCCCGGCGAAACGGATGAAGAGTTTGACGAGCTACTCAATTTTGTTGACGAAGGCATATTCGACTATGTGGGAGTTTTTGCCTATTCGCGCGAGGAGGGAACCGGTGCTGCGCGTTTAAGTGGCCAACTTCCCGATGAGGTTAAAGATCAGCGTGCGGCTCTTTTACGTGAGGCAGGAGATAGAATCGGGGCGCTTAAAGTAAGTGAACGCATTGGATCGCTTGCCGATGTGTTGATATGTGGTCGCGAAGAAGACGGACAACTTTTTGGCCGCATGCAAAGCCAAGCACCCGAGGTTGATGGATGTGTGTACCTTGACGGTGGCACGATTGGTAGCATTGCGCGTGTGCGTATCACTGATTCAGCCTTTTATGAGATGGAGGGGGAACTTTTGTGAGCGATGCGAGCAAGGTGCCTTCATCGAATGTGTGGACACCAGCGAATGTGGTAACACTACTGCGTATATTTTTGGTTCCGGTCTTTTTTGTTGTATTGATAGCTCCGTGGCCGACATGGCTGCTGCTTATGCCAGAGCTTGAGTACTGGAAGCCTTTGATCGCAGCTGTTATCTTTGTGATTCTCGCCGCCACTGACGGTGTTGATGGCTTCCTTGCCCGTCGTAGAGGCGAGGTCACTACCTTTGGACAGTTCATTGACCCGCTTGCAGACAAGATGTTGGTCGCTGCAGCACTGCTTGCCTTGGTTGAATTGGGTACCTTGCCTTCATGGCCAGCACTTCTTATTCTTGCGCGTGAGTTCATTGTGTCTGGTATTCGCATGCTTGCTGCAACTGAGGGAATTGTTATCTCGGCAAGTTGGTATGGTAAAGTCAAAACCGTAGCGCAGATTGTTGCTATCACGTTGTTTCTAGTCAAAGATATTGTCTTGTCCCCAATTACTCTCAAAGATACATGGAATCCACTCTTTGTTCTTGCTTGGGTTGCTATGGTGATAGCACTTGTGGCGACCATTTGGTCGATGCTTGATTATTTTTCGAAGGCACGAGAACTTTTTGGCTTTACGCAGTCAAAACGAGCCAAAGCAAAGGCAAAAACCACTGATGCACAAAACCTTGTTGCAGGTGCCTCCGTTGTTCGCTTAAAGACTGAAAACGAACGCAAGGCACGTGAAGTGCTTGAAGCAGCACGAGCAGCCGGCGTACATCTTGCAACAGCTGAAAGCCTTACCGGCGGACTTATCGCTTCAACGCTTACTTCAATTCCTGGAAGCTCCGATGTGGTAGCTGGTGGTGTAGTGAGTTATCACGCAGATGCCAAAGAAAGCGCTTTAGGTGTAGAAGCAGCTTCAATTACGGCAAAAGGCGTGGTAAGTCGCGAGGTTGCCTGTGAGATGGCCGAAGGAGCAATGCGCCTGTTTAATGTTACGATAGCAGTTTCGGCTACCGGTATTGCTGGGCCGGGTGGGGCAGAACCTAATAAACCCGTTGGTACTGTATGGGTAGGGGTCGCTACCACTACAACAACACATGCTGAGCTCTACACCTTCGACGGAGGGCGCGAGGAAGTCCGTTTGCAAACTGTAGGAGCGGCGCTTGACAGTCTCAAACGCTCGTTTGGGAGCTAACTTCCTGTTGATTCGCTTAAAGCCATATCAATCATTATATATATCGACAAACACCATATTATCCGTGCGTTTGTTCGCAATACGTTAGATGCAAGTTTCAACCGACTTTCTCATATGTTTTGTAATGCTTTGGTGAACGTCTACGATAAAGTGTGCGGTATCTTGGTAGCACCAAATTACCTGCTTTATAGACTATGCTCTCAAAGCAACCAAAAACCTATAGATCCTTCTTGACATACAAACAAATGTTCGTATAATGGCGGAGAGCTTGAAGTAACCATGGGAGACTCAATGATGATGAATAATGAAAAAATGCAGATGCTTAAACTCACAACAGACCAGGTTGAGTCAAAGTTTGGCAAAGGTGCCATCATGCGACTTGGTGAAAACGAAGCCGATCTCACAATTGGCGTCATACCAACAGGAGCCTTACCGCTTGATGCGGCTCTTGGCATTGGGGGCGTGCCTCGTGGGCGCATTATTGAGATCTATGGTCAGGAGTCAAGCGGAAAGACAACGCTTGCCTTACAGATTGCTGCGCAGGCACAAGCACTTGGGGGAATTGCAGTATTTATTGATGCCGAACATGCGCTTGATCCTGTCTATGCAGCTCGTCTTGGTGTTGATATAGATGACCTGTTGATCTCACAGCCCGATACCGGAGAACAGGCACTTGAAATTTGCGACATGCTAGTGCGCTCCGGATCGGTTGATGTTGTTATTATCGACTCGGTTGCCGCACTTGTTCCTCGTGTCGAAATTGAAGGAGAAATTGGAGATACTACCGTTGGGCTTCAAGCGCGTCTTATGTCGCAGGCGTTACGTAAACTTGCCGGATCGCTCTCTAAATCACATACGACCTGTATTTTTATCAATCAGTTGCGTGAAAAAATTGGAGTTATGTTTGGAAACCCCGAGACCACAACAGGCGGACGGGCGCTCAAGTTTTTCTCAAGTGTGCGCATTGATATTAGACGCATTGAAACGCTGAAAAAAGATGGCGAGATGGTGGGTAATCGCGTGCGAGCAAAAGTGGTAAAGAACAAGGTTGCTCCACCATTTCGCCAAGCTGAATTTGATCTTATGTATGGCGAGGGTATCTCTCGCGAGGGTTGTATTCTTGATATGGCAGTTGAGTGCGGCATCGCTAAAAAAAGCGGTGCTTGGTACACCTACGGTGAAGAGCGTCTGGGGCAAGGGCGTGATGCTGCAAAACAAAGCTTGAAAGATTCTCCCGATCTTCGCGACAAGCTAGAAGAAGAGGTGCGCGCTCATTATGGGATTCCTGTTGTGTTTCGAAGTCAGGAAGAAGCGGATGTAGTTACACCCGCCGGAAAGCCCACTTCCAAAAAACGCTAACGACGATTGATGCTTGTTGTGGCTTATCCAAATAATCAAGAGACTTTACAGGATCTGCGTGATACCATTGCGCGCATTGAACAGAACTCTGATCTACCTTCCACAAAAAAGAAAGATCCGCAGAACCTCTGTTGTAGAGTAGAGCTTGGGTCAAAGTCATCCGCCATTGTTGCAAAAGAACAAGAGTCGCTAGTGTATAAACCCCCATCATCACCGGGTTTTGATGCACAGACTGCTTTCAACAAGATAGTGCGGCTTGTATCTCGGAGAGACTATGCCAGCTCAGAGCTTCGGTGTAGGCTTGCACATGTTGGCTACCATGCCGAAATAATAGATGAGGCGCTTGAACGTGCCTGTGCCTGTGGACTTGTTGACGACCGTCGTTTCGCAGCAACTTATTGTCGCTCTAAGATGAGTCAAGGAAAGGGGATTGCCGGTATCAAACAAATACTTAAGGATCTTGGTATTGATCCAGAAGTTATTGAAGCTTGGTCTGATGAATATGGTGGTGATGAAGAGACCGAAAAAGAGCGAGCTTTTGCTGTACTCAACCAAAGACCCCCTCGTTCTAAAAATCTTTATGAAGGTGCATATCGAAAACTAATATCAAAAGGATTTGCTCCTTCAATTGCCTACAGCGCTGCTAGGCGCTGGGTATATGAATTACATATAAAAGACATAGAGCTTTCTTAGTTGTGCGTGTCTACCATTGGCACTGCATGATCTGACTACATGTGCATGGCCTCACTATAATCGCTGCTCCTAGAGGTTTTGTGTTCGCCTGAGATAAGGTTTCAGGCATAATAATCTGTGTTGCTTGCGTGGTGCGCATATGACATCAACCTATACATCTATGCATTTTTCCCGGTACAACGCCTTTTTTAACTGACTTGTTTTATCATCAGGGTAAAGCGATACGTTCCCACAAGGGGATTCATATATCACAAAGTAAGATGATAGAAACTGCATCGACGACGCATCGCTTTGTGCAGACAATGAGGCTAGCGTCTCGTTACTGTATATAACGGATATTACATCATAGGTGAACGGGGGTGTGCACAATGGAGGAGGTTGCCATACTGATCGTCGGTCTGCTTGTCGGCGCAGCAGCCTGCTTCGTCGTGACCCGCTATCTCGCAAATGCGCAGACAAAACGGGCTTTGAAAGAGGCTGAGTTTTTAGTTGAGAATGCAAAGCGTCAAGCGGAAACGCTGCAGCGAGAAGCGGTCATTGCAGGTAAAGACGAAGTACTTAAAATGAAGCAAGAGGCCGAAGCTGAAAGTAAAGAGCGTTTGCGCGAGGTGCGTTCTGCGGAAAACCGCTTGAATCAGCGTGAAAAGTCTTTAGATCGGCGTGTTGAATCACTTGACGGACGTGAACAGATACTTGATGGTCGGGAGAGACATATTGCCGATATGCAGACCCAGCTTGAAAAACGCGAGCACGGCATTGAAGAGACAGAACGCGAAATTGGTGAGCGCCTACAGCGTGTTGCTGGATTAAGTGCCGAGGAAGCAAAAACCGAACTGCTTGATACACTTCGTGATGAAGTTGCCCATGATGCGGCTACCCTTATTCGCGAAACAGAAGAAAGAGCACGAGTTGAAGCAGACAAGAAATCCCGCGAGATTCTCAGTATTGCTATTCAGCGAGTTGCTGCCGATCATTCTGCTGAAGTCAGTGTCTCAACAATACATATTCCTTCCGATGATCTCAAAGGACGCATCATTGGTCGAGAAGGACGCAATATCCGTGCCTTTGAGCAGCTAACAGGCACCAATCTTATTATTGACGATACACCTGAGTGCGTAATTATCTCGTGTTTTGATCCGGTGCGTCGAGAAATTGCGCGTGTGACTATGGAAAATCTTGTTGCAGACGGTCGCAT
>CAZXOF010000038.1:0-12911 GCA_964642255.1 uncultured Eggerthellaceae bacterium | reverse complement strand
TGTTCGCCGTGTAGCGCAGCATGATGCGACCGGTTAGCGGCTGGTTGAGTTCGTCGACAGTCAACTCACGCCACGTACCGTCCGTCACTTCTATATAGTAGCTATAGGCAGAAAGCTTCTCGCCGAAGGTGACCTGGAGCTTCATCTCCAGGTTTTCCGCATCGAACTCTCTCCAAGTATCTTCGTTGTAGGTGTATTTCGCCGTGCCGTTTTCGTCGAGATAAATATAGGGAATCTCGATAATGGTGGCCACGTTGTCGCGCAAAGGATTGCTTGTGTCGAGATTGCCGCCTAGATTTCCGGTGTTGTAGCCCGGATACAAGGTGATGGTGAGGGATGCCTCTTCGGTGCCTTCGATGACGTAGGTGTCGTTATTCTCATTTGCGGAGGTAACACCGCTCACCACCATGTTCGCGCTCAGAAGGGAGGACAGGTCGTCGTTCCCGGCGCCGACCGGCTCTGGGAACGTTGTCGTGCTGCCGTCCGCAAGGACGGAAGGAGCGGCGCTTTCTTCGGCGGTAACGATGTCAATTGCGGCCATAACGTCAGCCATAACGTTAGCCATAATGCCAGTCATATTATCGTAAGCAACGTCATCCCCAACATCATTAGCAACGTTGTCGGTGGTGCTATCCGAGGTGTCTTGCGAATCAGTAGCAGAGCTGTCGGCAGCATCATCTGATCCGGAGCCATCCTGCGCGTTATCCGTGCCCGAGTCAGTGGCTACGCCGTCAAGGCTGTCCGACTCAGTGCCATCGGAGCCGGTCGCAGAGCCATCCGCATTGGAGCCGAGCCCATCCTGCGAGCTGTCGGCAAGCTGCTCTGCGAGGGAGCCTACCGTATTCCTAACCGTATCGCCCCATGCGCTGAGGGCCGACACGTCGAGAAGCGTAAAAGCCAGGATAAAGGAGAGCGCTATTCGCAGTGCCTTGCTAGAAAATAGTCTCTTTGGGATTTTGGTAATCTTCGCATGCTTATTGGGTGTGTTCTCATGGTGAAGATTGATGATTTGCTTATGCATGACTCCCCCCCCCGCTGCTCTGGCGACACTGCTCATTCGGTCGTAACACTATAAAAACTCTATAAGTGCAACAATATAGCTGAATATAATCTTTATTATTATATGCTATTTGAGCTGGATAATTAAGATTCATTTTAGATTGGATTATCCGATCAATTGAACGGCACTCGGATAACACTCGGGCATACTTAAGCCCTAATTTTTCGCCGACGGAGAAAATTTATGCTATATAATTAAAGGTTTTTAGAAAGAATAGATTTTTGTGAATCTACGAGTTCCCACACAGCTCACCACATAAAAAGATGGTGCAATCCGCCACACAACGGATTGCACCATCTTTCCCACATTACCTTTGCTGCTTTATCAACGTAAGATTTTTCTGAATACTTTTGGAGCTTGCAGACTTACAGATAAGGTATACATTGAGTGAGGAGCGGTTGACCCCAGTCTCACTCACATAAACCTATTTCGAGTCGTACACAGGCAACTCTTCGTCAACACGCTCATCAAGGTTACCATCGTAGATGAAATGTTTCGTTTCCCGATAAATCATACCCGACAGTAAAAGTACCATGATGATGTTCGGCAACACCATAAGCGCATTGGTGATGTCAGAGATGGTCCATGCCAAATCCCCAATACCGATGGCGCCAAGGAAAGCGATAGCCGTATAGAGAATCTGATATGGAAGAATCGCATGCTTGCCAAACAAATAGGTGATGCATCGATTACCATAGTAACTCCATCCAAGAATGGTTGTGTAAGCAAAGAGAACCATACCAAAGACCAGGATAGGCGTTCCAATAACCGGGATCTTTGCGAATGCAGCACTGGTAAGCGCAGCACCAGCCGTAATGTTGCCAGCCTCAATCGAGTTCCGTAGATCCACATCACCTACCATGGTAGACACAATAACAAGACCGGTGAGCAGACAGATAACAACGGTATCCCAGAACGTTCCCGTCATCGACACAAGCGCCTGACGAGCTGGATTACGCGTTGTTGCGGCCGCGGCAACAAGTGGTGCAGAACCCAGACCCGATTCATTCGAGAACAGACCGCGCGCACAACCAAATTGAATGGCAAGCATGATGCCCTTACCAAGAATTGCACCACCAACAGCGTTTACGGTAAATGCCTCGGTGACAATCAGCGTAATCGCTTCACCAAGATATTCGGCATTGATGCACAGGATAATGATGCAGCCAAGTGCATAAGCAATTGCCATGAATGGAATAATCTTTTCACACACACTCGAAAGCTTTTTAACACCACCAAAGATGACAATTGCAATAAGTATTACAATCATCAGACCAATAGCCCATGTGTAATCTGCAAGCACGGGAATGTTTTCGGTAATGACACTTGTCATCGACGAAGACTGCACAGCCGAGCCAATGCCAAAAGATGCTATGGCTGCAAACAAGGCAAAAGCACCCGCGCCAAGTTTTGCCCACCACGGTACAGTCCCGTCTTTATGCTGGAAAGCGCGTCTCCATGCATACATAGCACCACCAAGCATGTTGCCTTTGTGATCCTTAACGCGGTATTTCACCGAGGCGTAGGTCTCAGCATACTTTGTCGCCATACCAAACACACCCGTAAGCCACATCCACAAAACGGCTCCAGGACCACCCGAAAAGACCGCTGTACCAACACCAACAATATTACCAGTACCAATAGTGGCAGACAGTGCCGTACACAAGGCTCCGAACTGACTGATATCCCCTGATGCATCAGGGTCTTTTGTTACCGACAACTTAATAGCAAGTGGAAGTTTGCGCTGAATGAAGCCAGTACGAAATGTGAGAAAGATGTGCGAGCCAAGCAAAACTACGATCATCGGCATACCCCACACAAAGGAGTCGATCTCATTGATCGCATTGACTAAGATCTCTCCGATTTCCATAACAGCCTCCTTCAGATATAAATTACCTACACGTTAGGTGTCTTACACCCTGCCACCTTATCGTTCAACATACTTTTCTTAAGCGCACTCGCCTACATCTTCTTCCATGAAAGGCATGCACGTTGGGTGGCCATTGCGACACTAATGTGTGTAATAAGCGCTTTAGTACGATAGATGGATTCTAAGGATGTCTATTTTTTTCTTTGTTAACAAATGAATAAATATTGTCTAGCGGTGCGTAAAAAGCCCTGTTCGTAGCAACACATCCGTTTGTTTTTGTGTAGCAATCGTATATATCTCCCGCTATGACTGTATATTAACAAGAGTTAAAATGTCAAAGCATCGACAAAGTAAGCCTACCGTGCGCTGCTTTTCTTGTGTTACCTCAAGGAAGCACGCTAAAATCCATATTACGTATAAGCCCTGCAAGCACATGCTACATCACCGCTGACAAAGGATGTCATGTACAGATATGATGCATTACCAAACAACCCAGCAATTACCTTTGACAAGGTGGGCTTTTCTTATGACGGCATCATGCAAGCTCTTACCAATGTCAGCTTTACCATTGAGTATGGATCTTTCACCTGTATTCTGGGAAGCAATGGTTCAGGAAAATCAACCTGCGCCAAACTCATTGCTGCACTACTTGTTCCCCATGAGGGAGATGTGATAATAGGTAATTTCAGTACTACCGCACATGAAGCGCTCTATACCATTCGCCGTACTGTTGGTCTTGTTATGCAAAATCCTGATGATCAGATGGTTGCAAGCATTGTGGAAAACGAAGTGGCGTTCGGACCAGAAAACATCGGCGTTGATCCTTCTGAACTGCACACTCGCGTAAACCATGCTCTTGCCGATGTAGGACTTTCTGGCTTTGAAAAACGCGAAATACATACGCTTTCAGGAGGTCAAAAGCAGCGTGTTGCTATTGCAGGAGCGCTTGCGATGCAGCCGCGCATCCTGGTACTTGACGAGGCAAGCGCAATGCTTGATCCACATGGTCGCAAACAAGTCCTTGAAACCTGCCTACGTATAAAAGAACAAGGTACAACTGTTGTCATGATCACACATTGCATGGATGATGCAGTATACGCCGATCGCGTCATTGTTTTGGATTCAGGACATATTGCTTACGACGGCTCTCCCGCTACAGTGCTTGTTCAAGCAGATAAAATGCGCGCCCTCAAACTTGATGTTCCCTTTTCCGTTGAACTTTCGCATCAACTGAGCAAACGCGGGATATACACCACCCCAACCGTATTTGACCACGTACTTCAAGACCAACTATGTCACTTATATTCGACCAGGTAAGCTTCTCTTATAGCGACAATGACAGTTTATGGGCGCTTGAATCGCTCTCCTTTACCGTTGGTGATGGTGAGCTGTTTTGCATCACGGGTCCTACAGGAAGTGGCAAAAGTACGCTCATTCGCCATATGAACGGGCTGCTCCAACCCACACACGGGCATGTGTACCTTGATGGTGTAGATCTTGCTGATAAACACGCTAGTGCATCTTTTCGTGGTCATGTTGGCATAGCTTTTCAGTATCCCGAACAGCAGCTTTTTGCCGCTACTGTCTACGATGATGTGGCATTTGGCCCAAAAAATCTTGGGTTATCTAGCGTCGAACTTGAACAATGTGTAGAAGAAGCTCTTGCAGCCGTAGGACTTAATGCTGCAACCGCAAAGACAACAAACCCATTTACACTCTCACAAGGACAGCAACGCCGCGTTGCCCTTGCTGGAGTGCTCGCACTTAAGCCTCGTGTACTTGTCCTTGATGAACCTGCTTCGGGTCTTGATCCATATGGCCACCACCAACTGCTAACACTTATCGAGCGCCTTCATGCTCAAGGACTTACCATCATCATGGTCTCACATGACATGAATGATGTTGCACGTCTTGCTACACGCATACTTGCGCTTGATCACGGCACCCAAGTGCTCCTTGGAACTCCGGATGAAGTATTTGCTCATAGTGATCTGTTGCGTCATATGGGGCTTGACCTACCTGTTACTACTAACTTTGCAGAAGGCCTTGCAAAACGCGGGTTAAAGCTTTCCTGTATTCCTTACGATACTGAAAGCCTTACTGATGCCCTTGCAAAAACGTTTGCACATAAGGTAGATGTCTCAGATTAAGCAAAATCATATAAGTTGCGTGTGGCTTCTTGAAATACCTGATACACCTCATACGCACAAGCTTCATCATCAACAAGTTCAAAAGCACTTGGCTGTTCATCCTCATCAAGCTCGGTTACTTTGAGAACTACAATTTCCCCTGATGAGCAAGCAGGGCTGTCTTGAGTAACCGGAAAGAAAAAGCCATAGCGGCACTCTTTATGCAAAATCAGCCCTAGAAACTCAAGCTCAATAGTATCTCCCTCTTCGTCTTCGAAAGTAAGGGTTATTCCTTCTTCGACAGGTGGACAAAAGTGAGGAGCGCTCCCTGTGCGCATAGCAAGTTCTTTCTCTCGTGCAAGCAGATCATCTGCCGCCAATACCATTATCGGCACATAGACTATCATAGTGTCTAATCTCGCCTATATACACAAAAGCTTTCTTTCTTTCTTTTTGGTTGCTACAACATCTGTGCTAAAGCAAGCGCTATCACTACAATTGAACATACACAACACCACTGCATCATCGATCTTGTGTGCAAACACCACTAGTGTAATCTGCATGCTTTTTATCGTGCACGCGATCTAGAGTAAGGAGCTTTCATGACTATTGAGTTTCACCCTATACAAACAAGCGCTGAACTTGAAACGCTTGCGCGTATTGCTAGCGAAATTTGGCGGGAATATTGGCCAGCACTCATCGGCGAAGCGCAAGCGGAATATATGATCGAGCGTTTTCAAAGCAAAGACGCTCTTAAGCGCGATATGACTGAGCACCACTATGAATACTGGCTCATTATCGATGACGATGAGCTTTTAGGCTATACCGGTGGACATCAAGAAACAGCAACTAATCGCTTTTTTATCTCAAAGATATATCTATTCAAACACGCACGTGGCAAAGGATATACACGCCGCATCGTTGCGTTTTATGACCAGCTTTGCCACCAACGCAAACTTTCAGCACTCTACCTAACCGTTAACAAGCACAATGAATTGGCCATCCGCGCATATTGTGCAAATAATTTTAGAACCATTGATGCGGTTGAAACCGACATAGGTGAAGGCTTTATTATGGACGACTACATTATGGAACGAACCGTAAGTCCTCCCCAGTAGTTCACTTACCCATAAAGGGATGCACAAGTTTATGTGTATATGTATCCAGCTAGGCTTACTAAGGCAAGGTCTTTAGTGTGCTGACAGAGCAGATAAATCGCGGCCAAGCGCCTCTCGAATAGATTGAGCAATTCCTGCCCCATCAAGCCCCATGGTCTTGCGCACAATTCCTTGTGCTCCATGAGCAACAAACATATCATCAATACCAAGTCTGAGAACAGACGGATGCAAATCTTGGCGCGCAAGCTCCTCAAGCACCGCCGATCCTGCTCCCCCTGCAAGTACACCCTCTTCAACCGTAACAACAAAACCTGTTTTCGCAGCGGCTTTTACCGCTTCAGCATCAAGCGGTTTAACCCAGCGCATATCAACAACACGTACCTCAAGCCCTTCGTGTGCAAGCTCACGAGCCGCCTCAAGCGCAAAACCGACCTCTTTCCCGAATGCCAAAATAGCAAGGTCGGTTCCCTTGCGTACTTCATGTGCTTTTCCCATATCCAACAGTTCTGGCTCATCAGGCACTTGTATACCCGCAGCAGCTCCGCGCGGATAACGAATAGCAAACGGCCCACCAAGTGTCAATGCTGTATGAAGCGCAGAAGCAAGCTCGGCCTCATTTGAGGGAGCAAGCAAACGCATATGAGGGATCATACGTAAATACACCATATCGAATATGCCCTGATGTGTTGCGCCATCCTCCCCAACAATACCGCCGCGATCAACACACAACACAAGGTTTACCTCGGGAAGTGCAGCATCAATAATTATCTGATCAAGCGCACGTTGCAAGAAGGTCGAATAAATGGCAACCACCGGTTTTTTACCGCCTAGTGCTAGTCCTACCCCTAACCCAACCGCATGACCTTCCGCAATACCTACATCAATAAAGCGATCGGGGAATTCCTTAGCAAAGGCAGATAAGCCTGTTCCGCCCTTCATCGCTGCCGTGATTGCCATAATATCGGCATCATGACGGGCTTCCCGCACCAGCGCTTCACCAAAGACTTTTGTAAAGCTTGCAGGAGTAGATATGCTCGTTGCTTGCTTAACGGACGCACCCGTCTTGGCACAATATGGGGTAACACCATGAAAGCGTTCAGGGTCACGCATTGCCGGTTCGTATCCAGCACCCTTTTGCGTTACCACATGTACTAACACAGGCGCATCGGTTTCAAGCACGCTACGTAACACAAAACGCAACGTTGCGATGTCATGTCCGTCAATTGGTGCTGTACACAAAATACCAAGCTTCTCAAAGATCATCGCCTGGGGCAGCAAAAACTGCTTCATCGAGTCCTTTACATTGCGCCCAAACGACACCAAGGCGCGCCCCGCTGAACCAGATTGCTCAAGGCGAGTTTGCATCACATCTCGCGTACGGCGATAACGCTCTGAGGCGCGCACGCTTCCTAAATGCGTCATTAGCGCACCAGCACTACGTGAAATAGACATCTCATTATCGTTTAGGATAATGAGTATCGGGGTTTGGAGCTGGCCTATTGTATTAAGTGCTTCAAAAGCCATACCGCCAGCAAGTGCTGCATCCCCAATGAGAGCAACAATCTTTTCGTCCGTACCTCGTACATCGCGCGCAAGCGCTAATCCACACGCAATCGATAGCGAATCGGAAGCATGTCCAGATGGATGCACATCATGCGGACTCTCTTCAGGACGCGTGAAACCCGAAATACCACCAAATTGACGCAGTGTAGAAAACTCCTCAATACGTCCAGTAATAAGCTTGTGTGCATAGGCTTGATGCCCCACATCAAAGACAAAACGATCGTGCGGGGATTCAATAAGGCTGTGAACAGCAAGGATTGTCTCTACCGCACCAAGCGAGGATGCAACATGCCCCCCAACGTGTGAGGTAACGTCAATAATTTCCTCACGAATCTCACGTGCAAGGATGGTGAGTTCCTCATCAGTGAGTACGGCCAAATCTGTCGGGGCTGCTATGGCATCAAGAATGCGCTCACCCTTCATAGTGCTGCCCTCTTATCTGTGCTCATATGCATGAAGCGCACTCACGCGTGCTTCATCTGAGTCCGCTACAGCACTACTTACAATACACGCCTCACCTTCGACAGACGCAGGATTTGCTGTTTCTGCTAATTCACGCTGCTCATCTATATCTTGCTCAATAAGGCTACTTGCTGCAAGACCAAGTCCCACCGCTTCTTCATAGAGTGCTAGCGCATCTTCGATTGCTAAACCATCTTCGCCTACAGCTTTAACAATCTCATCAAGGCGCTGTTTGACCTCGCAATATGTTGTATATTCAGGCGCCGTTTTCATCAATTTGCCTTCCCCCATCTTGCAACTCATCGCCCATGCACACTTGTTGCCCACATGCTTGTATCTTCTCCAAAGCGTGCTCACTACGTTCTTCACATAGCTTTGCTATGCGACCAAGCACTCCATTAACAAAGCGCGGTGAGTCATCCTCACCACCAAATTCTTTTGCAAGTTCGACAGCCTCGTTAATAGATACTGAAATTGGCACCTCATCTATATAGAGCATCTCAAAGGTAGCAAGTCGCAACAGTGAGCGATCAACAATAGGCATGCGTTCAAGACGCCAATTGTCGGAAGCTGCATCCAAACAGGCATCGATTTCGTGCTGATAAGCATCAACACCCAAAGCCAGTCGGCGAGCATAGTCAGAATAACCTTCACTGCCTTCTATCTCATCGATTGCAACCAAAATGGCACCAGCATCTTCAAGTTCCCATGGAGCCATCTGCGCCATCTCACTTGCATATAAGACTTGTAAAGCAGCACGACGAGCCTTTGTGCGTTCATGTCTGCGCGCCATAACTACCTCACACAAGCTTACTGGGCGAACTGGATGCCATCAACGTAGACATCCACACTGCCCGCAGAAACGCCAAGCTGGCTCTCAAACGCCTGATCAATTGCCACTCGTACCGCCTCTGCTACCACAGGTAAAACTGCACCATAATACACATCAATGTGAACTGAGACACAGAGTAAGCCATTCTCATCTACTTCGACATCAACGCCGCTTGTTGAAGGTTTCATGCTAAAGACTGATCGCAAGCTACGATTTGTACTACCAGCCAAACCAACGGCAGCCACACCGTCCACTTCGCTCACAGCAAGCGAAGTGATGGTTTCAATCACACCGGGGGCTATTGCCATATCCTCGACAGTCAAATTGTTCATAACAGGTCTCCCGCCTGAGTTTCAAGAAAATCGGTAGAAACGTCGCCCGACTTAAAAGAATCGTTATCCAACACACGCTTATGAAATGCAATGGTGGTCTCAATGCCTTCAATAACGAATTCGTCTAAGGCACGCCGAGCACGAGCAAGAGCTTCAGATCTATCTTGTCCACTCACGATAAGTTTTGCAACAAGTGAATCGTAGTAGGGCGAAATACGCGTACCGGAACGTACATAAGTATCAACACGCACGCCCGGACCTGCAGGCATTTTAAAGCGCGTAATCGTACCCGGACAGGGACGAAAACCGTGAGCAGGATCTTCTGCATTGATACGAAATTCAATTGCATGCCCAAAAGGCACAAACGGAGCACGCTCGGCACAACTCATTGGCTCACCAGCTGCAATGCGCAATTGCTCTTTGATAATGTCAGTACCGGTGATGATTTCAGTCACAGGATGTTCAACTTGTATACGCGTGTTCATCTCCATAAAATAGAACTTGCCATTGGTATCAAGCAAAAACTCGATAGTACCAGCATTGCGATAATCAACTGCTCGCAACGCCTTTACCGCTGCAACACCCATCATGCGACGCAAATCTTCGGTGAGTGCTGGTGACGGGGCTTCTTCAATAAGCTTTTGATGGCGCCGCTGAATAGAACAGTCACGCTCACATAGCGCTATGCGATTGCCAAAATTGTCAGCAAGCACTTGAATCTCAACATGTCGCGGACGCTCAACTAGCTTTTCTAAATAGACCTCATCATTTCCGAAAGCTGCTTGTGCTTCGGCACGTGCTGCTGCAAACTGTGAGGCTAAATCTGCCGGATCGTGTACCTCACGCATACCCTTGCCACCACCGCCCGCTGTAGCTTTGATTAGCACCGGATAGCCCACCTCTTCTGCAAAAGCGGCAGCATCAGTTGCTGATGCAATACAACCATCCGATCCTGGAACTGTAGGCACGCCGCAGGCACGCATGGTTTCGCGCGCTGTTGCCTTGTCTCCCATTTTCTCGATACACTCAGGAGAAGGGCCAATGAATACGATATCGTTGTCAGCACATGCTCGAGCAAACGTGGCGTTTTCGGCTAAAAAACCGTATCCTGGATGTATTGCCTCGGCTCCCGTGTTCATGGCTGCTGCAATAACACTTGGTATGACCAAATAGCTTTGGCTTGCTGGTGCTGGACCTATGCAAACAGCCTCATCAGCATACTGAACAAAGGAAGATACCGCATCTTCTTTTGAATATACGGCAACCGTTGCAACACCAAGCTCCTTTGCAGCACGCATAATGCGCAACGCTACCTCACCACGGTTCGCTATGAGAATCTTTTTGAACATAAATCCTCTCCGTACTGCGCTTAATTGACTACTCTTAGGCGCTTTCCGCACCAGACAACTCGCGGGCAGCATGTCCTTCTAACTCTCGAGCAGCATGGGGCTCGATATAGAATAAAATCGTACCAAATTCAACCGGTGTAGCATCTTCAAGGCAGACTTCTCGCACGGTACCTACCTCTTCTGCTGTAATTTCATTCATAAGCTTCATAGCTTCAACAATACAGAGAGTTTGGTTTGCCGATACCTCATCTCCCACTTGTACAAACGGCGGCTCTCCGGGAGCAGGCGCCACATAAAAGGTGCCCACCATAGGGGCAATAACCGGCTGCCACGTTGCCGGACGTGTTATATCCGAGGCCGTCTGCTCTACTGGTGCCGTCTGTGCTTGTGACTCAGCTTTGACAGCTAGAACCTCACTTGCTACTACAGCAGTTGGCGAAGCAGTAGGAAGTACCCCTGGCATACGCACCGCAATACGCACGCCCTCTTCCTCGACGACGATCTCTCCCACACCACTTTCTTCGGCTACGCGTACAAGTTCGCGAATCTGATTGATGTCCACGTAATCGTCCTCCTTGGTTCCACTTGACTCTTGTGAAAGCAAAAAGTCAACCTTTTCAGATGTTCTATGCTTGTTAAAATACGTACGTGCTTCGTTCGGAAACATTGCATACATAAGCACGTCTTCTTCGCTTTTTGCCAAATCCCCGATCTCTTCAGCAAGGTCATCATAACTTGTGGTCACTAACGAACCTGGTGCCACATCAGGCGGCAAAATATCCGCATCTCCTACAGCCTTTTTGACAATCTCTTTATCCATCTGCCCCGGCGCCTTGCCGTAATAACCACAGATGTAGTCCTTCATTTCCTTAGAAACAACACCCCAGCGCTTGCCAGTCAAGACATTAAATACAGCTTGAGTGCCAACAATCTGTGACAAAGGGGTTACCAAAGGCGGATAACCAACCTCTGCGCGCACCTTCGGGATTTCCCTCATAACTTCACCTAAGCGATCGGCCGCATTTTGAATTTCAAGCTGAGAAACAAGATTGCTCATCATGCCGCCCGGCACCTGATGTGAATACACCTTCATATGAGTGAGCGAGGATACACCACGCTTATAATGGCCGCGCTTGCGTACCTCTTCCCAATACTCGGAAATCTCAAACAGTAAGTTCAAATCAATGCCTGTGTCATACAGACTTTCCTGCAGTGCTGCAACCACCATTTCAACGGCAGGATGACTGTTACCAAAGGCCAGCGGTGCACTTGCGGTGTCAGCAATAGAAGCACCAGCCTCGGCAGCTTTCAAAATATTAGCGGGAGCCATGCCACCAACATAGTGACAGTGAATATGAATGGGTAAGCCTATCTCGGCATTAAAAGCTTTAACCATGCGCTCGGTACGATATGGTGTCAACATACCTGCCATATCTTTAATGGCAATGGAGTCGGCACCAAGTTCTTTGAGCTTCTGACCAAACTCAAGGAAACTATCTAAGGTATGGACAGGTGAAATGGTATATGAAATAGCACCTTCAAAATGCCCGCCACATTCTTTAATAGCTTCGGCATTATCAACAATATTACGAATATCGTTTAAGGCATCGAATACACGAAACACGTGCACACCGTTTCGCTTAGCCGCCTTAATGAAGTGATTGACAATATCACGCGAGTAATGCTTATATCCAACGAGATTCTGCCCGCGTGAAAGCATGGCAAGTGGCGTATTCGGTGTCTGCGCCTTAATAGAACGCAGGCGCTCCCACGGATTCTCATCAAGAAAGCGTAGACAGGTGTCAAATGTCGCTCCACCCCACGCTTCAATAGCCCAGTACCCCACACGATCCATCTTGCTCAAGATGGGGAGCATGTCGCCGACCGGCATGCGCGTTGCCCACAGGCTTTGCTGTCCGTCGCGGATTGTGGTATCCATGATTTGGAGTCGCGGCATGAACTAACACCCCCTTCATAGTATCGTCAAAGTTCGGAACCTCCATTATAAAAGAATGCGCGGGTAGAGCCGAAAAGATAGTTACCTTTCGCAATAAAGCGACAGATTGACGACAGATTGAACTTGGAAGCAAAAACCTGCTTGACCAATCAGATGCATCCGTTATACTTTCCTATGCGTTTTGAGGGGCATTAGCTCAGCTGGGAGAGCGCATGGCTGGCAGCCATGAGGTCAGGGGT
>CAZXOF010000037.1:0-13207 GCA_964642255.1 uncultured Eggerthellaceae bacterium | reverse complement strand
GCAGGGGACTTTTAATCCCAAGGTCGCGGGTTCGATTCCCTCACGGCCCACCACACATTGTTCACCAAATTTCATTCATTTTTCTTATCTATACGCATTGGTCTATTCACTCTTGTCCCTGCAAGCAGTATTGTAGGCATAGGTATTTTTATACCTGCTTCCACAAAGAACAACGCCAGAGGTGGCCGCATATCTCGCAGGCCAACAGAGAGGATGCATCAACTATGATGACCAAGCGCACAAGCACCGATTACAAAACCTATTTAACCGAAGAGGAGCTGCCTACGCATTACTGCAACATCAATGCGTTTATGACAGAAAAAGGATGCGCACACGCACCCATCTTGCATCCTGGTACCTTGCAACCTGTTACTGTTGATGATCTTTCTCCCGTATTTGCCACTGAGCTTGTTAAACAAGAACTCAACACTACCGACCACTTCATCGAGATCCCCGAGCAGGTGCGCAACTTCTACAAGATGTATCGCCCTTCCCCTTTGGTTCATGCGGAATTTCTTGAGAAAGCACTTGATACCCCTGCAAAGATTTTCTACAAGTTCGAAGGAAATAATACCTCTGGCTCACACAAACTGAACTCGGCAATTGCGCAGGCTTATTATGCAAAGCAACAAGGTCTTTCCTGTCTTACCACCGAAACGGGTGCGGGACAGTGGGGCACTGCCCTTTCTATGGCATGCGGGTTTTTTGGCCTTGATCTACATGTGTATATGGTGAAGTGTTCTGCCGAACAAAAGCCTTACCGCAAGGCGGTTATGGAAACCTATGGTGCTCGTGTTTCGGCATCACCCTCCAACGAAACAAAGGCAGGGCGCGCAATTTTAGAGAGCGACCCCAACAATACCGGCTCACTGGGAACAGCCATCTCAGAAGCTGTTGAAGAGGCGGTCTCCACCGAAGGTTGTCGTTATGCACTTGGCAGCGTGCTGAACCAAGTGCTACTGCACCAATCAATTATTGGGCTTGAAACAAAGGCAGCGCTCGACAAGATAGGTGTTGAAGCAGACATCTTAATTGGAAGTGCCGGCGGCGGATCGAACTTGGGCGGCCTGATGGCTCCGTTCATGGTTGATAAGCTTACTGGCAAACGTGCTCCACACTTTATTGCCGTTGAACCAGCAAGTTGCCCAACACTGACACGCGGAAAATTTGCTTACGACTTCTGCGATGTAGGCAAGGTAACTCCACTGGCCAAGATGTATACGTTGGGCTCAGGCTTCATACCTTCACCTAATCACGCAGGAGGTCTGCGCTACCACGGCATGAGCCCCATTATTTCGCAGCTCTACCACGATGGTTTCATTGATGAGGCGCGCGCCGCTGAACAAACCAAAGTGTTTGAGGCAGCAACCCTGTTCGCTAAGGTCGAAGGCACACTGCCTGCACCGGAGTCGGCACATGCTATTCGTGTTGCTCTTGATGAAGCCCTTGCGTGCAAAGAATCTGGCGAGGAAAAAGTAATTGTGTTTGGCCTTACAGGAACCGGTTATTTCGATTTGGCCGCCTATCTGTCGTATCACGACGGCACCATGAGCGATCGCATCCCTACTGATGAGGACCTTGAGCAAGGATTTGCCTCTATCCCGACACTTGAAGGCATTCAATAAGACACACTAGCACAGGAAGGCAGGATAGCGCGCCTTAAAAGTTGCCCTTTTCGCGTTTCCACCTTCCTGTATCGACGCTGTTAGGTGTATTGCTACAACGGACGGCGCGCCTCAAGCGCTCGACCAAGCGTAACCTCGTCGGCAAATTCAAGATCACCACCAACCGGCAAACCGCTTGCAGGACGCGTAACCTCAATGCCAAGCGGCTTGATCAGCCGTGCAAGATACACAGCGGTTGTTTCCCCTTCTACATTCGGGTTGGTTGCAATAACCACTTCACTCACAATTTCAGAAGTAAAACGTGTCATAAGCTCGGTAATGTGTAAGTCATCCGGCCCAATGCCATCCATAGGCGATAATGCCCCACCAAGCACGTGATACACTCCCGAAAACGCTCCAGTTCTCTCAATTGATGGGATGTCGCTTGGTTCACTTACCACACACAGTATTGTTTGATCGCGTTTGTGCGATGCGCATATCTCGCACAAATCGCCTTCAGCATAGTTAAAACAACGCGAACAGAAGCGCACCGAACGTTTTACCTCAGCAATTACATCAGCAAGGCGCATCGCTGTTGCACGATCAGCATTCAAAATCCACGAAGCCATACGCTGAGCCGATTTTGGACCAACACCAGGCAGGCGCTCTAGTTCATCAAGCAGTCGCTGAATTGAAGGAGCAGCTTGCATTGCACACCCAATCCTTTGCGTGCAGCTAGCTAAGACCAGGAATCTTCATGCCGCCGGTAACGGAATTAAGGCGCTGAGAGCTTGCCTCATTCACAGAGCGTAGAGCATCATTAACCGCTACAAGAATCATGTCGGATAGCATGTCTGGATCATCGGGATCAATGACTTCGGGCTTGATCTCAATGCGCTTGATAGTCATATCACCCCCTGCTACAACAGATACCATACCACCGCCCGATGAAGCTTCAAATTCCATTTCCTTGATTTCTTCTTGTGCGCGCGAAAGTTCGAGCTGCATTTTTTGCGCCTGCTTCATCATTTTTCTCATATCCATAGCACATAGCTCCTTCGTTGCTTCCTAGTATGTACGGGCGACCATAAAGCAGTCGCTTGTGTCATTATCTCCGATGATGCTACATCCTTCTACGCTTCTTCAATCACCACGCCTTCACCAAAGCTTGAAATGAGCAAGCGTTCAAGCTCTCTGCGATCAAGATTGGTTTGTGATGCATCGGTGGCAGGCTTAGGTGATCCACGACCATCAGACACCGGTGCAGATATAGGCGCAAGAGGTTCAGTAGATGCCACTAGAGCATCTAGCGTAGTTGATGAAATGGATACTGGCACCTTATCGCCATACGATGACGCATACCCCTCATCATAAAGGTCGATCGGCACCTCATCATAGACCACCGTAGAGTCTGATTTGGAAGATGGAACAGCTTTTTCTGTGGGCAATACGGCAGTTGGAGCTTCAACAGGGCTAACGCTTGTAACTACATCTGATCCATCCGAAACATCCGACTGGATGAGCAAAAACGCTAGGCGTTGCCCAAATACTTCAGTAAGGGCAGTGGCTATTGCCTCAGTTGCTTCGGGGCGCTGCATAGCCTTAAAAGCAAAGGTATTTTTAGTAGGAAACGCAAGAACTATCGTCTGCGTTACAACATCATAGGAAACTTGTACCGTTGTTAACAGAGCTGCATAGGCAGCCTTTTCTCGCTTGATAACCGCAATTGCTTTTTGCCATATGCGCTGCAATGCGCCTGGATCGGAGAGCAAAAGTTCTCTCTTGTGTTCTACATCTGCCTTGGATGTCACCGATGCCTTGTGTCCTTCGCAAGCATCAGTAGACGGCGCTGACGCCGGCATCGCCGATGGCGTTGTCGCATTCTCTATGCTCTCTCTGTCTTCTGTTCGCTTCGCACTCTCTGTGTTCTGAGAGTTCCTCGCACTCTCAACATCCTCACAAGGGTAGGTATTAGAGTGTGAGACAGGTGCTGGTGCACCATCTGTGTGCGGAGTAGATGCATCTAATACAGTATCTAGACGTGGAACAGATACTGATCCATCATCTGTGCGCAGCATTGATACAGACACGGGCGCAGATACTGGCGAAACAGTCACAGAGGCTTGTGCAGCAAGACGACGCTCAAGTTCTTCAATACGCTCGGCAAGGGCTGCAAGTGTTAAGTCTGCTTCAGGACGAACCATGCGTGTTAAGGCAATCTCAAATGATAGACGCATATTGGTCGAAACCTTTAGTTCGGCAATAAGATCACCTAACACAGCAAGCATGCGCGCTAGCCTATCAGAACCAAACAGGGCAAGTTCTTCAGCAATTTCACTTCGCTGTGCATCGCTAATATCCGCAGGCGCATCTAAACCTGCAATCGATAGTATGTACATTGTACGCACACGTTCAGCCAGACTACGCGCAAATTGAGCAAGATCAGCTCCCGTTTCAATATAGGCTGCTGTCCACGCAAAACACGCCGCAACATCGCGACGCCCAATTGCATTAACAATCTGAGCTAGGTCACTTGCGTCAAGGGAACCTACCAAGCTTTCTACTGTAGAAAGCGAGACTACACCCATACCATAGGTCATGGCTTGCTCAAGCATGGTTAATGCATTACGCATGCCTCCTTCAGCTCTATACGCAATTAGCTCAAGCGCGGTTCCCTCAAACTCAACCCCTTCGGCAACACAGATTGCTCCAAGGTGCATTACTATCTCTTCAGCCGCAATGCGCTGAAAATCAAAGCGCTGACAGCGTGAATGAATGGTTTCGGGGACTTTGTGCGGATCAGTTGTGCAAAGGATAAACACCACATGACTTGGCGGTTCCTCAAGTGTTTTAAGCAACGCATTAAACGCCGCCGTCGATAGCATGTGTACTTCATCAATGACATAAATTTTTTTGGCGCCACGAGTTGGCGCAAACTGAACGCGTCCGATGATCTCCTCACGCACATTTTCTACACCAGTACGACTTGCTGCATCAAGCTCATAAACATCAGGGTGTTCTCCCGTAGCAATAGCAAGGCATTCAGCACAATTCCCCTCAGGCTCAGGGGTGGGCGCCTGCTCGCATAACAACGCCTTGGCAAGCAAACGTGCAGTTGTAGTTTTCCCCGTGCCACGCGGTCCGCAAAACAGATAAGCATGACTTACTTTGTCTTGAGTGATTGCATTGCGCAAGGTACGTTCAATATGTTCCTGACCGACCATATCGGCAAATGTTTGCGGTCGGTATGTTCGATACAGCGCCTCTGCCATACCCTGCCTGACTTTCTTACCTGTGTGCTAATGCTTCTCGTCCGCTTCACGATCCTTATCAAGACCAAGCTTTGCCTTAATGGCTGCCGCTGCTGCCGGAATAATCGAAATTACTACGATGGCAACAAGTACAAGTTCGAAATGCTCCTGCACAAAGGGTACGCCACCAAAGTAATACCCAAGCAGAACAAATACCGTACCCCACACAAAAGCACCAAGCACATTGAACATGAAGAAGCGAGGATAATGCATGTGTCCTACCCCTGCAAAAAATGGCACAAAGGTACGTATAAATGGAAAAAATCTGCCTAAAAACACCGCGAAGGCTCCGTACTTGTCAATTAGGCTCTGTGTTTTTTCAATACGCTGTGGGGTCATGGCCTTAATCTTGCCCGACTCTATAATGTGCTTACCAAATTCACGCCCAATCCAGTAGTTGCATGTGTCACCTAATATGGCTGCTATCCACACAATCAGAAGCAATACAACAAGGTTTAAACCCCCATCATCTGCCGCAAAAACACCTGCGGTAAATAGCAGAGAATCGCCCGGCAGAAAGGGCATGATAACAACGCCTGTCTCAATAAAGACAATGAAAAATAACGGAACATAGACCCATACAGAACCCAAGTCTTTGATCCAATCGGCTATAGCATTACGCGGATCGCTTATCAGCTCGATAAGAAACTCTATAATTTCCAAGAAGGCCTTCCCAACAGATTGGTTGTGAAGTAAACCACAAGTGCCCCGAGTGGGCAGGGGCGCTCGTCAGCGGTCCCTTATGGCTGCTTCCTTCCGGACCTGACCAGGTTCGAAACATAGCGCCGCCCCAGCCCATCCGAGGCACTTGCTTAATGTATGGGCGCTAGTATAGCGAAAAGCCCATAAACAAACAGCTCACAAGATCTACACCTGCATCAAAAAGCATAGACTGTACGCACACGCAATGTCTGATACGCGTACCTTGTGTCGCACGGAATCAAGAACATATGATACATACTTCACGTACGAAACGCAGATTTTAACGCAGCTACGCTGTATAAACTGCCGCAGGCACACACCACACCGTCTTCACCAGTAGCAGCACGCGCCTTTTCTACCGCATCAGCTGCACTTGATGCAATAATGGGACGTATACAACTTGAGCAACCCAATATATCTTGCCCTGTCCGTACAAGCGCATTCGCAAGCTTTTCAGCTGGCAAAGCACGGGGGTTATCAGGCGTAAACACCACAAAGCCTGAACCCTGCATAACAATATTATCGAGCATAGCTAAGTAGTCTTTATCAGCTAAAACACCCACAATGAATACTGGGCGCTCATCGGGCAAAAGTTCTTGTAGCGTGTCTATCAATGCATGAACACCCTGTGGATTATGCCCCCCGTCAACAATTGAAAGCGGACGGATTCCCACCACCTCAAAGCGACCCGGCCACACAGCCTGCGCTATGCCTGCACATATGGCTTCATCTGAGATATTCCAACCACGCGTGCGCAAAGCACACGCCGCCTCAAGGGCAAGCAGGGCGTTGTATGGCTGATAACTGGCCAACAACTTCGTGGTAAGGGTTGTACCCGCAGCAAAGCGTCCATACGAAAAGCAGCGTTGCGCACCTAATACGCTTTTATCGCGTGGCAGCGTTAAGGGTTTGACCTCCATAGCGGAAAAATCTGGCACAATAAGATCTGCCTTGCATGCATGCGAGGCAGCCTCAATCTCTATCATTGCTTCAGTTTCTTGCGGCCACGACACTACAGCTGAACCGCATTTCACAATGGCAGCCTTTTCTCGCGCAATCGCAGATAGCGTAGTGCCTAACACATCGGTGTGATCAAAGCCTATACGTGTAATCACGCACACTTCGGGAGCATCGATAGCATTTGTTGCGTCAAGTCGCCCACCTAAACCAACCTCAAGCACTACAATGTCGCAACCCGATCGTGCAAAGTGCAGTAGCGCCACAGCGCACATCAGCTCATATTCAGTTGGATGATCCGTCATTGTATCGGCAGCATCGCGCACGGCACGTGTTTCACGTAACAAGTCGCTTGCATTGATCATTACACCATTCACACGAATGCGCTCTTCGAAAGCCTCGATATAAGGGCTGGTGAACATGCCTGTTGCATACCCTGCCGCACGTAGCATAGCTTCAAGATAGGCACACGTTGATCCCTTGCCATTTGTACCCGCCACATGCACAAAGCGCAAAGCATCCTGCGGCCGATCAAGACGTTCAAGAAGCTCTTTGATGCGCTCAAGCCCTGGGCGCATCGTATGCCATTGAGGGTCGTTGAGGTACGCTACCGGATCAAAACTCATGATGTAAGATAACTCGCAATCCCAGCCGCCGCTTTTTTCCCTGCTCCCATAGCAAGGATAACGGTAGCCGCTCCACTTACCACATCTCCTCCGGCAAATACACCTGGGATTGATGTTGCGCCTGTTTCTTCGTTAATAACAATAAGGTTACGCGAGGTTACCTCAAGACCAGGTGTGGTATCTGTAATAAGGGGATTCGTGCGCGATCCAATGGCTACAACTGCCATGTCAGCATCGATCACAAACTCACTTCCCTCAACTTCCACCGGGCGACGCCTTCCACTGTCGTCAGCTTCACCTAGCTCCATGCGAATACATTCAACTCCTGTAATCCAGCCTTCATCGTTGCCAAGAATACGTGATGGGTTCGATAGTATCTGAAACTTGATGCCTTCTGTTTGCGCATGATGCACTTCTTCGGCACGTGCGGGCATTTCCTCAAGGCTGCGTCGATACACCACTGTTACATCAGCCCCAAGACGCTTTACCGTGCGTGCGGCATCCATTGCAACATTACCGCCACCAAAAACCACACAGTGCTTGCCTGTATACACCGGCGTGGCACACTCGGGGAATTGATATGACTTCATCAGGTTAACACGTGTTAACAACTCATTTGCAACAGAGACACCATTGAGCCCTTCGCCATCAATTCCAAGATAGCTTGGCAAGCCTGCGCCAGTACCAATGAAAACAGCATCAAAACCCTGTTCATTCATAAGTTCTTCGATGTCATAGAGCTTACCAACTACCACGTCTGTTACAAACTTAACACCAAGCTCTTCTACAGCAGCAATCTCGCGTGCTAAAAGTTCTTTTGGCAGGCGAAACTCAGGGATGCCATATAACAATACGCCGCCCACTTTATGCAGTGCCTCATACACTGTAACCGCACACCCGCGTTTTGCTAGCTCACCCGCACAGGTAAGACCAGCAGGGCCAGAGCCAACCACGGCAACGTGCTTGCCCTCCAAATCACGCGGAATATCAGCGGAGAGCCTAGCAACAGCTTCCGCTGCTTCGTCGGGCTTGTCAAGTGCCCAATCTGCAACAAAGCGCTCAAGGCGTCCAATACCAACTGGCTCACCCTTGCGTCCACGCGTACAGACTCCTTCGCATTGGGTTTCTTGTGGACATACACGTCCACAAATGGCAGGAAGCGCATTTGCTGCTTTTGTAAGGGCATAAGCCCCCGCAAAATCACCTTCAGTAACCTGTGCAATAAACTGCGGAATAGGTACGCCAACCGGACAGCCTTCCACACAAGGCTCATGAGAACATTGAGTGCAGCGAAATGCCTCATTTATGGCGTCGGCAGCCGAATATCCACAAGCAACTTCATCAAACGACGACGAGCGCTCAATAGGATCAAGCTCGGGCATGGGTGTTTTTTCTTTTTGACGGTTCACCTTTGAGCGGTCCATAGCTATACCCCCCTCCCGCACATGCAAACCTTAGCCATCTCGCGCGCCTGCTGCTCGCAACCGCGATACATCAAGCTGCGGCGCATTGCGTCGTCGTAGTCCACCAAATGTCCGTCGAAGTCAGGGCCATCGACGCAAGCATGCATATATTTGCCACCCACTTTCACGCGGCAGCATCCACACATGCCCGTGCCATCAATCATGAGCGGATTGAGTGATACAAAGGTCTTGATACCGTGAGGACGTGTTGTTTCGGCAACGAACTTCATCATGATGATGGGACCCACGGCAAGCACCAGATCATAATGAGTCCCCTCGTCAATCCAGTGCTGCAAAGGCGCTGTTACCACACCTTGATTCCCATTTGATCCATCATCGGTCATAACAATATAACGCGAAGAGTTATTGGCTATTTCATCCTCAAGAATAATAAGGTCTTTATTGCGAAAGC
Source organism: uncultured Eggerthellaceae bacterium (assembly GCA_964642255.1). GTDB lineage: Bacteria > Actinomycetota > Coriobacteriia > Coriobacteriales > Eggerthellaceae > CAZBEP01. The sequence goes on along the minus strand of CAZXOF010000037.1, from coordinate 4,132 downwards.
CCGTAATAACATCAACCACACAGCCTTGCTTATGTAACCAACGTGCTTGAGGAAAGGCAATTGCTGTCCCCAATCCGCCGCCAATCACACACACTCGTTTTGCTCCTTCAAGCTGTGTTGGATGACCCAGCGGTCCAACAAAACTTGTAAGCGTATCACCTGCCTTGAGTTGCCCAAGGCGCATAGTTGTTGCGCCCACTTTCTGAAATACAATTGTTACCGTGCCAGCTTGAGGATTACAGTCATTCATGGTAAGCGGAATACGTTCGCCTTCATCATCAATAAGTAGCATGATGAACTGCCCCGGTTTGATTTTTCGAGCAATCTGTGGGGCCTGCACAACCATACGTGTGACTTCGGCATTGAGCGGCTCTACACTAACAATAGGATACATGGCGACCTCGATTCTCGTCTCAGCATACCCTCCACATCGCACTACAGCTCAAATCCTCAAAAGGCACCAACTAATTTTTCCTCCTAGCCTCTTAACATCGCCTCATCTTATGGAGGTCACATTGAAGCTAATACGCACACCTCACCATTACTTTTGTCTCTTACCTACACACCGAAATGCTGCTTGTGAACGATTGCAAACAAGCAGCATTTCCTTGAACATGTGTGGGCAATTCAGTATAACAAGAGCCAGCTGTTCTCGTAGTGTCCGCAAGGCACTTCAACACTTTTATGACTTGGTAAGCAGCTCGCCTAGTGTTGCAAAATCGTTTTCAAGAGCCTCGCGCTTTTTCCCATCATAAAGTGCAGCAGCCGGATGAAAAATCGGGAAGACTTTGAAGCGTCCTGCGCGCTGCAAAGTGCCTCGCAGTCGTGTGATACCAAGCTCTGTTTTCAGAATGAATTTGGTCGAGAAATTCCCCAAAGTTACAATAAACTCCGGATCAATCGTGCGCACCTGCTCTCGCAAAAACGGCACGCACAACTCAATCTCTTCAGGACGCGGATCGCGATTTCCCGGCGGACGACACTTGAGCACATTGGCAATAAACACTTCGTTGCGCATTAAGCCTGCCACACCTAACAACTCATCAAGATATTTACCTGCAGCCCCTACAAAGGGCTCTCCTTGCGCATCTTCATTTTTCCCCGGTGCCTCACCAATGATCATCACACGGGCACAAGGGTTGCCTACGCCAAAGACCGTCTGTGTGCGTCCATCAGCAAGTGGACACTTATGACATGCCGCAACCTTGATACGTAGCTCATCAAGAGGAATTGTGGGCTTGCGAATTGAGGGGCGCTGCTCACTCATACCAACCTTTGCTCCTAACTATAAATCTTGGGTAGACGCGAGCAGCCAAACCCAATGGCGATCTCGTGTTGGTTCGTGCTAAGCAACACCGCCATATCATCAATAGTCAACGATTCCGCACCCTGCGAGCCTATGATAATAACTTCATCCCCAATCTGTGGGTCAATGCGCCGGCGGTTACCATACACACGCTTATCGATCTCAAACATGCACTGATCCATGCAGATGGTTCCTACTTGGCGCACGCGCATACCGTCGACAATTACGTCGATCCGACCCGATAAACTGCGACGCAATCCATCGGTATAGCCAAGAGGAATAGTACAAATCTTGACGCTGCCGGGACTTCGATAATGCAAACCGTAGCTAACACCTTCACTCATTGGTACCAAGCGCGTATCAGTAATACGCGCATGCACACTCATAGCCGGAACAAGATCTATTATCGAACGCGTTTCCGGACATGGATAAAAGCCGTAAAGCGACATACCTAGTCGTACCATATCAAAAGCCACATCGGGATACCGAATAGTCGCCGCCGAGTTGGCCGCATGTACTATACCCGGATTAATGCCTGCTGCCTGCAAGGCTGCAATGGCTTCTGCAAAACGCTTCGTTTGAATCGCAAAATCAAGTGTTTCCGGACAATCAGCAGTTGCGTAATGCGTAAACGTTCCTACAAGCTCAAGCGCCCGATGAAAGTTCACTTGCATCATGAAAGCAACTACTTCGCTATAGCGCACACCAATGCGATTCATACCCGTATTTACAGCCAAATGATACGGTGCCTTAAGGCCAAGGGCATCTGCGGCTTCTGCATATCCAATGGCGAAATCAGACGTATAAACCGACGGCATGATCTCGTACGCTAACAGCAAGGGAATGGATGCAGCAGGAGGTTCTGCTAATATAAGAATAGGTGCCCTTATCGAAGCTTCGCGCAGTTCAATAGCCTCATCGATTGTAGCTACGCCTAAATACTCGGCACCAGAATTAAGTGCTGTTTTAGCACATCGTATGGCACCATGCCCATAGCCATCAGCTTTTATTACTGCCATAAGACGACAACGCGGGCCAATACGCCGCTTTACTACCGACGCATTGTTACGAATAGCTTGCAAGTTAACTTCCACCCACGCCCAGCGGCGATCTTGGCCAGGAATGGAAACCAATTTCTCGGGATCAAAATGCACCTCAGAGCGTGTTTTATCCTGAAATGAAGATGGCGTTACAAAACGGCGGACGCTGCTTGCAGCATCCACGGCAGCAAACCCCGTAAAACCATTGGGCACGAAGTCCACGTTTGTTCGCCCTTTCGTTATACGTCATCTTCATACGGTACATGCATTCGCTGTCGAAAGTATAGCATTCGTGCCACTGACACCTCATACATGCACATCCACTTACCGAGTAAAGCAAATGTTTCACAACACTCACATATGCCTACCCTAGGTTTTTCAAATATAAGTGATATGCTATGAATTGTCATCGGGAAGGTCTCCTCCTTGCCCGCGACTCTGCTTAGAGCAGATACGACACAACGCCGTACCACCCCTCCTTGCGACCCGGCTGAAGCTGCCCTCTTTAGCTGGGTCACCTCTTGTAGTTGTTGCCCCTATCGAAAGCTACCAAGTCCATCTGCTCATTCTGAGGCGCTTGCCCTTGTGTATCTATCGTTACACGTTTACCTACATACAGCTATTCTTGCACACTAGCCTTCATGTGTCCGTCCTTACACACCACCATTCATGCGTTCATAGAGAATGTTGTTTGTTTCAAGCCAGCTTTCAATCGTACCTGTGTCAAAGCCATCAGTAGGATCGACAATAAGCGCGTACATATCTTCTTCGCGCAGTAGTGCATCAAGCGCGTCGGTGAGCTGGATTTCCCCACCTACACCCGGCTTCATCGTAGCAAGTAGCTCCATAACACGTGGTGAGAGCAGATAACGACCAAACACAGCAAGGTTTGATGGAGCATCCCTAGGTGCTGGCTTTTCAACAAGCGAATCAACCTTCCATACCGTATCTGATACAGCTTCACCCGCAATGACACCAAAACGGCTAACTTGGTCATCAGGCACAGGCATAACCGCAATAACACTTGCGCCTCCATGCGCGTCGGAAACAGCTTGCATCGCCGGAAGCATAGCATTGTTAGGCACAAGGACATCACCAAGTAGTACGTAAAATGGCTCACCTGCTGTCTTTTCGTGCGCGCAGTACACAGCATGCCCAAGCCCCAATGCTTCGTCTTGATATACGTAACTTACGTTTAAGTTACCAACATATTCGACAGCATCGGCATAGGCATTTTTGCCGCGAGAACGCAGAGTGGCTACTAAATCAGGATCGGGTGAAAAATGATTCTCGATAGTCTGCTTTAAGCGACTGTTGATAATAACAACCTCATCGGCCGCCGAAGCAAGCCCTTCTTCAACCACATATTGAATAGCCGGGCGATCAACAACAAGCAGCATTTCCTTGGGAACCACCTTCGTGGCAGGTAAAAAGCGTGTTCCAAGCCCTGCTGCAGGAATGAGTGCCTTCATAATGAACCTTCCTTGTGTTGTTAGCATATTGATGTTGTCATCTGCATTTGCCATACTTGCCACACGAAAACGCAATGCGTACAGTTTGTCGTAACAAAACAATGTTGTATCAAAGCGGCATTATACCGTGTAAACTTTTCATAGCGCTTACCTACATTCCTTTCGCCTAATTACAAGCGCTGCACAATAGCATCTCCAACTAACCACAACGGACAAATATCCCAGACCTCACCTACACTAAAATTGGCAATCAACGCTGACCTTACGTGTTTGTCGCTTCTGCCTGCAAAACTTTACAAGTGCTACTTGACATG
>CAZXOF010000036.1:0-13225 GCA_964642255.1 uncultured Eggerthellaceae bacterium | reverse complement strand
TAAATGAAAAAATGCGAACAGCTCTGCTGAGATCAGAGCTACAAACGACAACAACATAAACAACTGATAGAGGTCAGAATTCCCACTAAATCAAACATCAGCACGAGTGCTGTAAAGAGAAGCACAACGCTCGCGCTGATTAGTTATTCCGTCAGCACGCCCTAAGTTGCAAGGGTGTCTCCCTTAGTCTTCAGCCAGTGGCGCTGGCTGTGTATACGTGCGTGCGCGATACTCACAATTTAGCTCGTACAGCGCGTGCGCATCATCGCCAAATAGCTTCATCTTTTCAATCATATCGTTAGCAAGGCGCTCTTCTTCCATCTGCTCCTCAATAAACCAGTCTAGAAACTGCATGGTGCGATAGTCATCTACCTTCACAGCTGCAGCATAGATACGGTTGATATCTGCTGTGATGCGTTTCTCGTGTTTCAGACTTTCCTCAAGTGGTTCAAGATTAGACGAGAAAGTATAGGCAGGCTGATCAATAGCGCTCAGCAGCACGTTCTTTCCATTATCGTGGAGATATTTGCGATAGATGAGCGCGTGATCAAGCTCTTCTTTTGCCTGAATCTCATACCAATTTGCATAGCCATCAAGACCTTTTTCTTGATAGTAGTCGGCAAAGGAAAGGTACAGATACGCCGAATACAATTCGTTATTGATCTGCTTGTTCAATAAATCATAAATTTGAGCGTCCATAGCTTCCTCCTTTAGTGTGCACAACTGTGAGCATACTCTTTTGGCATCACAGCCCCTGGACAGTCAGTGTACTACGCTGTTGCATAGACCACACAAGTTCCACCGGGAAACAAATCTCAGTTTTTATGCTTGGTGGTATTCATCCCACAATGCCTGAAAGGCCGGTAAGGCCGCATCAATCATCTTGTGCGCAACACAATAACTCACGCGTACCCAACCGCCAACACCAAAGCTATCAGATGGCACTAGCAAGAGTTCATGCGCCCGAGCTCGCTGAGAAAAAGCAACCGCATCTGTCTCAAGTGAGCGCATCCAAAGATAAAAGGCTCCATCGGGTGTACTGTATTCGTAACCAATCTGAGAGAGACCCTGAGTAAGGGCCTCGCGATTTTCTGCGTATGCCTTTACATCACTTGGTACGTCAACGCAGCATTTAATCACGCGTTGAAAGAGCACTGGTGCACACACAAAACCAAGTGCGCGTCCCGCGCCCGCCACAGCATACGTAACTTCGCGCGTCTCATTCATCAAATCAGATACGTAGATATACCCAATACGCTCACCGGGAAGCGAAAGTGACTTTGAATAGGAATAGCACACAAGAGTTCGTGGCCACATAGTGGGTATGTAGGCGACTTCAGCACCATAGGTAATTTCACGATAAGGCTCATCAGCAATGATGTAGAGAGCACGACCAAGCTCTTCCTCTTTGACGGCAAGTACCTTGGTAAGCGCTTCGAGAGTATCGCGCGTGTAAACAGCACCGGTAGGATTATTAGGCGAATTAATGATGATAGCTGCCGTCTTTTTGGTAATTGCTGCGGCAAGAGCATTCACATCAATTTGAAAATTGTCGGGGCGCGCTAATACCTCAACACAAGTACAGCTCGCTGCCTCAATCCATACCCGATACTCTGGAAAATACGGAGCAATAACAATAACTTCGTCGTTTGGTTCAGTTAATGCCGCAATCGAAATTGCTAGACCAGCAGCGGCTCCCGCTGTCATATAGACGCTTTCGGGCGAGGCCTCCACGCCAAAAGAGCGCTTAATATGCTCGGCAACCGCACGGCGAACACATATATTACCTGCTGCTGGAGAATACCCGTGAAGCTCGCATGGATGCTCCGTCAAAAGGTCGGCAATGGTTCTGCGTACCACATCAGGCGTTGGTATGCTGGGATTACCCAAGCTAAAATCAAACACCTTGTCCACACCAAGGACAGCTTTACGCTGCAGACCATAGGCAAACAGCTCACGAATTGCGCTTGGCTGCCTACCCAGTGCTTCCATTCTAGCGTTGGTCATGAAAACCCCTTCGCGCGGGCTACTTCTTGTTGGTCTTGTTCCTCACGCGTGGATCGTGGGCAAGAGCATCAAGACGCGCCATTATGACATCTTCAACTTCATATACACATAAAGCGAGCGCATCTTCAGAATACAAAACGCGCAGATAGCCATCACATTCATCGCATATTTCAAGACGGTGTGCTTCGTCATCGCCAATATGGTAGAAGTGCAGATGCGCTTGATTACGCGTACCGCAGCGAGCACAACGTACGCGCTCAAAATCCCACGCACTACCACACTGTGAACACACAAGCATACGACCACGTACTGATGCGCTATGCTCTCCCACATGTCCCATCATAGGAGAGCTACCACATACAGGACACAGAAGCGGATGCGTACTACCGAGACGATATGCTCCCCGTGCCTTCATAATCAATTGAGCAGGTTTTTCCAATTGGACTTTGAGTGCCAACGATACAAGAAGTGCGGCAAGTCGAGCATGAGCCGCAGCAAGCCCGCTGCTAATGAGGCGTTCGACAAGATCATCAAGCCATACACCGGGAGTTCTTCCTGCAAGCTGCATATCGGTTTCGATGAACAGCTTTTGCCACGAAACTTGCATAATGGCACGTGTTGCATCATCGGGAAATACCTTGCTCTTAGCAGTAGTGGCAAGCAAACACCCTACACACTCGGCAAGTAGCTTTGTCTTTATTGTTACCGGAGCGACTTCAAACACGGGTTGCTCTCGCTCTTCTGCACGTTTTATCGTACCTGCATCAGGAGCGGCATAGGCAGGCAGCTGACGATCAGCTTCACCTGAAGTCTTCGTCTCGCGTAGGTGCTCATCAAGCGCACCCCACAAAGCCCGAAAAAAATCAAGACGAGCAGCATCGTCGATACTAATGCCAGCAGTGCGATAGTTCGCAATAGCCGCATCAATACGTTTTAGATTCATAGTTTTATCCTTCTCCCACAAATGGAGGTACATAATGATCGGTATACACTATCACGTCTCAAGAGGCGGTTGATGTAGTTTGCGGCGCAGACTCTCTTTTTCCCCATGCGCGCCATCAGTTCGATGAAAATAAGGTAGTGTTTATACGCAATATTAACGTGTCTAAACAAATACCAAGTTTTTGCACGAGAGGGCTTATAGATCTGTCCTGCATCTCAACACACAGATCGTTTCATAGAACAGTTTATAAAAACAAGGTGGCCTGTCTATCGCGCTTGCAGCAGACAAGCCACCAAAATTGCAGCACTCATACTAAGCTGTGCTTCTGCGATCATCCTCGTTGCACAAGACAGAGCGCTCCGAACAACGCGGTATACCCTCCTTTACTTCTTCACAAGGTTTGTACCACGTTCAATCTCTTTGCGTGCCCAATGTCCCCAGTGATACAAAGCATCAGATTCTGATACGGTACCATCGCCAAACATGATACGCATCGTACCTCTGTAGGGCTGAAAGATACCAGCACCCAAAAAGATATGAGCTAGCCCAAATACCACAATGAGGAAAAAACCAAGATCATGTGCAAGCAAACATGCCGCATAGATATTCCGAGGCATCTCAAAAAGCGTTGAGCCACAAAGCATAGATACCCCTGATATGGCCATGATGATACAAGAGAGCCAAAGCATACCATCGGCAAATCTCTGACCACTTTTCACCTCTCCTTGATCAGGCATATGCAGATGTTTTGCCAAAAACAGATAGGGCAAAAACAATATCATCCACTTCTTGTCATCAGAGTCCCACTTGGCAAAGAGGTTTTTGCATATATGAGCTACACCCTTTGGTGCAAGAAGGGCACTGATAAGTGGAAAGAGCACAAAGACAACACCGATCACACGATGTGACATCCGGAAGAAAAACACTAGTTCTGCGGGAGCTGCTTGTGCAAGTGCTGGTACAAAGACAAACAAGCCACTTAAGGCAAGCAGCAGCACACAAAGCGCATTGACCGCATGGGTTATGCGAGCTTGCATAGATTTGCGTTTGATGCGTACCTCGCCCACCTTGCGCTCACGCAAAAGTTCTTCATTTGTTTTGGGAGTCGTTTGATTAGTCATGGTGTTTCCCCTTAAACCCATCAAGTGCTTCACTTATATGTTCAGAAACACTGAGTTCATCAGAATCATCCCCGTGTTTTACAACCTCACCAGTTGCAATATCGAGGGTATCTTTCGTGTCAGGGTTATACACAACAGTTTTGCGCTTATAGCCTGTAGCTAATGCCGCCATAGCAGCAAGTCCAACTACAGTTACACCCGTTACGACCCCTGTTACCGGCTTCATGATGTTGGTAGCAGCAGTTACAAGACGTGCCTTTGGGTTTTCTACATAGCCATGACGAGCTACTCCATACTTTAAGACCGAAATCACATGAAGTCCGCCAACCTCATCAGCACCATATATACATGCATCCTCATATCCGCGCTCTTGTAAGCGCTCAAGCTGTTCTTGCGCTATCTCTAGCATCTCTTGGCGATCTCCAAAGCGCAATGCTTCGGGCTGACACGTCTTTACACAAGCAGGGGTAAGCCCTTGTGCTACGCGATCAGGACAACCCGTACATTTATTCACCTTGCCTTGAATACCATCATAGCGTGGTACATCAAAAGGACATGCGGTAGAGCAGTACTGACATCCAATACATTTATCCGTGTCTACTTCAACAAGCCCTGTCTCTTCATTTTTCTCAAGACAACCTGTTGGGCATATAGAAGCACACGGAGCATCTGTGCAGTGTTGACAAGAGCGTCTCCCCATTGCCCACATAACACCTTTAGAGCCACCTTCATGCTCAGCAAAGGTCATGATAAGGCGGGTGTGGCCATTTAAGTCAGGAGGGTTTTGGTAAGTGCCACTAAACTCATTTTCATTAAGCCCTATAGGGGAAGGTTGTAAGTTCCAGCACTTACAAGCAGCTTGACAACCCTTACATCCCGTACAGCGCGATGTGTCATACAGTATTGCTTGTTCACTCATGTTCTCACACCCCCCTTTTACGCCTTCTCGATGTTGACAAGAAACGCCTTGTACTCAGGTGTTTGCGAATTAGGATCAGCCACATTCGGCGTCAAGTCATTAACCAAGCTATCACTTGCACCAAAGGTGCCTGCCCATCCGTAGTGATGCGTCATAAATATTTGATGCTGCTGAGAACCATTAACTGTAAGCGGTTTCATACGTTTTGTAACTACAGCATCAACCACAGCAGAACCACGATTATTCCACACACGAACCTTATCCCCACTAGCAATGCCTTTTTCCTCAGCTAGCTCTTCAGAGATCTCGATGAACTGTGTAGGCATAGCTTCAACAAGTGCCGGACACGATCTGGTTTGGCTTCCAGTCTGCCACATCTCGGTTACTGAACCGGTAGTTGCTACAATCGGGAAATCTTCGATCGTGCCATGATCTGTAGTCTCAAAATCCTTACCAAGATAGACCGGGTTATTAAGCGAGCCATTCATGATGTTTTCAGAAAGTGGCGTTTCAAAAGGCTCATAGTGTTCAGGCAAAGGTCCATCCACCATACCGTAACTCTCAAGGCGCGCATTTTGCTCCCACAGCATGAAGAAGGCATTGTTATTAGGCGGAACTGGTACACCATCAGTAGCAGTAGTGAAATCTCCCACATCTACCTGATTCCACGAGCTACCCGTCCACTCAACAAGCGTCTTGTCGGCATTCCATGGCTTGCCTTCAGGATCAGCCGAAGCACGGTTATAAAGAATGCGACGATTATTGGGCCACGAATATGCCCAGCTCGAATAGAGTGCAAGTCCGCTCTCATCCGAATTATCGCGCCGCCCTATGGGTTGCTCAGCTGGATCAAGGGGAGCATCATTGTTAGTCCAAAAGCCCGAATAGATCCACATGGAGCAGGCTGTTGTGCCATCAGCCTTAAGTGCTGAGTAGCCACTCAACAGATCAATGCTGACCTCATCTGAGGTTGCGGTACAACTTGATCCTTCAACGGTGTAGCCATTCATTGCCCAGGCAACGGAGCGCGCATCAATCTTGCCATCAATGTAGTAGTCCCATTTCGCATTCAGGATGGGATCAGGGTTAGCGCCACCCTCATCTTTGTAGAGAGAAACAATCTCTTGCCACAAAAGATCAGCAATCTCAAGGTCTGGTTTTGCTTCATCATATGGCTCCAGCGCCTTATAGCGCCATTGCACCCAACGACCCGAATTTGCAATTGTGCCAGGCTTCTCATAGATGAGCGCACAAGGCAGGAAATAAACCTCGGTATCTATGTCTTCAGGGTTCATATCGGGTGCTCGCCAAAAGGTTGCTGCCTCGGTCTCCACTTGATCCACTACGACAAGCCAATCAAGATTGGCCATGGCATTACGAACATTACTCGTATTCGGAGCAGAATGACACGGATTCATACCCCAGTTAAAATACCCCTTAATGACACCGTCATTCATAAGCTCGAAGGTGGAGATATGGGTTACGTCGTTTGAGGGAACCTTCGGCCACCAGTCATAACCATAGTCATTGTCTATTGTGGCAGCATCTCCCCACCATTCTTTCAAACTGGAAATGAGAAACTTCGGTTTGTTGGTGTAGTAACCCGATGCATAAGTTTCACCTTCAAGCCATTTACGCAGGCTTGAGCGACCAGTGGTGTTAGGCCATTTGAGATAGGCTGGATGCTCATTAACAAGCATACCCATATCGGTAGCACCTTGTACATTAGGTTCACCGCGTAAAGCACCTACACCGCCACCAGCAACGCCAATATTGCCTAAAAGCAGTTGTACGATACTGAGTGCCCGGGTGTTCTGCGCACCATAAGTGTGCTGTGTTTGACCAAGCGCATAGAGAATGACACCAGATTTATCCGGCGCACCCGACGCAGTAAAGGCTGCATAGACTTCTTCAAGCGTTTCGCGCTCCATACCACAGATAGAACACACAGTGTCAATGTCGTAGCGTGAATAGTGCTCCTTAAACTGTTGATAGACACACATTGGATCAGAAAGGGTTTCATCACGTGCAGGTGTCTCAACAGTAGGAGGCGTAAATTCAGGTACTCCATCGGCTACTGCCCAAGCATAACTGCCATTCTCTGAGGTATCCCATTCAGATTCAGAGGCAATTTGGTAGTGCCAGCTTGTTGTGTCATAGGACTCAGAGTCCTCATCCCAACCTGAGAACAAGCCAGTTTCAGGATCAAACTCATAGTCAGGATCAAGCAGATAGCTTGCGTTGGTATAGTTGATGAGATAGGAGAAGTTATAGTCAGAAACCTCCTCACCCGCCAAATATGCGGCCAAGTTGGGTTCAATAAGGTTCTCGATAATGTAGTTATACATACCGCCATAAAACGCCAGGTCAGTACCAGGACGAATGGGGCAGTAAATATCAGCTTGCTCAGCAGTTCGAGTGTAGCGAGGATCAACGACAATCCATGTCGCACCGTTTTCATGAGCACGATGAAGCCATTTTGAGCTGATAGGATGATTTTCGGCGCTATTAGAGCCGATATTCATGATGACATCGGTGTTCTTAAAGTCACACCAATGGGTTGTCATCGAACCACGACCGAATGTTGCCGCCAGACCGGAGACAGTAGGGCCATGTCAAACACGAGCTTGATTGTCAATGGCAACAACGCCCAGCGAGCGCATTGCCTTCAGAATAAGATACTCTTCCTCAGAGTTTTGTTGCGAGCCACCAAGACTTGCAATGCCAGGTGTGTAGTTAACAGTGAGGCCATCATCGTTTGTTTCAATGAAGGTCTCATCACGGGTATCTTTGACATGACGAGCAATCTCTGAAATTGCCTCATCCCATGAAATCTCTTCCCATTCACTTGAACCAGGACGACGAACCATTGGTTTGGTAACGCGATCGGGGTTTTTGACAATCTCATGTGTGTCGGGATCTACAATATTGCGCAGCTGAAACATCGTAGCACCCTTTGGACATAAGCCACCTTCGTTAATGGGGTGATCCGGGTCACCTTCCACATTGATAAGCTCTCCGTCACGTACCGAACACAGCGATCCGCATCCACCAGCACAGTAACAACAGATGTTTGTGTACTCCTCGGTGTTTACGAGCTTCCAGTCATCTGTTGCCTCGACAGCAAGAGCGGGCGAGGCGCTAACAACCTCATAAGTCATTGTTGTCGCAAACGCGGCACCAACGGCTTTGAAAAACCCCCTGCGTGATAATCGCATGAAGCTCACTCTCCTTCCTCATATATCTTACTTCCCCAGGCATCAAAAACAGACAAATCGCTATCTGGTCTGCCCCCTTGCTCTATCATACCGAGGAGCACCTCGGTATGTAAGCCATATTTGCTTGTACGGCACACACTTAGAGTGAAAGGACTTTTGAGGCCTCCTGCATACGTCCTAAAATGTCATACATATTCGACACTTCACCAACTTTTAACTGATCTTTTACATTATAAAAATCAAGGCAGGCACCACAGGTAAGTACCTCAGTACCCCGATCCTCAAGTTTTTTCACGCTGTCGATAATTTGTTGTTCATCACCCGTAACAAGTTTCACGCCTGAATTCATAAACAGTAGGCTTACGGGAATAGTGTCACTCTCGGATAGGGTGTATAGCGCCATCTTCATGAGGTTGTATCCAAGCTCTGCATCGCCTTCTCCCACATGATCTTTGCCAACAAAGACGGCATATCCACTACCGGCCTGCACTGCATGAGTAGTGTTTGCAGATAAGACTGTTGTTAGGTCAAGCTCGGCAGCTTGTGAGCTATCTCCTTCGGAAAAAGTCATGAGCCAACCACCCTCTATTGCATCGCAAGCTACAGACAGACCGGTTTTTGTACCTAAACGTGCAAGATTTTTCACAGCCGTTTCGTTATCAACTTGTATCGCAATAGTGCGGTTTCCGGCATCAATTTCCTTCTTTACCATCACTAAGGGCATAGGACAGGGCTTTCCAAAACCATCAAGCACTGTTGTCATAAGCGTATATTCCTTTCCTTTACTAAAACTTGCTGTACTTGCATATCCTAGCGCGCATCGTGATAGCATTGCATAATTTCATCAATAGGCACACCTGCACGATACTTTGCACGTAAACGCAGCATAAGCCACATTGTGCGCAGGCGCTCACGTGTTGTTGTTCCATAGCGTCGAGACGATGTGGTAATCCGGTGGCAGGTCATCCCTGGACGAAGTCCCATACGACGCAATATGAGTGCTAGCTCGTAATCCTCCATAAGTGGCAGCTCAGGAAAACCGCCTACTTCGTTAAAAAGTGCCCGCTCGATAAACAAACCTTGATCACCAAACACGATACGACGCACATAGCAGCGATAATTCGACAATGCCTGACAAATACGCAAAAGCGGGCTTGATGGCGCAAAACGTATGCCAAAGCAGCCAAAGCGGTGCTTGCGAAGGGCAAGACGAATCTCATCGAGAGGATTGGGTGGCAAAGAACTGTCAGCGTGAAGAAAGAACAGTACCTCGCCACTGGTTGCAGCTACTCCCGCATTGAGTTGTACACCGCGTCCACGTGGGGCATCAATAATGCGAAATTCGCCTTTGATTGCCTCTTGCGTGCCATCGGTCGAGCCACCATCGACAAACACAATTTCGCACTCATCTCGGAGGGGACGCAACTGATCAAGGAGCGCATTGATAACGCGGTGCTCGTTATAAACTGGAATCACAATTGATATGCTGGCATCCGCATAAGGTGAAACAACAGATACCTGCCGAGAGGTCATCATGAAGTAACCTGTCTAAGATAGCGTACTGTATGTAGTCTATCTAAGAGGGCATTATCATGAGCACGAGCTAGCAAAGCAGACGCATCATCCCAGCAATCGAGATCGTGCAAGCTGCGTAACAAAGCATAGCTGCATCCATCACGATCAAGCTCATTAAGCGTTTGCGAGAGTACGTGACTGTGTCCATAAGCAGATAAACAAAAGGCTGCTTGCAATGGTTCTTTTACTCCCACAAGATAAAACCCTCCGTCACAGGCAGGACCAAAAACAACATCAACATCGTCAAGGAGGATAAAAGCTTCGTAAATGTCAGCTGCCTGCATTTCAGGAGTATCAACACCAATAAGAACACAGCGTTGGCAAGCTTGCTGTTGCACCTCACTTACCGCTAAGCGCATGCGATCTCCCAAACCGCCGTCGCACTGATCAAAAAAGTGTGCCGGGATATCAAAGTAATTCCTCAGAGTGTCTTTCTCGCCAACCGAAGCACAGGCAACATAGATATCACAGTGCTCGGATAGGTTACGACAGAGCGCAGCAGCGTCATGAAGCATAGCCACGTGCAGTTCAGCACACTGATCAGGTGAGAGCTCAGGCATCATTCGCGTCTTAGTATGTCCAGGTTGAGGGATGCGCGTCATAAGCACCACTGCATTGCGAGTGTTCACAGAAACGCTTGCAGTCATCAAAGATTTCGCCACCTGTACGTTGGCTGACTCATAATATGTCTTTCCACGAACGTCATGACTATTACATACATTTCGCGCATAAACGATTTACAAACGTTGAGTTTACGGCAGGAGCTTCGTGTATGTCTAATAGTTCTGAGAGCACATAACGCACGTTCGGTTCACCATGTAAAGTAAAACTGCCCGCACATGATGCGCAATATACAAACGGTGTGCCTATTGCTGCCTCCTTTGCCTGCTTAATACAGGTAGTCGCCATTGCATGCACTTTTTCAGGTGGTCGATACCCAACACGCTCACCAAGCCCACAACAAGGAGCCCTATATAGTACCGGTGGTTCACTTTCGAAAAAGGAGAGTACATCTTGAAGCCATACCTTGTTGTGACGATCAGGACAGGGTGGAAATATCGCCCCATCTGGAATCAAGCGTTTCCCTATACCAAGCTCGCGTAGTTTGGCATACACGCTTACTATTGGAACATCAACGAAGTTGCGCAACTCAGTTTCACAAGTAGGACACACCACAATAATCTCTGTAACCCCACACTCACGCAAACGACTCGCCACACCTTGCGTCACACGCTGTGCCTCACTCGGTGAACCCGCAAGCTTAAGTGGAGCGCCACAGCAGTCAAGAGCAAGACCAATATCCGCCGCCTCATGCAACATGCGCGCAGCCTTACGTACTGTTTGCGGAAATAGCGACACCACGTTGCAACCCACGAACAGAACGCTTGCCTCATGCGCATGGCGATAATTCTTGAAGGGATAGTGTGCTTTTTCGGTAAGAGCAAGCGCATTAAGCACACGTTTAACACCACGTGATTTAACCTGAGTCACGCAGCGGCCCTCCCTTCTGCTTTTCTGTGTTCCGCCGTACTGAACAGATATACAATCGCAATCATGGCAGCCGCATCCGCGAAAGAGTAGCAGGCAATCACCCGTGAAAGGCTAACAGCGAGCTACCTGCGTCACTACCTGCATCAAGTTGCATGAACCGTATTATCTACACGAACTTATGTGCTCTTCGCTATTGATAGATGATGGGTTGTCGGCAGCCACATATTAGGCTTGAGTCGTATCACCGGATTGTCTCTGGATGTGTTCTGTATATACCTGACGTGCAATAACAACAAGTACTGCAAGTGCAAACAGGATGAGCAACGCATACATAAGCATTTGCGCACCACCTGTCAGCATGCCACCAACATATGAATACACCACAGTCGCCGGCAACTGCCCAATGCCTGTTGCAACAAAAAACGACCGGAACGACATCGAAGTCAATCCCGCAAAATAACTCACGAAATCAAAGGATACAAAGGGCAGCAGCCGAGCCACAAGCACACTTTTGCTGCCGTGCCTCTGAAAAAACTCGTCAATACGCGCCATGCCTGCCTTGCTCGTCAGTCGCTCAACTGCCTCACGCCCCAACACCTTGGCAATCCAAAAACACAGTGCCGCTCCCACCATAGCACTTGACCATGACAGAATGACACCTTGCCACCAACCAAACAGATTCGCGTTTGCAATAGTGATGAGAAAAGCCGGTAGCGGTGCTGCAACCGATTGAAACACCATGAGCATGAATGAAACAACTGCCGCATATGAGCCATAGTTCGCCATAAAATCACTTGCAACAGAAAAATCCCCTGTTGCAAACATCGTAAGTACCAAAGCAACTGCATTACGTACAGCAGGGGATATTACATAGGCAATAGCCGCAATAACAATCACAACACCAATAACGCCGCGCTGTATCCAAACAACTTTCGACGCATTCTTGCTGGTAGCATCGCTTTCCATCGCGACGCTCACCTCCGTCTTGCTACCGTATGTATCAAATGAGACAAACTTGGTGATGCAAACTTAGTCGGTCACTGTTTCACTCGTCCAGCTTTTCATGCCACCTTCAAGGGTGTAAACGTTATCCATATCGGCACCAAACGCGTTCAAGATATCGGTTGCTGCTTGTGCATAGGCATTACCGCTATAGCATACAAGCACCAAGGTTTCGCCTTCGCCAATGTCAGAACCAGTTGCCTCTTGAAGAGCAGCAACCAAGTTATCTATGCCAGTGTCATAGTCGCCATCGGTAACAGCAGCTTCCATGTCAGCATTGATTGCGCCTTCAATATGTCCCTCTTCGTAATCGGAAATTGCACGCACATCAACAATGAGGTAGGTGTCGGTTTCTAAAGCCTCCTCAAGCTCGTCTGCCGTGATATATTGCATCGCTATTCCCGTTTCAGTGGCTTCAACACCAGCTGTATTGTCGCCAGTCGTAACACTTGTACTATCCGTAGTACCTGCACTGTCGCTACTGCTGTTCGAAGAACATCCGGTAAGAACACCACCAGCAAGGGCAAGGGTAAGTCCGAGGGTGCAAACGGTTTTGATACCAGTGGAAACGAAACGTATGATTATTCCTCCTTATAGACTACGAAACACGCAGTAAAAGTGTGTCTCAGATAACAGTAAGCGCCTCTCGCAGCAAGAGATGGCGATCATCGTGGCGAGTGCTCGATGCGATGTATCGCATCGAGCACCTTCAATCTCTCGATCACGCTTATCCACACGCCACATCCTACGTAAGCTGCACTGCTTGATGTGGCCCTTGATACTATTCGCTTAGTGCTATTCGCTGCTACTCACCTGCAACGTAGGGAAGCTCGGCAATAACCCAACCAGCCCAGCCATCGTTGTAGATAGATACATTGTCATAGCCCACTACCACAGCATCCCACACTATTTCAGCAGCGCGATACCCATTTCCGCAGAAGAAGGAAAG
>CAZXOF010000035.1:4614-13253 GCA_964642255.1 uncultured Eggerthellaceae bacterium | reverse complement strand
TTGCTATCAAAACTACTTGATGAGTTTTCAAGCGTCAAAATCACGCGTAATGGTAATAGCATTACTGTTGGGCTTGCGAAAACCACCATAAAGAACAGGGATCAAAAGCAATCAACTCAACAAAGACAGGCTCAGTCTAAACAGACTCAGCAATCGCAAGTAAAGCAGGTCCAGCAAAAACAAGTTCAAAGCAAGCAAATTCAACAAAAGCAGGTTCAACAGGCTCAACAAATCCAGCGCTCCCAGCAATCTGTGCAGCCTCAGTCAAGCCAGCACACCCAAGCACCTAAAGATACTCAGCAAGCTAAAAAGGATCAGTTGATTCAGCAATCTCAGACCAAGCAATACACACACCACGTTCCTAAAAAGCAGCCCGAGCAGCGCACGCACAACGCTCAGCAAGAACCGAGTGTTACCCATGAGCCAGTATCTCAGGTGGATAAGTTTGATGTCGTGCACGTTGCCACTTTTATACGCAGTATCATTCGTGATGCGGGAGTTACAGGAATCAAGCTTAGTGATCTTCAAAAACAAGTGCGTCTTCGTTTTCGAGGATTTAAGGTGCGTGATTTGGGGTATACACAGTTCAAATACTATGTAGCAACATTAGAAGACATTGCAATCGAAGGGCAAGGAAAAAGTGTTGTAGTACGTCTTGCCGATTAAGCACTCTGTTACATGACTTAAAAACTCTTATTGCGCTTTGTATCGTAATCATAGAAAGGAAATAAGCTTCATGGAGATGTTCGAATTCGGACTGGTGCTATGTGCCGCAGTGCTTGTGTCGGCAGTTATTGACCAAGTAGTTCCAAAAGTGTCGTCTCCGCTTATTCAAATTGCTCTTGGTATTGTTGTTGCACTTGTTGTTGACGAGCAAATAGATATTGAGCTTGATCCAGAACTATTTTTGGTGCTTTTCATTGCGCCACTGCTCTACGATGAGGCTCGTCATATTAACCAAGGTGAGTTATGGAAAAACGTCAAGCCAGTACTCTCTGTGGCAATTGGTTTGGTGATCGCTATTACGCTTATTACCGGCTTTGTATTGCACTGGTTGGCTCCTTCAGTACCGCTTGCGGCAGCATTTGCGCTTGGAGCGGCGCTTGGTCCTACCGATGCGGTTGCTGTTTCGTCACTGCCAAAAGATGTCAATATTGGTACACGACAACGCAATATCTTAAAAGGCGAGTGTCTTATCAATGATGCTTCGGGCATTGTGTCGTTTCAGTTTGCCCTTGCTGCGGCAGTGACCGGCACTTTTTCGCTTGTGGATGCTTCAATTGAATTTATTATCAGCTTTTGCGGGGGTATTGCGGTGGGTTTGATTCTTGGCTTTCTGCAACGCCTTTTGGTTAGGAAGGTGCAGTCGCTTGGTCTTGAGAACACCACATTCCGTGTGCTACTTGATATTTTTACGCCCTTTATTGTCTATTTGATAGCTGAGCCTTTCGGCGCAAGTGGCATTATTGCAGTTGTATGTGCAGGTATGTTGATATCGGCTCGTACGGCGACTACCCCTTATGTATCGCAGCTTAAGATCGTGTCATCAAGTGTGTGGCGTGTGCTGGCTTATGCGCTCAATGGTATCGTATTTGTATTGTTGGGCACTCAGCTGCCACAGGCGATGAGTGCTTCGTGGGAAGATTCTCGCATTGGCAACGAGACACTGCTTGCCGAAGTACTAATAATAACGGCGGTTATTGTACTCGTGCGCTTTCTGTGGATTGTGGCAGTTGAGTTGGTACATCATCGCGGAGAAAAGCGATCTGGTCGTGTCACACATCGTTTTGGGCGAAATGAGCTTCGCTCGGCACTTATTATGACAGCAGGAGGCGCGAAGGGTACCATCACGCTATCTATCATGTTCACTATTCCGGTTCTTATGTCGTCGGGTGAGGCGTTTCCACAGCGTAATCTGCTTATTTTTCTTGCCTGCGGCGTTATTGTATGTACCCTCCTCATTTCAAATTTCATGGTGCCCATTCTTGCGCCTAAACATGATCTTGAAAAAGACAAGGAGGAAGATCGCAGGCATGATGTCGAGGCAATGATCGACATTCTACGAAAAGTAATTGAAGATCTTACCGCACGTCAAACACCTGAGACACGTCGGTCAACCCAAAGCGTTATTCATCAGTATAACAACCGTATAACTCAGATTAAAAAACGCAATGATATCGAAGATGTCGATGATGCAGCTTTGCGTATTCGGGCTGTTGAGAGAGAAGAAAAAGAATGCCTACGTTTGATTGAAGCTAAAGAGGTTGACCCTGCTCTTGGGTATGAACATCTTGCTACCTTGGCACGCACAAAAAACCTCTTGCAACACCATGGTTCTAGCGAGTCAATTCGTGCCTCTGTGTTATGGGGAGTCATGGTTGCTACCTCAGCTCTCCGTAGGCTCTTTTCTGGCGTGCCTTTTGTAAATGAGAAAGAACATACTTCGGCAAAACGTGAACTGCAAATTAAAACACGACAAGTAGTTGTTGACGAGTTACAACAAAACATTGCAGATATTGATGCGCCTGCCGAGGATGTGAGTGGGCTTTTAAGCGAATATACGCGTGCGATTGCAGCCTTGCGTGCGAGCGACCTTTCAATCACTGCTATTACGAGTGCAGCAAATAAGACTGCTGACGTGCAACGTATTGCCTGCGAACTTGAGCTCGAAGAGATTCGACAAGCCTATGAGGATGAACGTATTAGTCGCGCAACAGCACGACGCATGCGCGAAAGCGTTGATCTCATGAAGATAGACCTTAATGGTGGTATATAAAACTTGTTTGGTGACGAATCGCTACGGCCTTACACATTGCCACTACATGAGTTATTGGTGTAATCACTATGTCAGCTTGGCTAGCTATGAGCAATACATTTTCTATACCCCTAGCTACGCCAGGCTGAGCGCTGAGAAAGGCAGCCTTAGATCTGTCTTAATTTCTATCTGTCAAGTGCTTTGGCTACATTTCTGCCGGTGCTGACACACCAAGCAGCTTTAAGGTAAGTGCAAGCACGATACGCGTACCGTCAGCAAGTGCAAGGCGTGCACGTCGCAGATCATCATCAGCAGCAAGTACGTGACAGTTCGTGTAAAACTGATGAAACTCACCTGCTAGTTCTTGAGCGTAATGAGTCAATCTAAAAGGCGCGCGATCGCGTGCGGCAAGAGCAACAAGTTCTCCAAAATTGTCCATCGTGCGCATAAGTGACAGCTCAGATGGATGGACAAGAGGTGAGAGATCAGTCTGCTCACCTATGACGCGTTTGGCAAGTTCATCGAGAGAAAGATTTCCTACGCATGAGGCTGTGGCATCAGCATTGCAAGCAGCTCGGCGCAGAATCGAGCAGATACGTGCGTGTGCATACTGCACGTAATACACAGGATTTGAAGCATCTTTCTTTTTGGCTACTTCGATATCGAAGTCAATGGTTTGATCAGATGATCGTGAAAGCATAAGAAAACGCGTTGCGTCAGCACCAACTTCATCAATGAGTTCTTCAAAGGTTATCATCTCGCCGGTTCGCTTTGACATACGCACCACGTCACCGTCGCGATACAGATTTACCAACTGTCCTAATACAACTTCAAGGATACCTTCATGCCCGAGTGCAGCCAACATCGCTTCACAGCGCTTAACATATCCGTGGTGGTCTGCCCCCCAAATATCGATAAGCTTATTAAAACCACGCTGAACTTTGTGGTAGTGGTAGGCAATATCGCTTGCAAAATAGGTAAGATCACCATTAGCTTTAACAAGTACACGGTCTTTCTCATCGCCAAAGGCTGTTGAGCGAAACCACCGTGCCCCGTCCTTATCGTAGACATAGCCTTGCTCGGAAAGCTGTTGTATGGCACGCTCAACTGCGTTTATGCCATCGTCGTCAACCTCATATAAGGAGCGCTCGGAAAACCAGCAGTCAAAGTTCGTACCGAAGCGTTCAAGTACCGTTTTCATGTTAGCAAGCATGTCGCGATATGCCATTTCGCGAAAGATTTTGCAGCGCTGTGTCTCCTCGACTGAAAGCCACATAGTGCCATCGCGATCAATAATGCTTTGTGCAATATCACTTACATAGCTGCCGCCATAGCTTTGCTCAGGCATCGGTATATCGTGCCCTAAAAGTTGCTCATAGCGTATGGAAACTGATCGACCAAAAACATCCATCTGGACGCCGTGATCGTTGATGTAGAACTCTTCTGTAACTGTATAACCTGCATGACGCATGATGCGGGCTAAAGAATCACCTAAAGCTGCCCAGCGACCATGTCCAACATGCATAGGGCCGGTAGGGTTAGCCGACACATATTCAAGATTCACACAGGCCGCGTATTCAGGTGCCGTACTTTTCCCAAAGGCATCCCCTTCGGCTCGCACAGAGGCAAGGATGGAGTGTAAGGCAGCATGGGAAAGTCGCACATTGATAAAGCCCGGTTTCGCTACAGACACCTCACTTATCAGATCGCTCTCAGGCAGGTGCTTAACAATAAGCTCTGCAATCTCGTAAGGGTTGCGACGCGCTTGTTTGGCGCAGCGCATGGCAAGGGTTGAGGCCCAGTCTCCGTGTGCTGCATCTCGAGGCCGCTCAAGGCAAGCGGCTGGTGCGTTGTCAAGTATCAGGCTTTGATCGGCACGTGCGGCATCAACCGCCAGGTTAATAAGGTGTTCAAGTTCTTCGCGAATGTTCATGGAGATCCTAGTGTAAGGTGGCGTACATAATTGCCTTAATAGAATGCATGCGATTCTCTGCCTCGTCAAATACACGCGAACAGGGCGATTCAAAAACATCGTTAGTTACTTCCATAGCGCTTATACCAAACTGCTGGGCTATCTCTGTACCAATGATTGTTTTGGTGTCGTGGTAAGACGGCAGGCAGTGCATGAAGATGGCATCAGGTGCAGCAAGTTCCATTACTTTACTATTGACCTGATAGGGCAGAAGCTGTTCAATACGGTCGGCCCACAGTTCTTTTGCTTCTCCCATTGATAACCAAACATCCGTGTAAACAACATGTGCGCCAGCAACGGCGGACGCAACATCACAGGATAGTTCAATTGAAGCTTTGGTGGTCTTTGCAATTGTGCGACATTGTTCAAGCAGGTTTTTATGGGGCATGCGCTCTGCTGGCCCGCATGCACAAAAGTGCATACCAAGCTGTGCGCATGCAACCATCATTGAGTTCGCCACATTGTTACAGGCATCACCCATAAACACCAGTTTTTTTCCGATGATGCCATCGGAAAAATGTTCCCGTATGGTTAATATGTCGGCAATAAGTTGCGTTGGATGAGATTCGTTGGTTAATCCATTCCAAACCGGGACGCCTGCATAGGTTGCAAGCTCCTCTACAATATCTTGTCCAAAACCTCGATATTCAATACCATCAAACATACGTCCAAGCACTCGCGCAGTATCGGGTATTGATTCTTTAGTTCCCATCTGTGATGAGCCAGGGTCAAGATAGGTAACTCCCATGCCCAGATCTCGCGCTGCCACTTCAAAAGAACAGCGTGTTCGGGTTGAGGTCTTCTCAAATAGCAACACGATTTGCTTACCTTCAAGGTGGCGGTGCGGTATACCAGCTCGCTTTAGAGCTTTAAAGTCTGCGGCAAGATCAACAAGGTAAGTAATTTCTGCCGGTGTGAAATCCAGCAGCTTGAGGAAGCTGCGTCCAGAAAGATTGATTGACATTCTGTTTTTATCCTTCTGCATTGGTAATACATCGAAACAAAGAGGGTCGCATTGTGACCCTCTTTGTAAACGTAAGTATTATTTTAGAATATCTTTACGCAGCAGAGACGCTCGCTTCCTCTTCTGATTCATCTGTATGAGCAGAAAGGTAAACAACCTCGCCGTCTTTACCAGGATTGAAGTCTATACCACGACGACGACGCTCGCGGTACTCTGCTGATGCAGTCAACATAACGTCCGAAGAGGAGTTAAGTGCGGTCTCACAAGAGTCTTGAATAACACCAATGATAAAGCCAATACCAACAACCTGCATTGCAATATCGTTCGAAATACCGAAAAGCGAGCAGGCAAGAGGGATAAGCAATAAGGATCCACCAGCAACACCAGAAGCACCAGCAGCAGATAGTGCGGAAAGAATACACAGAATGAGCGCTGTCGGGAAGTCTACGTCAATACCCAACGTATTGGCGGCAGCCAGAGCCATAACGGTAATGGTGACTGCTGCACCTGCCATATTGATGGTGGAACCTAAAGGAATAGATACCGAGTAGTTATTTGGATCGAGGCCAAGGCGCTTGGCAAGTGCCATGTTGACGGGAATATTTGCTGCCGAGCTACGCGTAAAAAATGCGGTGATACCCGAATCCTTGAGGCAACGAAGCACGAGAGGATAGGGATTTTTGCGGAATGTAGCGAAAGCTATTATAGGATTCGTGATAAGTACGTTAATAAGCATGCAAGCGACAAGTAGCGCAATGAGTTTGCCGTACATTACAAAGATGTCAGCGCCGGTCGTGCTAATTGCGTCATACATAAGGCCAAGAATACCGAACGGAGCACATGCGATGATCCAGCGTACAACAGTTGTTACAGCATCGGCAACAGCCTCGAATACATCTTTGACGGTTTGTGTTGCATGACGCATGGCAATACCCAGCACAACTGCCCAAGCCAAAATGCCCAGATAATTTGCATCCATTAAGGCTTCAACGGGATTGACAAAGACGCTGGTTACAATATTGGTAAGAACGGTCGTGATACCTCCAGGCGCCTCATCAGTTGCGGCATCGGCAAGCGTGAGCTCAATGGGGAACATAAAGCTTCCTATAACGGCAACTAAAGCAGAGAGGATCATACTAACGAAATAGAGGATAATCACTGTTCGCATGGCTGCAGGTGCCTTGGCATTTGCAAGAGCTGCAGTGACAAGAAAAAATACGAGGATGGGGGCTGCGCTGCGCAGACCGCTTACGAACAAAGTACCAAGTAGAGTCACGAATTCAAGGTTAGGAACCGTGAATCCAAGAATCATACCGATCACAAGACCGATGATGATCCGCACAATGAGGCTCATAGAAGTCCAGCATTTTATTGCACCCTTCAAAGCGGACATAACAAAAAAACCTCCTTCTCTTCTTTGGCGTGCTCACGCAACGCGCTTGTTCTTATGGCAAACCCTCAGCATGTCAGGTATATAACAATGCTAAGAGTGAACAACCCTACAGAACTATTGCAGAGATGGTGCGGGCGAAAGGACTTGAACCTTCACGAGTTACCTCACCGGAACCTAAATCCGACGCGTCTGCCAATTCCGCCACGCCCGCCTACTATGCACCCTACGACAAACTAGTAATTTTGAGAAACCACATGTCTATCTATAAGATACACAGACAAATTTCATGTTAGCAGAGATGAATAGAAAAGCCTGCATATCTTGATTTTTGTTAACGGAAGATCGGTCTGCGGTTTCTTGAAAGCTTTCTCGAAAGTTTGTATTTGTATTTTGAGCATACTATGCTATAATCAGCAAGCTATGCATGTAAAGTGAGGTTGCGCACCTCCACCTAGTTCGGCGCTGCGGCTGCTGATGGGTTATAACGTATATAGGTACTATACAGTATCGTGATTAACGTTTAGAACCTAAGACCCGCAGTCTGGTGATGGCGGGTCTTTCTTTATGCAAGTGCTGGGAAGTTTTGTAAGGTCTGTTTTGGAAGGAAGGTGAGCGCAATAGCTGCTCAGGAGCCACGGCTCAACGAGGATATCAGGGCAAGTCAATGCCGCCTGATAGGCTATGACGGCACCCAGATGGGTATTTACACAGTTGCAGAAGCGCAACGTGTTGCTGATCGCGAGGGACTTGATCTTGTCGAGATTGCGCCCAATGTGGATCCGCCTGTATGTCGCATCATGGATTACGGAAAGTATAAGTATGAGCAAGCTATCAAGGCGAAGCAGGCACGAAAGAACCAAAGCCGTGTTGAAACTAAGGAAATGAAGTTTCGTCCAAAGATTGACGTTGGCGATTACGAGACCAAGAAACGACATGTGGTGCGCTTTCTTGAAGCTGGCACCAAGGTAAAGATTACCATTATGTTTCGTGGTCGCGAGATGGCTCATCCCGAGCAGGGTCTTTCAATTTTAGAACGCTTATCAGAGGATTTGAAAGACATTGCGCTTGTTGAGAATCAGCCAAAGATGGAGGGGCGCAATATGCATATGCTTATCGCGCCGCTACCTGCCGCTTCCAAGAAGAAAAAAGCTGAAAAGAACTAAAGTTGGCCGGGTGAAAGCGCTTACAGTACCCTTGGGAAGGAAGGATGATATGCCAAAAATGAAGACACATCGTGGTACCGCAAAACGGTTCCGCGTTACAGGGTCAGGAAAAATCATGCGCGCTAAGGCGTACAAGAGCCATATCCTTACGAAGAAGTCCGCGAAGCGCAAGCGTGGCTTTCGTCAAGAGACCGAGCTCGCAGCGTCCGATCGCAGGGTTATTGCACGCAATCTCGGACTTCGCTAGATAAAGGAGTGATGAGACATGGCTCGTATTAAACGTGCAGTCAACGCTAAGAAAAAGCGTCGCACTATTCTTAAGCTTGCCAAGGGCTATTACGGTGCGAAGTCGCGTTCATATCGTAAGGCGAAGGAACAGGTTCGTCATTCGC
>CAZXOF010000035.1:0-4604 GCA_964642255.1 uncultured Eggerthellaceae bacterium | reverse complement strand
GTATATGTATCGTGATCGTCGCAATAAAAAGCGCGATATTCGTCGTCTGTGGATTACTCGCATCAATGCAGCTGCGCGTCTTAATGGACTTTCGTATTCGGTGTTCATGAATGGCCTGAAAAAGGCCGGTGTTGAGCTTGACCGCAAAGTGCTTGCCGATATGGCTGTGCGTGATCCACAAGCTTTTGCCGCAGTAGTTGAGATCGCAAAAAAAGCGCTGTAGTTTGTTGCGTATTAATGTGTGACCATCTGTAGCGTTGTGCTACAGATGGTGGATTTGTTTTATAGTCTGTTTTGATTTGGTTGTAAAAGTTTTACGAAACATTCTCGTCGGCTCCTTGTGTATAAACGTAGTAGCAGGCGGAAACCTTGCGTTACAAAAAGAGTTGTGCACTGTATGTGTGGCGTGACCTGTGTTTAGAGAAGAAAACGTCTTTTGAACGGAGCTGCTTGGGCTGTATCAAGGGCTTTTCCGCCACTTTCATAAGAGACATCATCTGCAGGGATCAGGATGCTGGTGAGATACTGTTCAACAGCTTCGCGAGTGCCACCTTCTGCTCCTGCAATAATTTCTATATTAGCTTGTTGAAATACAGATCCAATAGTATGCGGTGCTGCGCCAACAATAACAGTCTTAATACCAAGACTCGCAAGTGTTTGAGCGACGTTATTGTATGGTACGTGTAGGTTGGGGATATTTTGGCAGTCAACAATGATGCCACGTTCTACAAGATAACAGGTATAGCTCTCGGCGTATTCAAATCGTGCTGCTACATTGAGACCGGAGCTTGCTACAGCAATTTTCATCACACCCCCTTTGAACCATGTATGTTATAAAGCTACGATACCGAGGTACGGGATAAAGGTAGATGATCTTTCGTCTGACGGAAGAAAAAAGCCAGTTCAAAGGTTATAAATGATTTTTTGGAGACGTTTTGGTTGGGTGAGCGGTACGATAGGCTAGGTAGCCGGCAGAGGCTTTCACCAACTATACATAAGATGCAAACATGATGTGTCTCGCCATTTTGATGTGTGTCGTTATACAAATGAGATGCAAGAATCCATAGCAATATGATACAGGTCGCTTATGGCGGGTTCAGAGGCGTTTGTACGTGGTTGCATTTGGAAATTCAACTTACCATTGAGGTTAAGCGTGCATATGAGTGTTAATGTTGGCTCATAGTCTTGATTTTGACTGATGACGCAGCCTTGTGCTGGTGATGGGTTCATTGTGGTAGTTTTCTAATCTCTTGGATGATATTTATTCATGCGTATGTTGTGTATAGGTGTTTTGGTTTGTATTGTTGTTATCATGCTGTTGTGTCCATGGCAGTGTTTTATCGAATGCTTTTCGCACAGTAATTAAAAGTGCTGCAAGAGTAAACATCGGGATGGTAACGAGGGTGGTACCAAAAAGTAATTCGAATGTTCCAAGAATACATAGCACGGCAAGACTTATTGCCCATACGACTCTCATGCGTACAATAAGGCCAACGGCACAAATAAGAAGTAGAGTTCCTCCGCCAATAATCGAGGGACCTACAAGCACACTGCTGAGGTCAACAAACTGTGTGAGGGCTTCATAGGGTGTAAGGATGTGTGAAGCAAAGGCAGTAATAATATTAACAAGCCCAACAATTGCAACAAGCGTACCACATATCCATCCAATATCATTCGCGCGAGATTCTTTGGTAGGAGCGTTTTTGTTTTTGAAAAAACCTGACTGCGATAGCATAAAGGCACCAATAGCGAAAGGCACCCATAGCATGATTCCTCTATATACAAGGGCAATGGCAGCTGCTGTGGTTGCAGATGTGCCGCCAAGAGTGAGTACCGAGGTAATTGCCGCTTCGGTAACTCCAATACCTTGAGGTGTGGGTGATAGCATAATGGAAACAATGGTCACACCAAATGAAGCAACCAGCGATGCTATGTCGCTACATCCAAATGCAATAC
This sequence comes from uncultured Eggerthellaceae bacterium, assembly GCA_964642255.1. Taxonomy (GTDB): domain Bacteria; phylum Actinomycetota; class Coriobacteriia; order Coriobacteriales; family Eggerthellaceae; genus CAZBEP01. The sequence continues at coordinate 2,648 of CAZXOF010000035.1, read as the reverse complement.
CTATAGCAACAAGACAACTCATATTCAATATGCCAGATATCGTAGCCCAGACAATGGTGATGGCGACGCCGTTAGGATTTTGAGCAAGAACACGCGATGATTTAATAAATTGATCGGCTGTTGTATAAGCCCAGTCGTTGCGCAAATTTTTCTTGAAAGCTTTTAAAAGACGGTTGATGAAAGTTTCAACAAAGCCAAGGAACGTAAAGAGCCATGAAGGCTTGAAATATCCGATAACAAAGAAAATGGTTTGTCCGAACAGTACTGCAGCAAGGGCGGCGAACCCAATCAAAATGATAGCGTTAAGGGAATTCGAGACAAGCATAACGATAGTTGAAATAATGGAGATGAAAAACACCGCAGCAAAAAATCCGATTTGAGAGAGAAATCCACCTGCGGTTGCGCTTCCAAGAGGAGCGCCTGTGCGACGCAGATCGTCGATGATGAATGCAAGACCAGTAGCGCCAGAAAACATGCAAAAGGTATTGATGAATACCAAACTATAAATGAGGTTGACATTGTGCCAAAAACCAGTCTTGTGGCCTACTGCTTCAAAAGCGGCATCGTATGAAGCCGCCTGCGTGAAATAGCGAAAGACCACACATATACAAGCTACGAACAGGGGAGCAATGGCAGCGCTGCCAACGGTGCTAAGAAACTGGCTAACAAGTGTTGCATTGCCAAGGAAGAAGGTTACTACAAGGATTACGACAACAATAAGCAGCGCCTTCTTCAATGTAGCTCCTTGATTGCTTGTTCTCAGATGTATTGCGTATATACTGTGTTACGGCCAGTTACATGGTGAATCAGGGTAGAATCAGAATACATATTTTCTGTAGCTAACCTGAAAACATTTTGCAAAGTCTCAGTATAGCATCTCATATAGAGATTGCAGAATTGTATTGTCATGCTGCCTACAATTCGCAAAAGAAAGGCATGCAAAAAAGCTAGCATAATGAGGCGACGGGATCATTTGAGTAAAGCTTAACTGAAACTAAATATTTTCTGGGCAATACGATAGCCTACAAGGCCTGCCGCACGCCCTACCTTCGTGGGGATGTTTGTTCCCACAACAAGCGGATGGCGTTGTACATCATGAAAGAGGATAGGGCTGTAGAAATGAAGATAATCCCACATATCACGTAGCTTCTGATCGTCTTCGGAGGTGTTTCTCCAGCGAAGAAAAATAGCACAAACGCAGATCATCATGGCCATATGATTAGCCATGTAGCGATAAAGCTTGTCGTTTGGGGCATCATCGGGCAAGTGTACGGTATTGATCATCATGCGCGTAACGTAGAGATGTTGATCAATCCGTTCAAGCATGGCCTCAACGGTAACAGATTGTCCCTCGCGTCCAATAAAGTAGCGGTAGAGATCTTCATTAAAGTAGATAATCGAACGTACGTGAGGAAGGGGGATATAGACATACAGATTGTCAACATAGAAGCAGTGTTCGGGTAATATAAGCCCAATGGTACGCAGCAAGTTGGTACGATAAATAGCTGCGTGCATGTGTAAGTATTGAAAGAGAGAAAACGAGCCGAGGTCGTTCCAGCTTACTTCGGTGTTAACGGGGAGCACCGCGTGGCTGCTCATGATTTTGCGCTTGCCGGCATAAACCTTCTCATATACAAAATTGGTAATTACAAGATCGGTGGGTAACGTACGCGTGTGTTGGGCGCGTAAATATATAAGTATACGACGCATGGCGTTTTGATCAAGCCAATCATCAGAGTCAACAACCTTAAAATAGAGTCCGTGGGCCACATTGAGACCGCAGTTGACGGCAGATCCATGTCCACCATTTTTCTTATGAAGCGTCACAATGCTGTTGGGGTAGCGCGCTGCCCATTCATCAGCTTTAATTGCAGTATCATCGTGTGTTGAGCCGTCATCGACAATAATGATTTCGATATCACCTATGCCATCATCACATGCAAGAAGCGATGATATACAGGTATCCATATACGCTGCTGAGTTAAAGCATGGAACTACGAATGTGATGGTTTTAGTTAACACGTTAACGTTGACTTTCTGTCAATAAGTTCATCCCTGCTGCTCGTTTTTCGCGATGCCCTTTTAGCAAGTTAAAAATGAGCGATCCCTTGTGTCTACAGAAGCGTAATAAGTCCACTACTGTAACCCGCCCCATTGTAGCCTTTATCTAGCAGCGCCGCATCATCAGGAGAGCTTGTGGGTGTTAGACGACATAATATGAGGCATATCTAGCAAGGATTGAAGTCCGAAACATCTTGATTATTTGCAAACTACGCTGTTATTTGGATGCATCCTCTATATTGTCTATTTGGACATACTTTTGAAACATAACCCCATTCAGGATTGTGGGGCTATAGGTCAAAAGGGGCTCAGGATATAATTCCGTACTGTTCTGTCAGTCTCGCGTTGCCTTATGTCTCTCTGTCTGAATCAATCCTGACTCAGTTCTTGATTCGAAAAGATAGGGAATGGTTGCAAATTCGGCCGTCGTGACCTGGCATTGTGCCTTATCGTGTTGATGACGCTCTCACAGGAGGTTTATAGCTTCTTTGTTTTGAGCGAGTAGAAGTACTCTCTTTGCTTAGGCGTGGCGCGTCGGCTCTCACGCGCTTTCTGGAGCGACTTGTTATGGGTCCACGCATCAAGGA
>CAZXOF010000034.1:0-13428 GCA_964642255.1 uncultured Eggerthellaceae bacterium | reverse complement strand
GCCCGGGGCTGAAAAGGCTTAGCACCGTGCGACAACGGCGTCACCGACACCCAGCGACCGTCGACCTTACCGACACTTGGTTCTTCAAGACGCCACCCCTGTGTAGTCTTAACAATGCGCGGCACGCCACCAGGAGGCGTGAACAAACGTATACATGCTGAGAGCGGAGCAATATAGCGATGCGCGATGAAGCGAGCACACGCCGCACCCTCTTCATCAAAATAAGGGCGACTGACAACACGCTGGATAGCCTTCAGGCAAGTGAGATCGAGGGAGTGTTCATCACATTCGGCGATATCAACTATAAACCCGATAGCCTGACGCGAGCCAAAGGGAACCACAACAGCACAGCCAAGCTGCGGCTCGGGATCAAGATCATCAGTTAAAGCATAAGTGTAGGACGTGTCAAGTGACGAGGTAGGAATATCAAGAACAACTGACGCGCATTTCATAGACTACAGTATAGCGCAAACCACCTTCACACCCTCTTAGACGTTAACTCTACGTCCCAGCAAGAGTATTTAGGTATTAGCTATCCCGCGCCAACAAGACAAGCTCTCATATATTCTTTATGCAGAATAAATTAAGTGTAGCTTTGCTGCTGAGTAGTATATTCGATGTTCTTTCCTATGTATAAACCCAGCCAAGCACAATCCTGCACAAAGACAGCCTAGATTTGCTAAAGGAATCGTCCTTATTTCGCACAGACTCCTCTTATACACCACAAGCTCGGCGCAGATCGTCAGCACGATCAAGGCTTTCCCAGGTGAATTCTGGAAGTTCGCGACCAAAATGACCATAGCTTGCTGTTTTGCGATAGATGGGTCGGCGCAAATCAAGCGCATCAAGAATGGCAGCCGGGCGCAGATCAAACACTTCCACAATGGCACGTTCGATGTCTGATTCGGCCACATAGTTTGTTTTAAAGGTATCGACCATGATCGATACCGGACGCGCAACACCTATTGCATAGGCAAGCTGAATTTCACAGCGATCTGCGAGCCCTGCTGCAACAACATTCTTTGCCACCCAACGTGCCGCATAAGCCGCTGAACGATCTACCTTTGTACAGTCCTTACCTGAGAATGCGCCACCCCCATGACGCCCCATACCACCGTAGGTATCAACAATGATTTTGCGACCTGTAAGCCCCGTATCACTCATTGGTCCACCAACCACAAAACGACCTGTTGGGTTCACTAAAATATGCGCGGCATCGCTTATCTCAACTCCTTCATGTGCAAGTACCGGTTCGATCACCTGTTTTTCAAGATCGGCCGCTAAACTTGCATGGTCAATTTCATCGGAGTGTTGAGCAGAAATCACTAGCTTATCTACCGCTACCGGAACACCGTTTTCGTAGCGAACAGTGACCTGCGTTTTGCCATCAGGACGCAAATACGGCAGTGTGCCATCTTTGCGTACAGCAGTAAGACGCTCAGCAAGGCGATGCGCAAGGTAGATAGGTGTAGGCATCAAGGTTGAGGTTTCCTTGCAAGCATATCCAAACATCATGCCCTGATCTCCTGCTCCGACCCTATCATAGGGATCATGAGCAGCCCAACCATGCTGTGCTTCCCACGACGCGTCAACCCCTTGCGCAATATCGGGGCTCTGATCGTGAATGGCACTTAATACACCACAGGTATCACAGTCAAAGCCATACTTTGCACGGTTGTAACCAATATCGCGTAGTACTTCGCGAACAATATCGGGTACGTCAACATAAGCTTGCGTGCGAATTTCACCCGTCACAATTACCATACCCGTGCTCACTAAGGTCTCACAGGCACAACGCACGCGCATCGGATCGGCTATCTGTCCATTGGGGGCAACATAGCCGGCTTCTGCAAGCTCAATCTCTTTGGTGAGAATGGCGTCAAGAACAGCGTCGGAAATTTGATCGCAGATTTTATCGGGATGACCCTCGGTTACGGATTCCGAAGTAAACACATACGAACGCGCCTTGCTCACGAAACGGCTCCTTTAGGATTATCATTGATCGGTCGTTGGAATTGCCATGGTAGTGATGGCAAATGCGCAGAGTCGATCTTACAGAATAGATAGTCGCCTTATGGTAGCGTGCCCCATCATAAGGCGCAAGGCAAAAATGATGGTGCACCTGCGGTTTTACAAGAAGTCCCAACTATAGACCTACCAGCCATTTATACCGTCTGTATTTGTATATGCCATCTACACCCATCTATATTACGAACACCTGCCAGTCCACTCGTGTACTGCTTGTGTCCTACACCACACCATTCTCTCAACCGATCACAACAACCAGTAGAATACAAACAAAAGAATCCAAGTAAACTTGTTAGCTGCGCGGGCTGCTGCTCAAGTAACACTCAGATCCAAATTGAGACACACCCTTCGTACAGATACGAAACTGTACAGTAGCTATGAAAGCGAGATTATATGCTTAGCAATGCTGATTTAACCAACGAATATTTTCATATTCTTGATCAACTTGATGGCGACATCGAAGGTCGCCGCGCAGCCTATGCCTACATGCAGTCTTCTACAGCAATTGTGCATCACAGTGTTGTTGACGCAAGTTTTATACCACGCCTGTTCAATCAGCGTACATACGAATGCATGAAAACCACTGCTGAAACCGCACATCGTATTCTAGTTAAGGTTATACAGCACTACCTTGACGACCCAAGTTATCGCACAATTTTTAACTTCGACGAGCGCCTTGTTGATCTCATTTTAATTCCGCGGCGCTACCGTGAAGTCCTACCCTTTGCGCGTGTTGATGTCTTTTTGAATGAAGATGACTACACGGTAAAGTTCTGCGAATTTAACGGCGATGGCTCTTCGGGCATGAATGAGAATCGCGAAATTACTACCTCTTTAGCCGGAAGCGAAACGCTGCGCCTCTTTACCGAACATCACCACATTGAGGCATGTGAACTGTTTCATGCGTGGATTTCTGATTTTGCCTCGATCTATGCAAGCTTTGAGAACCGCGTTGCTCAACCACATTTTGCCATTGTCGACTATCTGGAAAATGGTGTGGTCGATGAATTTAAACTGTTCGCACGTATGTTTGGTTCACACGGCTACCCGTGCACGGTTGCCGATGTACGCGACTTACGCTTCGATGGTACTGCATTGTACGATGCACAGGGAGAGCGCATTGATGCTATTTGGCGCAGATGCGTAACCAACGATGTTCTTGAGCACTGGGATGAATCGCAGCAGCTCATTGAGGCTGTACGCGCCGGTGCAGTTGCACTCATTGGAAGCTTCGCCGGCCATATTGTGCATGACAAGCAGATTTTTCGAGTACTATACGATCCAGCAACCGAAGCTTTCTTAAGTCCTGAAGAGCGTGCCTTTGTGCGTGCAACCGTCCCAATGACAAATTTTCTTGATGAGACTTCCGTAGACCTTACCCACATCAAGGGTGAGAAAGATGCCTGGATTATCAAACCCACTGATGCCTATGGCGCTCACAACGTCTATGCTGGATGTGCACAGACGCAAACAGATTGGGAGGCGCTTATCGAGCGCTTTGCTAATAGTGCTGCGGGCAGCCCTTTTATTGCGCAACACTACATTTCCCCCTTTAAGACCGACACCCTACCACCCGACACAGAGATTGATACCCTTTCCGATGACCAGATACAAACTAAGCGTCAGTCCTACAATAATCTCAGCGGCTTATATCTTTACAAAGGCCGCTTTCAAGGCGTGTTCAGCCGATTAGGACCACTTCCCACTATCTCAAAGGACATGAAAGGCATCACAGCAGCAACATTGTGGGTTGATTGCGACACGCATGTAGGTACAGTCTCGTGATATATCGGGTAAACAGCACAGGCGGTCTCTATAGACTCGGCATATGGACACTCTCCTTTGTGGGAGGCATTACATTGTCTCTTACCCTCATTGCGTGCGGTTTTGCTGTGTGCGCAGATCTTCCTCTTACTACCGAGTTGCTAGCCCGCGCAACAAGCGGCAGCGCTACTACCCCCTTTTCGAAAGATCAGCTTGTGCAAGCAGCTCTTGCAACACGTGATTACACCATTGGATCCCACAATAAAGAACAACTTGCCTTGGTGCTTATTGCAATTAACACCGAAGCAAACACCCCATATGCATACCTTACGACCGAAAACATTGAAGAAGCACCGGAAGCCTACACCTTAACTCCCGAAGCACTGAGCCATCTTGATGATGTCTACGAAGTTGTGACGAGGGTCACATCTCTCTTAGGTAGTGCAGCACTTGTTTGCTTGTGCGCCTCTGCACTCATAACACGGCTTTATGGGCTGCGAAACTTTGGAAGAGTACTTTGCATAGCAAGCTCTATCGTTTTGAGCGCATTGTGTTTCTGCGGGCTTTGGGCAATGCTTGATTTTACGGGGCTGTTCTCTGTCTTTCATTCACTCTTTTTTGCTGCCGGTACATGGGTTTTTTCATCTGAATCGCTTCTTATTACCATGTATCCAAGCGCATTTTGGATAGGTATGGGAACAATATGGTTTGCGGTGTCCATGTCGGCATCTATACTGACTCTTATCAGCGGCATATTGCTCTGTAAGAAAGCACGCACAACACTACAACAGACACCGCGTTGTCATGCTGCACACCTGCCACAAGGACGCTGCATAAACAATGAGTGATTTTGGTCTCGAGACTGGGCGTATTGCAAACACAATGCCACCTGTCACAAAGGTCTTGACATCATAGAGAAAGGCAACAAGGAACAATGACTGATACCACCAATCAGGATACACAAGCCGTTCGTGTGCGCTTTGCACCCTCCCCAACGGGTCGTCTGCATATTGGAGGTGCGCGCACCGCGATTGACAATTGGGCGCTTGCTCGCGCTACTGGCGGTGCCTTTATACTCCGCATTGAAGATACAGACCCAGAACGCTCGACTGAAGAAAATACGCAGGTGATCTTGCGCGCCCTTCGCTGGCTGGGACTTGATTGGGATGAAGGCCCTAATGTTGGAGGCAAGGCGGGTCCATATTTTCAAACACAGCGCACTGCAACGTATACCGAGGCACTCGAACAGCTTAAAGCTTCAGGCAATGTGTATCCTTGTTTTTGCACTAAAGAAGTACTTGATGCCAAGCGTGCTCAGGCCGAGGTAAAACAGGGCGGTTATGCAGGTTATGATCGCAACTGTCGCACCCTTGACCCCGCACAGGCGCTACAGCGTATCAAAGCTGATGAAAAGCACGTATGGCGCCTTAAGGTGCCTGATAATCATGACCCTATTGAGTTTGATGATGCGGTCTATGGGCACATAAGTTTTCCCGCTGATGTTATGGATGACATGGTGCTTGTGCGTACCGATGGCACACCAACTTATAATTTCGCTGTCGTCTGTGATGATATTAACATGGGTATCACGCACGTTATACGTGGTGATGACCACCTATCAAATACTCCGCGTCAAATCCTTATCTATGAAGCACTTGCACATACACCGCCAACTTTTGCGCATTTGTCGATGATACTAGGTTCTGATGGCAAGAAGCTCTCAAAGCGTCACGGCGCTACAAGTATTGAAGAATACCGAGATCGAGGGTATCTACCTGATGCCCTCATAAACTTTCTTGCACTATTGGGCTGGTCACTTGACGGAGAAACAACCATTATTTCGCGTGATGTATTGTGTCGTGAGTTTTCACTTGATCGCATTACAAAAAAAGATGCGATATTCGACGAGGCAAAGCTGAACTGGATGAATGGCATCTATATTCGAGAAATGGGTGCAACGGCTTGGGTGAGTGCATCACGGCAGTGGTTAATTGAAGCTGTTGCACTTGGACGTTCGGTTGAAGCAGGAGTTCATATAATACCTACGCCACACCCTTCAGATCCCCCCCATGCACCACAGCCCCAGCCTCTTACCGTGACCGATCAGGTGCGCACGGAAGCACAGCGTTTTGTTGACGAAAACACTGCTTGGTTTGAATCGGTGTATCCGCTTGTTGCAGAGCGCCTTGTTCGTCTTAACGAAATACCCGATAAAATAGCTTTTCTTTTCTGGGGAACAAACGTGCGTCTTGACGAAAAGAGCGTGAAAAAGGTACTGCTCAAACAAGATTCACGTGCCCAAGAAGCACTTGCTGCCTGCCGCAACGTCATAGCAGATGAAAACCTTAGTTGGCAGACGACAGTGCTAGAAGAGACCTGTCGCACAATCGGTGAGCAGCTTACATTGAAACCGAAACAGCTATTTCAGCCCCTGAGAGTTGCCGTATGTGGAAACATGGTTTCGCCGCCGCTCTTTGAAAGCATTATGCTCATAGGCCGCACCAATACCCTTGCACGTATTGATGCAGTGATGCACGAAATCTGGTAAAGCAGCTCTGGCAAAGTAGTTCTACTAAAGCAGTTCTGCGCCCCCCCTCTTTTGCACATCACAAGGCACAGCGATTACCGATAATAACTTAGCCCAGATCGGCGAGCTGTGCCTCAATACGTATGCGCGCGTCAATAAGATCAGCACGTTTGGCGCGATCCTTTTCAATAATCTCAGGAGCTGCTTTGGCAAGAAAACCGGGATTTGAAAGCTTCTTCTCAAAGATTGCCAAGTCGGCGTCAAGCTTCTTTTTCTCCTTTTCAAGACGTGCACACTCAGCTGCAATATCAACCAAACCAGCGAGTTTTATATAAACGTCTGCACCCTCAATCACTACAGCAGCGCTTTGAACAGGCTTTTCAATGGTAACGCCAATTTCAAAGCAGCCAACGTTTGCCATCGATAGCACCTGAGTGCGCAAACCTTCTAGTACATCAAGAACTGCAGCATCAACTCGAATTGCCACGTCAAGTTTATGACGAGGTGCAATGTTGTAGCGTGCGCGAATGGAGCGCACAGCCCCCACCAACTCGCATAGCAGACGCACTGCACGTTCTGCTGTATCATTGATCCAATGCGCTAAGCTTTCAGGCTCTGGCCATGCTGCCACCATGAGTGCTGGTGCCTGCTCATTCTCAAGCGGCAGTTGTTCCCAAATTGCTTCGGTTACAAAGGGCATAGCCGGATGCAGGAGACGCAAAGCTTGATCGAGAACAAACACAAGGTTGCGTTGTGTTTGCAATCGCACGTGCGTATCGCAGGAGCGCATATCAGCCTTGCAGAACTCAATATACCAATCACAAAACTCGTTCCAGAAAAAGGTATTGAGCTCACGTGCAACCTCACCGAATTGATAGTTTTCAATACCTCTTGTTACCTGAGCAGACAAACGCGCTAAGCGGCTGAAAATCCACGCATCAGCCTGAGTGCGCACACTTGGCACACCAGGAGTATAGTTATCAAGGTTGTTCAGCACAAAGCGACTAGCGTTCCAGATCTTTGTAACAAAGGCACGAGCCTGCTCGGTACGCGGACTTCCGATAAGCTTATGGGTTTTTTTGTCGATGTCGGCATCAAAGCGCACATCTTGATTGTTTGTCACCAACATCAGCAGATTGAAACGCATGGCATCGGCGCCATACATTTCGATCAGATCCATAGGATCAACACCATTGCCTTTTGATTTCGACATACGTGTGCCATCTTTAGCAAGAATAGTGGCATAGATTACCACGTCATGGAAGGGAATCTCTTTGCAGAAATACACTGAGGCCATGATCATACGAGCAACCCACAGTGCAATAATGTCACGCGCAGTCACCAGTGCCGTTGTAGGGTGATGACCCTCCATGAGTTCAGGATACTGAGGCCATCCTTGTGTAGCGAAGGTCCAAAGCTGACTTGAAAACCAGGTATCAAGCACATCCTCATCCTGACGAAGGCGTGCGCCACAGTAAGGACAGCTTGTCACATCTTCCATCAAGGCATCACTCCAGTCGCATGCGTCGCAGTAGAACACCGGAATGCGATGCCCCCACCACAACTGACGCGAAATGCACCAGTCTTTAAGATTTTCCATCCAGTTCAGATAACTTTGTGTCCAACGTGCTGGATGAAAACTCACCGCGCCGCTTGTAACCGCCTCGGTAGCCGGTTTTTTCAAGCGATCAACCGCCACAAACCACTGCTCGGATAGCCATGGTTCAAGCGTTGTGTCACAACGGTAGCAATGCATAACGGAATGATGATGTTCTTCCACATGATCAAGCAGACCATGCTTGTCAAACCATGAAACAACAGCCTCTCGACATTCCTCACGGCTCATACCGGAAAACTCGCCTAAGCCCTCCACCACATGTGCTGTCTCATCAAAAATGTTGATTCGTGACAAATCGTGGCGCTCACCCATGCCAAAGTCATTCGGATCGTGGGCAGGAGTTACTTTCACAAATCCAGTACCAAAACCTGCGTCAACGTAAAAGTCGCTAAAGATAGGGATTTCACGATTAACAATGGGCAGGATTATCTGCGCACCAATAAACTTTTCCTTGTCATGATCTTTTGGCGAGACCGCTACACCCGTGTCACCAAGCATAGTTTCAGGACGTGTAGTGGCAACAACCACATATTCACAACCATCAATCGGCTCTTTAAGTGGATAGCGCAGATACCACAAGAACCCGTCCTCTTCCTGATATTCTGCCTCGTCATCGGCAATGGCAGTTGTACAGGTAGGACACCAGTTCACAATGCGCTCACCGCGATAGATGAGCCCATCGTGATACCAATCGCAAAATACGCGACGTACCGCATGTGCGTAGTCGGGATCCATGGTGAAATGAGGATCGGAAAAATCAGCCGAGCAGCCCATGCGCTTAATCTGTTCGAGAATATGTCCGCCATATTCGCGCGTCCAATCCCAACATGCCTCAAGAAATTTCTCACGACCTATTTCCCGGCGTGATACACCTTCATCAGCAAGCTTTCTATCAACACGCGTCTGGGTGGCAATGCCCGCATGATCAGTACCTAAAATCCACCGAGTTGAAATACCTCGCATACGATTCATGCGTACCAAGGTATCTTGAATTGTATCGTCAAGTGCATGACCTATATGAAGTACGCCCGTAACATTTGGTGGTGGAATTACAATTGTGCAATCTTTCATACCAGAAGTACGGCGGTAATACTGCCCCGCCATCCACTTATCAAGCACGCGTTGTTCAACGGCTGCGGCATCATAGTTTTTCGAGATAGTTATTTCAGCCATACGACCTGCTCCTTTATATCCTGATCAAATGCCGCATATTGTGATCAATCATATTAACCATGCTCACGCCATGAATACCGTTATCTCATACAGAGTAAGCAATGTATGTGCTCTGCATTACGAAAGCGATACGCCATGACACTTTAGTTTGTTGTGCTTATAGCAACATATCAGCACCAACATACGATGAAACACATTGCGTAATCTTGTTAGCCTGATAACACTTTTAAGCTGTTGCAGCAAGCTCATCCACTTCAAGGATAGGTTTGGTTTCTCCTGTGATGTCACTTGCGCGAATAACAACTCTGCTTGCCCCATCATACTCTGGAAGTTCATACATCACATCTGTCAGCACCCGTTCGCAAATTGCACGCAAACCGCGCGCACCAGTACCGTGCTCAACAGCATCGTGAGCAATAGCTTGCAAAGCTTCTGGTTTGAATTCAAGTACGGCATTTTCATAGGCAAATAACTTCGTGTACTGTTTTATCAGCGCATTTTTTGGCTCAGTCAGAATACGAACCAAATCTTGCTCGGAAAGTTCAGCAAGCGAGGTTATCACTGGAATACGTCCCACAAACTCAGGAATCATACCGTACTTATTCAAATCTTCCGGCAATACCTGAGCTAACAATTCGGCTTCAGCCTGCTTCTTACTTTCAGGCAGAGCAATGTTAAAACCTAATCCATGCTTGCCAACGCGTTGCGCAATAATATCTGATAAGCCAACAAAGGCTCCACCCAAGATAAACAAGATATTTGTTGTGTCTATATGAATAAGTTCTTGTTGGGGATGCTTGCGGCCACCTTGCGGAGGTACGCTTGCCTCGCAACCCTCAACAATTTTAAGCAAGGCCTGCTGCACGCCCTCGCCGGAGACATCGCGAGTAATAGAGAGGTTTTCTGCCTTGCGTGCAATCTTATCAATCTCGTCAATATAGATAATACCAATCTGTGCACGCGGTACGTCGAAGTCTGCTGCTGTAATAAGTTTGAGCAGAATATTCTCAACATCTTCTCCTACATAACCCGCCTCGGTAAGCGTTGTTGCGTCAGCAATAGCAAAGGGAACACGCAGGGTACGCGCAAGCGTCTGGGCAAGGAGCGTCTTGCCAGAGCCCGTCGGACCAAGCAGCATGATATTGCTCTTGGCAAGTTCAACGTCATCTTCATCAGCAGTTGAACTCAAGCTGATGCGCTTGTAGTGATTATAAACTGCCACCGAAAGCGCACGCTTCGCATCTTCCTGTCCAACCACATGATCTGATAAGCGATTATATATTTCACGTGGCGTTGGAAGTTCCCCAAGAAGCTCACGAGGACTTGGTGTGTCAGCTTGTTGTTTTGACGAGATACCTTCAAGCTGAGCCGTTGTTTCAGCTATACCCTGTTCGCTCGGTAATTGCAGACTAATCCCCAAATCACGCATCATGGCATCCGCACATACCGAAATGCACTCGTCACAAATATAGATACCGTTTGGACCTGAGATCATCGCTGCAACTTCTTGCGGAACTTTACCGCAAAAAGCGCACACGATGTCATTTGGATCATCTGAATAGTCATCGCCTTGTCTACTGTGCATGAGATACCTACTCATCAAAATGATCGACGGATGCTGCGTGTGTTGTTGTGATTTTATCGACAAGACCGTAATCAAGTGCCTGCTCGGCAGTCATATAGTTATCACGTTCTGTGTCGGCTTGAATGGTCTCGATGGCCTGTCCCGTATTCTCCGCAAGAATACGGTTGAGTCGCGCACGGGTCTTGAGCATAAAGTCGGCAACTATGGCAATCTCGGTTTGCTGTCCCTGCGCCCCACCTGAAGGTTGATGGATAAGCACCATCGAATTGGGTAAACAATAGCGCTTCCCCTTTGCCCCCGAAGACAAGAGTACTGCCGCCATAGATGCGCACGAGCCAATACATACTGTCGACACATCGCATTTGATGAAATTCATCGTGTCAAGAATAGCTAGCCCTGCTGTGACTGATCCGCCAGGTGAATTGATGTACAACGAAATATCCTTGGCGGAGTCAGCGCTCTCAAGATGCAAAAGCTGTGCAACAACAGAGTTTGCTACATGATCATCAATCTGCTCCCCCAAAAACACAATGCGATCATTGAGCAGACGTGAATAGATATCATAGCTACGCTCACCACGTGGGGACTGCTCGATAACATAAGGAATAAGCGCTGACGAAGGCGCCATGCGTTCACAACTCATTCTTTACTCGCTTTCCTGTGCGCTCTCGTTATCTGACGACTGAGACGAACTGTCTTCTTCCGTCACAACGGCTGTACCAACAACATCCTCAAGCGCTTTTCTGCGCAGAATACCTTCGCGCACCAAAGGCATGCGACCCGAATTAAGCCACTCATTTTTCGCTGCATCAGGATCCGCTACACCCGCTCCTACAAATTCTGCCGTAATATCATCTTCGCCTACCTCAAAGCCACTATGACGCGCCCATGCGTCAAGAGCACATGCGCGCTTCGCCTCATCGACAGCCTGCTTTTTTACATCTTCCTTAAACTGTTCAGATGTTAAGTCCTGTTCTTTAAGGTATGCATCAAAACTGACACCGCTTCGTTGAAGGCCTCGGAAAAAGTTTTGAGTCAAATCCCGCTCATAGCTTGTGCATAGCTCTTCAGCAACTTCTCCTTCAAGACGAGTGGCAAGTACATCAAGGCAGCGGTTCTCTTTAGCCCGCAGTACAAGAGATGCCTTTTGCTGCTCAAGTGAAGCAACAATGCGCTCGCGTACTGCCTCAATAGTGTCAAAACCAAGGTGTTCTTTTACCCACTCATCGGTAACTTCGGGCACTACCTTTTTCTTTACCGCCTTGATTTCAACCTCGCAGGCAATCTTTTTGGTCGCATCGGCAATATGGGTAGTCAGCGGAGAGGCTTCACCAGGATTATCAATGGCAAATGATTTCGTATCACCTTTTTTCAAACCCGTAAGCTCAGCATCGAAAGCTTCAGAGAGAAAACCTGAACCAACGGTATATACACGACTATCAGTTGCAATATGATCAAGCAAGTCTCCATTATCATCAACGGCAGATAGTTTGATTTCAACAATGCTACCTTCTTCTACCTGAGCCCCCTCTTCCCTATCCTCGTAGGTAAAGTAGTGCTCGGCAATGTTGTTAAGTTCTGCCTGAACTTCCTCATCTGTTGCTTTCTCGCTGGGTAGCTCAATCTCAACAGGATCATAACTGGTCAGCTCATATACAGGCTTAAGCGCGATTGTTGCACTATAGGAAAAATCAACGCCCTCTTGAACGATACCAATCTCATCGAACTGAGGATTGCTCTGGGGATACAACAATTCCGCTTCGACAGCACGTGGAAAGGTTTCATTTACCACATCATCAGTTACGCTTGAGCGCACCACTTCAGGACCTAATGTACTATCAACTACAGGACGTGGCGCTTTACCTTTACGAAAACCGGGAAACTTATAGTGAGTGGCGAAGTTTTTGTATGCCTTCTTCATGCGCTTGTTTATCTCGTCAGCCTCAATTGTCACGGTGAGCTTGACGGTGTTTTCCTTGTCTGTAAGCACCTCGACTTGTGTATTCACAAAACCCTCCATTGTCTCTTTCACAGTATATGGCGCTTGTTTTTAACTGCATATATAGGCTACTCTACCAGCGCCGTCATCGCGTTTGTAAGTGATATACTCACTCTTCAGTGATAGCAACACGCCAAATCATAATTATCGCACATCTAATCATTAGGAAAAAGCCACACTAGTGAAGTTCACGTCTTACACCAAACAGAAGATATATGGGCTTGATTGCCTCTAACTTTCCACACCCTCCTTCCTTTTATTTTGAAGAACCTAGTATCTGACCTGCCGCTATAGAAGAAATAAACAATCATTTTACCTGCGAAAGCAAGCCTTTGACAGCTTTGACCAAAATCTCTGCTGTGCGAGTTTAAGAAAATATGGAAACAAAAATGTGCGCCACAGTTTAGGTGGACGTACCCTTTTGTACTCCCCCAGACTGTGTTTAGTTATGGTTCAGATTCATTCTGAGCCTTTCTAACTAAGGAACACTGGCTGGCGGAGAAGGGGGGTGCCCTCTTCTCTGGTAGTCCGCCTTTCTGTCAAAAATCCTTGGGGAGAAAGGCGCGCAATGGATTTCGACACAAATAGCACCTACGAAGCTAGATATCCTGGAATCCTTGCCGAGGGCTTCGGAATCATCCCTCGGCTTGTCATTACCGATCAAACCCTCTCTCCAAGTGCAAAACTTCTCTATACCTATCTCGCATGCTGCGCAGATAGAAAAGGAGAAGCCT
>CAZXOF010000033.1:0-13431 GCA_964642255.1 uncultured Eggerthellaceae bacterium | reverse complement strand
GCATGTCTTCTATATACTTTTTAAAATACTTATGACAAAATCAGATGCACGCGAAAGTTTTTCTCTATCCACAACATCAAAGCTATCGTCAGCATCACCCGCATAGGCAACTTTATCACCCTCTATGCCAGCAAGATGCATAGATAATATTTTATGTGCTGCAAGATAGGCGGTTGTGCTGTCCGACCAGTGAAGCGACGCTGTTTGAACGCGTACTCCACTATCTGCACTCGCCCTATTCACATAACGCCGCATACGCGACGATGCGGTAAAGCGACGGTAACCACCCTCTCGCTCGATGTAACTGAGATTTCCTGAGCCAACACCATCAAGATCAATAAAAATAGCACCATGTAATTCTTGGCCATGTTCGTCAAGAAACTTTTTCATTCCGTTGTGTCCTGCAAGTTCTGATCCAAGCGCTACAAACCACACTTCGGTCGCAATATCTGGATGGCGGAACTTATGAATTTGATGTAACTCTTGGAGAATCTGTTCATCCTCATGATGAATCGGCTCAAAAGATGCAGTACCATCAGTAGACACCTGGCTGCCGCTTTGGCTCTTGCCCACCGCTTCCTCAGTGACATTCTCTGTATTAGACTGAAGGCGATTCTGCGAAAAAGCACTGCCTTGCCAACGTTGGTGTGCATGGCGAGGCTTCTTAATAGATTGCGCGATATCCCGCGAGACAGCTTTGGACGTTTCTAATTCCTGCTCAGAACTTGTATCAGATTCGTCCGTAACCCCTTCCTTCCATGTATCTGTATTCCAGGTGCTATCTGTATGCACTGATGACTGCCATGTCTCACTATCTATGTCATTGGTTTCATGGGTAGCACCATCACTCCAAGTGCGAACATTCCCCTGGCGAAAACTTTCCCAACCTCCACGCGCACGACCAGCTTCGCGTGCATCAAAGTCTGCCTCAATATCAAGAAACTCTGCCATGGAAGATTCGGGAACCAGTTTTTTCTTTTTTCTACTTTGAGGTCTAAAACGACCAAAGAAGCGGCTTGCTCGAGTTTTTGGCATTTCAACATACCCCGGACCAGCAAAGGCTCCTGACTCAGTGAAGCCTTCATCGTAATCGGAATCATCCGCATCTTCAACATAGATGTCGCTTGGGTCAACATCTTTCAGCAACTCTTCACCCACAGGAGCAAATGCGCCGGTCATACCTGCCGTACCAAAGGTTGACGCACTACGGGTAGCAGGCGCTCCATCATTTTGTGTTGTGTCTTCTTCCTTAGAAAAGGTTCCCTGCTTGGTAATTGATCCAGAAAGCGAGGGTAATATTGTACGCAAGCCTTCGCGATCATATTCTTTTGCAGTACCACCTGGTTGCGATAAGGTCGCAGAGTCACTGGATGTTGTCCTTTGAGTTGCTCCAGAAAGCGAGGGTAGCATCGTGAGCAAATTATGTGCCGCCCCTTCCGCTGAATCATCTTTGTACTGTGGTGTGATACCCAGTGTTTCGTTAGTACTTTCTGTGCAATCTTGCACAAGGTCGAAGCTCTCACTCGCAAATCCAAGATGAACTCTCGACGAGTCGGCTTGGTTGGTACTTGTTGTATTTGAAGCAGAAGCATCTGTTCCGCAGACAGGCTGCTCTCGTAAATCATTAATGAATGAGGGGTCAGGTATCGAGAAAGCCTCGGTAGGCATATCAACCGAAAATACTGGTATTTCAGATAGGGGTACTACAGAGGAACCCGGATCGGGGTTTGCTTTGCTATCACGCCCGCTGGTAGCTTCAATGTCGCTAGACATTTCTTTTATATCATCAATATCCTCACCCAAGGCAACAGATGCCAGCTCATTGGTAATTGTCTTGTGCTCTGCCGAGATTTCAAGCTCATTTATACTCGAAGACTCAATAAAAGTGTTGTATTCAGTGGAATAAACATCACCACCGCCTGCCTCCACATCACCCGCAGTCTCATCTGTCATGGTAACTTGCTGATCTTCAACCGCAGAAACTACCTCTTGGGAGGTCGCATCTGTAAGCGATGTACTAAACGTATCCGCATAACGAGATCGCTGTTGTGATGTCACGCCCTTGTCGATTCTGTGAGCTTTTTCCTGAGCCGTTTTGTACCACACAGGGACAGCTGGACTTGACTCAGCAGGTAGTTGTTCGTTTAGTTGATCGCTCGAAGTGGCAACGCTTACACTATATAGTCCCGAATCACGAAGAGGCACGCCACTCTCACCAGACAACACCACTGCACTCTCACCATGTTGTTGTTCAGTGTGAGCAAGCGCAGATGCTACAGTTGCTTCAGGAATGCTTGCAAATGCCTCTCGGATTTCACCCCTTAATTCTCGTAGAGCTTCTTCCGACACATTAACAATAGGTTGATGTTTGAGCGTAACAAGATTATGTGCAATGTCATAAGAGGGTTTTGTCGAAATTGGTTCTCCAGTGAGTGCCGCAAGAGCAGCCTTTGCTTCGAAAAGACGCTCTTCGGGACTACGTTCAACAGTTTCTGGCTCTTCGATACCAGAAACTGCGTATTCTACAACTGCGCCATCAGGAACAACACCCGCCTCTTGTGCCGCATGTTGTCCATGAATCGTCGCGCTTTGTTGTTGAACGAGCTCGTCTTCGCTTACAAGCCCTTGTCCAAGACGTGTTGCAACATCAAGGAGTACAGCAACTCCTGAAGCATTGCAGTTTGCTCCATCATTATATGGAGCGGATTGATGCGCCGCTCCCAAAAACAGCGGCATCGCCGCAATAACAGCAGCAATAATGATTACAACAGAAACAGTATTAGGAAAAGTTTCACCATATGGAATAAATCCGATAAATTGCATGATTAATAGAATAGGAAGCAGCAAAGTCGCAGCTACATACGTCCAATTCACAATAGGCAGAACAAACACAAGTCCTGGATGCAGTTCAATGCGCGCTTTTCCGCTATCGTAATTCGCAACAAGCACAACCTTGCGACGGCGCCTATGAGATTCGTCATTTGATTGAGGTGGCTTGTAATACGCAACAACATTTTGACTTACGCCATGCTCAAAGGCCTTAGAAAATACCGGATGACCTGTTATTTCAAGCAGCAAAACAACCGCAACAACAATCGTAATTAAAACAGCTGGAGCTATAAGTACGGCAACAAACTGTGCAAGTACAGCCGCAATAGCAGTTGCAGCAGCAATGATTATATAGGGCGCTTCTGCATTTGATGAGCTGTTAAAATCTTCAATGTCTGCCGGAAGCCCTGCTTCCCTTTGAAACTGTCCGGAGATATAAAGTGCAGCCTGCTGCTCTTCTTCTGTTCCCGCTGGACGTGCACCAAGTTCACAAGACAAGTAAGCTACGTGATCGAGAATCTCTGGCATCCGACTGCCTTCCGTATACAACACTCGCTGCCTATTGCTTCGTTATACCATCAAGGTGCATATACTGCACAAGATATGCGGTGTAGTATAAGGCATTTTGTAAAAACCTGCTGCTAGCACACTGATACATCACCGATGCCCCACGAACATCGGCATCAAGTGTTAGCAGATACAGCAGCATAGCAGTAGTCCTTAAAACAGCTACCCTTTTGGCCTATAGCTTCTCATTTATAGTATGAAAATATACAGCAAAACTTTTATATAACTATTTCTCTCAGATATCTCTATGACACAGAGGTAGCTACTTTACCTCTAATATGCTAGTTCCCTCGGTAAGATCGAAGATAGGCATCTGTTGAAGCCGCACTTGCTTGTGCATTTTCATATGTTGCAAGATACTCAGATACCCTGTCCTCAAAATCGTCAAGAACCTTATCTTCAGGAGCTCCAGAAATGTTTTGCATAAGTTGTGCTGCTTCACTATCAGCAAGATTGTAGCTATCGTTTTCTGATGTTGCCAATTCAGTGTCCTCTATAAGCAAGGCATTATTTGAAGCAATAGCATATCCAAGCGCCTCAATTCGTTTGTCTATATAGGTTTGAAATAAAGAAAGATCCGTATACGCATAGACCTCCATCGCAGCAATAAGAAAACTCGCGGCCGACTGAAAAGAAGCAATGGCATTATTCGACAGCTCACTTGATTCGGTTATGCTTTCGGTTGTTCCTTCTGCCGCACACGTTGCCGCTTCCCGCGCAGCCCCATCCGCCTCCACAATGGCCGTCCACGCGTTTTCAGCATACTGCCACGCAAGAGACGCATCAAGCGCCTCATTGAGCACGTATTGTGCTGCTTCAATCATGACAAGACGCGCCTCAATTGAAGCAAGCGAACTGCTTGCTGCTTCTGTGTCATTTGGTAACACAAATCTGTCGTAAAGATTGGAAATAGTTGCGGCAGCAGACTTAAGCACGACTTCTTGTTGCTGTAATTCACTAATAAGACTTTCTAGGGTATCAGCATATTCCAAATCAAGCGGATTGGTAAGCACTTCATCAAGTCGAACAAAAGTTTCATCTACACTTTCTATAAGAACAAGGGTTTCTGCCATAGTGGTCACATGTTGTCTGTAATCCTGAAAGGCTGCCACACCAACAGCTATCCCAAGGGCTAAAACAACACCAACCGCACACACTCCACTTATAGCAGCGATTCGCTTATGGAGCTTCCTTTTACTTTTGCGTCGTGCAATTTCTGCAGCATGCACCGCTGAATAGGTAAGCGTAAAAGGTGAGCTATACACCTGGTGCGATTCTGTCTTTTCCGTTTTGGATACACCCGCACTATGTGCCCCTAAAGTAGCAGACGAGCGACCGTGTTCTTGGCGAGATACACCACGAGGTCTTCGTCGTGTTGGCAGCAAGGTCGCATCTTCCACCTTGAAGGTGTCGATAGCTTGTTCTTCTAACCTAACGGGTGGCCAATTGCTTTCCTGGCGAGAGATTCCATAGGGTCTTCGTCGTGTAGGCAAGGAGAACAGTCGGATACTTCCAGGTTTCTCTTTAATATCTGAATTTTTTTGTTGAGCATCAAGTTTAAGTTTTGCCGCATCAAGAACCGAAAACGAAATCTCGTTCGAGGTTCCCCTCGTATGCTGCTTTATATGAACAGCCGAGTTGAGTTTTTTTCGCTGTTTTATAAAATCTTCGAATATCACTGCAAAAGCTCTCTTGTGTGTGTAGCAACATCTTGCACGATTTGAGCACATGACATGGTTTTAATAGTTGAACTTGGTAACGAATTAAGAAAAGTGCGGCCATAATTCTTTGTAGCAACCCTACTATCGGCAAAAACAAGTATGCCTGTATCACTTGCTGACCGAATAAGTCTTCCTGCAGCTTGTCTCACATCAAGAATAGCAGCTGGGAGAACATAGTGACGCCAAGCCGCTTCATCACGTTCGGCACGCTCTTGTGATAAAGGATCGGTTGGTCGCACAAATGGCAGCTTGGGGATTACCACCCCTTTTAGCGTCGCGCCTGGAGCATCAAAACCCTCCCAAAAGCTTTTGAGTGCAAAAAGCGAGAGGTGCTCATCGGCAAGAAAATCATCACGCAAGCCTTTTGTAGAAACACCCCATTTCTGACACACAATGCGCAACCCCGCCTTTTTGACTTCAGGTTGCACAGTATCAAAACACTTCTCCATTTCACGTCGATTCGTAAAGAGCGTAAGAAGCGAACCGTGTTGTGCTTTATGTAAATCACACAGGAAACGCTCAAGAGATGCCAGATAAGATGGATTATTTGGTTCGGGCATATCGCACGCAACATAGATTGTCATTTGTTGATCGTAATCATAGCTCGAATCAATTGCAAGCGTATGTACCCTTGTTTGGTTCACTTCAGTGAAACCTAAAGCTCGTTCACATGTGCTAAAGCTTCCGTCAATCATGAGGGTTGCTGATGTCAGCACAATTGAGTGACTCTGTGCAAACAATGTTTCACCGAGCCTACTTCCAACCTCAAGTGGTAGGGCCTGTAACTCATCACACGAGTTATCAGATCTACGAAAGAGATGGGCTGCATATGCGTACTCTTGCGATGGTGAACTCAAAATAATTTCAATAGCACTACTTAATTCTTTGGTCATCAATATCACTAAAGCTAGATTTTTTTGTGGCTCTAGTACATCCTCATAAGACTCAAGCAAAGCAACAATCTCTTGTGCAGCCTGAATAAATAGATTGGCCTCCTTTACAAAAGAGGCTCCATATTTGACAAGACGCGTAAAAACTTCTGAGTTACGAACATCCGCATTGATCCACAGATCCAGTGTTTCATACCCTTTATTTTTCTTGCTGGTGTCGAAAAACAGCAAATCTTTTATGTGTACAGCAAGATTTTCAGCCGCACGTGCAAGAGATACACCTGCTGCTTTTGTTTTTGCCATAAGCGCGTAGGGCACCATGGTACCAAATGTGCTTTTACGAGACATAACAAGACGATCAATGCGTACAAGAGGGTTTTTTGTCGATTGATCAGACGACAATCTGTCCGTAAGCCGCAATAGTTCATCGGCAGCAAGAGTAATGGAGAACGCGCGACGCGCCTCCGACTCAACACTATGAGCCTCATCAACAACCCAATAGCGCACAGGCGGCAAAAGACTACCTTCAGCAGCAAGATTATGTAGCAACAAGCTATGATTTGTAACTACAATATCGGCAGCCTCAGCCGCACGACGCGCCCCATGCACGTAGCACATAGTTCCATAGTAGGAACAAGCGCGACGCAAGCACTCTCGGCTTGTTGTAGTAAATGCAGTGCGAGGAAGTCGGCGAAAATCTATTTTAAGCGTGTCAATATCTCCATATTTTGTCTGCTCTATAAAAGAAAGCAAACCAGCAATCGCAGGTGCTTGGGTTTCCTCTTGACCTTTAATTTCTTT
Organism: uncultured Eggerthellaceae bacterium; assembly: GCA_964642255.1. Classification (GTDB taxonomy): domain Bacteria; phylum Actinomycetota; class Coriobacteriia; order Coriobacteriales; family Eggerthellaceae; genus CAZBEP01. The sequence continues at coordinate 6,623 of CAZXOF010000033.1, read as the reverse complement.
CATGCGCGCGCCCATAGATATAAGAGCATCAACCTTACGAAGACATACGTAGTGAGAAAAACCTTTCAGAGCCGCAAATTTTAGTTCGGGGACACGCTTGGCTAATAGGGGAAGCTCATGATGCATCAACTGGTCAAGCAAGGCATTTGTTTTGGTTGCAACACCAACAGAAATATCGTTTTGTTGGGCAGTTAGCACAGATGGAACAAGATACGCCATCGACTTGCCTGTACCTGTCCCTGCTTCAACAAGAAGGTGCTGTGACAGTGCAAAGGCATTTTGTACCGCTTGTGCCATTTTGAGTTGTTCGGGGCGTTCTTCGTAGTGATCATATAAGCTGCCAACCATACCTGTTTCGCTAAAGGCTGCGGCTACGTCATTTTTCTGAGGGAAAACCAAATCACACAACGGATCTACTGCAAGATCAGCTGTATCCAGCTTGTCTTGATAAGTTATGTTACCTGTTCGTTCCTTGCGTAATTTCTGAACAAGCAACACATCATCACAATAACCAGCAAGCTTGTCGAATACAACCGAAGTAGACCATTCGTTTGGTGCCAGGTCGGCAATAAAGCGAGCAAGAGGCTTTGGCATAGCGTCGATCGCAGCAAGAAGAATACGAAACAAAGCACAGGTTGCCTCAACATCTGCATCCGCACGATGAGTTGATATGGGAGCATCAAACGCCCGCACCAAATCAAGCAGACGATGCGACTTCATACGAGGTAGCGCAATACGTGCTAAATCAAGTGAGTCAATCCATACATTGTCACGCAGTGGATGACCCGCAGGATGTTTCGTTGTAAAGGTTTTATCAAATGGGGCATTGTGGGCGAGAATAAAAGCATCTCCAACAAAATCGACAAGGCCTTCAAGCGCTTCATCAGGGGTTGGAGCGTCAGCAATATCGTTTTCAGTAATACCGGTTAGATGAGATATTTCCTCTGGGATGGTTTTGCTAGGGTTTACGAAGGTTGTATACCAGCTACTAATTTGAGTGTGGTCCATTCGTGCTGCAGCAATTTGAATCAGTTCGTCATGGACAAACGACACGCCAGTTGTTTCAGTGTCGACAACAACCACATTGTGTTCGAAGACTCCAAAGTCTCCTTCACGGGCACGGCGTGGCAATGTAGCATAACGCTTAACAATAGAACCCGGGGTGCCCTCGCATATATACTGTAAGAGTGACGCTGATACATTATCATGTTTATTTTCCATAGCCTAAAGCCTACCATCTATCATGTTTTCATACAAACAAAGAGGTAAAGACACCATGGATGATCTGCGCTATTTTGGAACCTATGCTCGCCTTAACACAAAGTCAAAAAAGGATGCTACTCCGTTACTGGGAGCCGATAGTCTTGTAGGAGACCGGTTCACTATTGATATTGAATGGATACAAGGGCATCCTATCGCATGGGTTTCTAATAAATTTGGGGCTAAGGTTGGCACACTTGACACATCTGTGTCGTATAAGCTAGGGATTTGCCGTGCACGAAACTGGACCATACGCGCATTTCTATCCTTTGTTGCGTTTACCGATACTCCTGAATCGGGTTATTATTGGGGCGAAGTTGCTCTTGTATGTAATGACTCTCATTTTGATGAAGCGTTTGATGAATTTTCCCGCCGTATTTCATCCTTTATGATTCGAGGAATACGACCTGAAGTTTCACTGAGTCAAGGAACTATAGACAGGATTATCGCACACAACGGCAATTTAACAATAAAAGAACGCCACCCTTTGCCAAAACAAAGCCAAGGTACCGTTATTTTGAAACAGCGTCGCAAGCTATCTGAAGATCTTATTGAACAAGCTCGCAAAGGAAACAAGGGCTGCTATGCAGCAAGCTGGTTTGTTTGGCTTGCAATTGTGGCAATTATCTTGTTTTGGCTCCATGCTTTGAGTGTTTTTTAATCACCGCACTTTGGTGCAAAAGAGCTTTCATTTCGTTGATTTTGATGAGCACGATCAAACGCAAGCCGTACCAATTCAGTGCAAACTTCACCAAAACTCATACCCACTGCCTGAGCGGCATCGGGCAGCAGAGAAGTTTTTGTCATACCAGGAATAGTGTTTGTCTCAAGAATCCAGCATGTATTATCCTGTCCAACTATAAAATCAGATCGAGACATCCCTGAGCACTCTAAAGTAGAGTGCGCTAGCTTTGCATATTGCTGCAATGTGTCATACAACGTGTCGTCAATAGGAGCTGGACAAATATGCTTCGATCCACCTGGGGTATATTTTGACTGGTAACTGTAATAGTCATACGTTGGTATGATCTGAATTACAGGCAACGCACGTGTTTCGTTATTTCCTAAAACAACAACGGTATACTCTACTCCGGAAATATAGGACTCAACCATAATTTCATGATAAGTCTCAAAAGCCTTACTCACCGCAACTTCTAACTCTGATCTCCCCTGAACTATAGAAATACCCAGCGAACTTCCCTCAGTTGTTGCTTTAACAACGCAATGTTCACCACATATATCAATAATGGTGTCAAGGTCACTGCGTTCATATTCTCTGCGGTAAAACGAGCAAAAAGGTGCAGTCGGAATATTTGCCTTAAGATAATGCTTTTTTGCCTTCACCTTATTTACGGCTGTAGCACTCGACCAAATTCCCGAACCAACATATGGAACATCAAGCAGTTCAAGGAAACCCTGTATCGCCCCATCTTCTCCATTCTTACCGTGAAGGCAGGGAAAAACAACATCAAAAGAGCCATCGATGAGGCGCTTAAGCTCGTTGGGATATGCCGGATCTATTACCTCAACCTGAAAACCAATTTCGCGTAGCGCATCAGATACGCCTTCCCCCGATGCCAAAGATACTTCTCGTTCTCCACTCTTTCCCCCTGCAAGAACAGCAATATGACATGATTGAGGATTCTCTACTTTGTTATCCATATACCTATCCTTTCACGGACTAGATATTGTTTTACTTACGCGAGTATAACGAAACTTAAGGATAAGGTAGGGTGTTCCTATAGATCACTTATAATAGCCGCATGATGAAAACAATAGACACATACTCCATTAATGACATTACACACCTGTTTAACTCCCTCAAACAACCAAATTATCGTATACAACAACTTCTTGCTTGGCTTTATCAACGCAATGTTGACAATTACAACGAAATGACTAATCTTCCACGCAATATTCGAGACTGTTTGCGTAATGTTGCACCTCTTATCAAGCCACAACTTAAGCAAAGACTTATCTCAAAAGACGGAACGCATAAATATCTTATCGAATACCCTGATAACTCATGCGTTGAAACTGTTGCCATTCCTTCTCATACGCGTAAAGATCGTTTGACAGTATGTTTTTCAACGCAAGTAGGGTGTGCAATGAGCTGTTCTTTTTGCGCAACAGGACACGAGGGCTACACGAGAAATCTTGGCTCTGGCGAAATACTACGCCAAATTATTATTGCTCAAGGAGATATGGAATTACCTGTAACAAATGTTGTTGCCATGGGTCAAGGAGAACCCTTTCTTAATTATGACAACGTACTCGGCGCATTACAGGTAATAAATGCTTCCTACGGTCTCTCTATTGGGGCTCGCAAAATAACTGTCTCAACTTGTGGCATATTGCCAGGAATAGAGCGATTTGCAGCAGAAAACAAACAATTCACTCTTGCTGTATCTCTCCACGCAGCTCAGCAACCCTTGCGTAATACCATAATGCCTCGATTAGCACACTATCCACTTGATCAACTTAAACAGATCTTGTGTCTTTATACCAAAAAGACCAATAGGCGCGTAACGCTTGAATATATCTTGCTTGAAGGGATAAATGACACCATCGATGATCTTGTCGCACTTACCGATTTTTCTTCTAATCTTCTCTGCCATATCAATCTGATTCCCATGAATAGCATAGAGGGTTCTCCTTATCGGGCATCGAGCACACAAACTATCCAATCTTGGTTATCTTGGTTTAACGATAGAGGCATAGAAACAACAATTCGAGCCTCACGCGGAAGCGATATTGATGGAGCCTGTGGCCAACTTAAGCAAACCTTTGGTTAGTATCGCGCAACCTTTACCGGAAATTATCCCATCCAAAGCGCACTAAAGGGGATGTTTCACGTGAAACATCCCCTTTAGTTTCTGGAGTGCTATCTTGTACGGGAAGACCACTAAACTGAGACCTCAGCAAGCAATCCGTTTTCGGTGATCTCCTTAAAAATACGCTCGAGATCATCTTCGTCAGCAAATTCGATCTCTATTTTATTCTTTCCCTGACTCGATTTAACTTTAACATTCGTTTTGAGCACTTCTCGAAGTGATCGTGCAACTATCTTGTAAGATTTTGGGATTGGTTCGCGTTTTGAGGTGGCTGAAGATTGTGAACGAGAAGCAAGAAGACGGGCCATAGCCTCTGCCTCTCTCACAGAAAGTTTTTCATTAACTAACTTTTCCGTGAGTTTTTGTCTGCCTTCTTTTGTTGGAACCGATAAGATCGCACGTGCATGTCCTGCGGTTATCTTTTCTTCAAATAATAATTGCTGTGCATCCTCTGGTAATTCAAGAAGTCTGAGTGCATTTGCTATTGTTGAACGCCCTTTTGAAAGCAATTGCGCAAGCTCAGCCTGAGTAAGGTTTTGATGCTCCATGATACGACGATAGCCATATGCTTCTTCAATAGGATTGAGATCAGATCGCTGGATATTTTCAACCAAGGCAAGCTCTAAAGCCTCATCACTATTTGCATCACGAATACGAACGGGTATGGTTTTCATTCCAGCAAGTTTACATGCCTGCCAACGACGCTCTCCAGCAATAATTTGATAAGATTGAGACCCTAGAGAGCGAACTAAAATAGGTTGGAGAAGACCTTTCTTTTCTATCGAATCAGCAAGTTCTTCTAAATCTTCTTTCTTAAATGTCATTCGAGGTTGATCGGGATTTGGTTTAACAGCATCAATGGGTACTTCTTCAGGAATACGCGTACTTACGCTTTTTATTGTTATCTGTTCATCTCCTACAACTTGCTCTACATGCGATTCTTTTGCTTTTTCATGTAAGTTTTCTGCTACCACAGAATATTCAGGAGTAAAAACGTGCTCTTGATGAGTTGTAGTATCTGCAATAAAAGAATCTTTTGTATCCCGTTGTTGTTCTTGTGGCATTGTTTGTAACGACTGCGATGGACTAGGTGACTGTTGTTCAACTTTGAGGCGATCAGATGCCACCCGTTCCTCAGAAAAACCACTCAGGAGCGAGTTTAATCCTCTACCTAAACCACCTCGGTTGTTTTTAACCACGTCGGATCACTTCCTTTGCAAGATCACAATACGCTTGAGCTCCTTTGCCTGCTGGATAATATTGCGTAATAGGCATACCATAACTTGGCGCTTCGGAAAGCTTAACTGTGCGTGGTATAAGAGTTTCAAACACCGCTTTACCAAAATATGACTGGACTTCTGAAACCACTTGTTTAGCAAGTGTTGTTCGCCCGTCATACATCGTTAGTAGAACACCAAAAATATCTAAGGAAGGATTAAGGCGTGATTTGACACGTTTCATCGAATCAAGAAGTTTTGTCACACCTTCTAGAGCATAAAATTCACACTGTATTGGAATGAGTAGCTTATCGGCAGCAACTAAAGCGTTAATCGTCAGAAGCCCTAATGATGGCGGACAGTCAATAAAAACATAATCGTATTTGCCTCTTAAACTTCCAACGGCTTCTTTCAAGCGACTTTCTCGGGCAATTTCAGAAACAAGCTCAACTTCAGCTCCCGCTAAATTAATGGTTGCAGGAACAAGATCAAGACCCTCAAAAGAATCAGGAATGATTGCTTCCTGAATAGGAAGATCATTTAACAAAACATCATAAACGCAGTGGTCAATGCTACTTTTTTCTATTCCTAAACCACTTGTTGTATTGCCTTGTGGATCAAGATCAACCAGAAGTACTTGTCTTTTTGCTTCACCAAGCGCAGCAGCAAGATTAATCGCAGTTGTCGATTTTCCAACCCCGCCTTTTTGATTAAGTATGGCAATGACCTTTGTTTGACCTATAACATGATTTATAGGTTTCTTTTCTTCATATTTTTTTATAGGGGTATAACTTATATCTTGGGTAACCGGCTCAAGATTTTCTTTTGTTTCGCGAGTAATAATTTCGACATTTTCTATATCAATACCATCATTGTCATTCTCAGGTGCTGAGAGTTCATGCAAAAATGGTTGTTTATCCTTTTGAGAAGAATTTTTATCACGCCTCAGACCGTCAAAAAAACCCACACGCAACCCCTTTCCTTAATGGCTATTATCAGAGATTACTTCTCGTTATAATCGCATTAACGGTCGATTCGTTATCTGTTCATTATAAATACTCATCTATCCAGCGACAATGGTGTTTCACGTGAAACACTGGTCTAATAGCAACTCGATGCTACTACAGAAAATAGACTCTAAGCTTATATCTTAACTAAAAGTAATTTAATTATCCTCAATCTTTTATGCTCTGTTAACCCAGCGTGGGCAGTGTGGATATAGATCCTGCAAAATCGGAATTGGGATGACAAAGGAGCTTTATCTATTGTTACTTGGTTTTACATTATCCGTTAGCATCTAACCCCCTTGCAC